>QBLV01000003.1:89240-105600 GCA_003241815.1 Hyphomicrobiales bacterium | reverse complement strand
TCTCGGCCCCGATCTCGAAGGCGAGGCCCGCGACGTCGCGGCGCGACACGCCGCGCTCGCACTTTCGCTCAAGCGAGAGGGACGGCGTGCAGCCATCCTTTCCGGCGGAGAGTTGACCGTGACGCTGCGTGGCACGGGCCGTGGCGGGCCGAACCAGGAATATGCGCTCGCGCTGGCCATCGCGCTGCGGGCCGAGCCCGGCATCGTCGCGCTCTCCGGCGACACCGACGGCACCGATGGCGGCGGCGGCGAGGCGACAGACCCGGCCGGCGCGATCATCGACGAGACGACGCTGGCCCGCGCCGGGGCGCTGCGCCTTGATCCTGCCCGATCACTCGCCGACAACGATTCGACCGGCTTCTTCGAGCCGCTCGGCGACCTGTTGCGAACCGGGCCGACTCTGACCAACGTCAACGACTGCCGCGTCATCCTGATCGAGCCCCAAACCTGACCGAAGCCCAAAGTCTGAACCTGAGTGATGAGCCGACACCAAAGCGCGATCCTTAGCCTGGCCCTGCTGGCGGCCGGCCTGCTAGGCGCCAGCCCGGCCTTTGCCGATTTGCGCATGTGCAACACCTCGGGCAGCCGCGTCGGCGTCGCCATCGGCTATCGCGATGCGCAGGGCTGGACCACGGAGGGCTGGTGGAACATCGGCCCGCGCGCCTGCGAGACGCTGCTGCGCGGCACGCTGGCCGCGCGCTTCTACTATGTCCATGCCGTCGATTACGACCGCGGCGGCGAGTGGACCGGCAAGTCCGTGATGTGTACCCGCAACAAGGAATTCACGATTCGCGGGATAGAAGACTGTCTGGCCCGCGGTTATGACCGCGCCGGCTTCTTCGAGGTCGATACGGGCGAACAGAAGAGCTGGACGATCCAGCTCACCGACACCACCGGCAGCGCGCCCGCGCGGCCCTGAGGGGATATTTTCATGAAGCGCGAGCGCCGTATCAAGATCATCGCCACGCTGGGGCCGGCATCCGCCACCTCCGAGATGTGCGCGAAGCTGTTCGAAGCCGGCGTCGATGTCTTCCGCATCAATATGAGCCACACCTAACGCGAGACGCTGCCCGAGAAGGTGGCGATGCTGCGCGCGCTGGAGACCCAGTTCCGCCGGCCGGTCGGCATCCTCGCCGATCTTCAGGGCCCCAAGCTGCGCGTGGGCGCCTTCGGCGGCGATGGTGGGGTGATACTGGAGAACGGCGCGCGCTTTACGCTCGATTCCGATCCCGCGCCAGGGACGCTCAAGCGGGTCCAGCTGCCTCACCCCGAAATCCTGAGCGCGCTGGAGCCCGGGCATACGCTGATCCTCGACGACGGCAAGCTGCGTCTGACCGTCGAAAAAGCGAGCCCGACCCAGGCCGTGACGCGCGTCGTCGTCGGCGGCCGGCTGTCCTCGCGCAAGGGCGTCAGCCTGCCCGACACCACGATCGCCGTCTCGGCCATGACCGACAAGGACCGCTCCGATGCCGAGGCCGCCGCCGAGGCAGGGGTCGACTGGATCGCGCTGTCCTTCGTGCAGCGGCCCGAGGACATGGCGGATCTGCGCAAGATCGTGCGCGGACGGGCGCTGGCGCTGGCCAAGATCGAGAAGCCTCAGGCGCTGGTGCGACTTGAGGAGATCATTGATGCGTCCGACGCGATTATGGTGGCGCGCGGCGATCTCGGCGTCGAGATGCCGCTGGAGAAGGTGCCAGGCACGCAGAAGCGCATTACCCGGATGTGTCGCCGCAAAGGAAAGCCCGTCGTCGTCGCAACCCAGATGCTGGAAAGCATGATCACCAGCCCGGTGCCGACGCGCGCCGAGGTCTCGGACGTCGCAACCGCCGTCTTCGAGGGCGCCGACGCGGTCATGCTCTCCGCCGAAAGCGCGGCCGGCCAGTTCCCGATCGAGGCGGTCTCGATGATGAACCGCATCGCCGAGGAGGTCGAAAGCGAGTCGGTCTACCGTTCGATCCTAGAGGCGCAGCGCGCCGAGCCGGAAGCCACCGGCGCCGACGCCATCGCCAAGGCCGCTCATGAGATCGCCGACACGCTGAAACTCAAGGTGATCGCGGCCTGGACCTCGTCGGGCTCGACCGCTTTCCGCATCGCCCGGGAACGGCCGAACTCGACCGTGATCGCGCTCACGCCCAACCGCGCCACGGCGCGGCGACTCACGCTGGTGTGGGGCGTGCATTCCGTGGTGACGAAGGATGCCAGCGACAATGACGACATGGCCTCGCGCGCCTGCAAATTCGCCGTGCGCGAGAACTTTGCCAAGCTCGGCGACCGCATCATCGTCGTCGCCGGCGTGCCCTTCGGGACGCCAGGCGCGACGAACATGGTGCGTATCGCCTTCGTCTCCAAGGAGCATGTCGAGAAGGCGTGAGGCAGGGCCGGGCGCTCAGTTCAGCGCCAGCCCCGACCGTGGGCCGACGATCTGATCGATCGCCTCGACAACGATCTCGGGCGCCGCGTGATGGGGCATGTGGCCGACGCCCGGCAGCAGCACGAACCGGCCCTGCGGTGCCTGCTTGGCGATCGCGGCCGAATGGATGGTCGGCGAAACGATGGCGTCGCTGTCTCCGGTGATCGCCACCACCGGCACCTTCAGATCGCGATAGCGCGGCACCTGCGCGCTGACGAAGTCGAAGGTGGCGGCGATGTCCTGCGAATTGGCGCGGAAGGTCGCCGGCCGCAGCAAGAGCACGATCTCTCCCGTCGCCAGATAACCAGGCGTCACCGGGCGCGGCGCGAAGACGCTTTCGGCGCCCGCCCGCAGCAGCAGGCTGGCCGCCGGCACGCCGACCAGCCGCGTGAACAGGGGACCGACCACCGGCCAGCCCGTCACATGGTGATACCAGGCGATGCCGCCGGGCCAGGGATGGGTCACGGCCCCGAGCAGGACGAGTCCGCGCAGCCGCTCCGGCCGGTCGAGCGCGATCCGCGTGGCGGCCGCCCCGCCGAGCGAATGGGCAACCAGCACGAAGCGCTCGGGCACGATCGCATCGAGCCCCTGCATCAAGGCATGCGCCTGCCGCCCGGGATCGGCCATGGCGTCGCCCTCCAGCCGGTCGCTCCAGCCAGAGCCCGGCCGGTCGATCGCGATGACCCGATAATGGCCGAGCTCCGGCCCAAGCGTGGCCAGCAGATCGGCATGGTTGGAGGAGGCGCCATGGACAAGGACCACGGTGCCGCGCACCTCGCCGGCCGGCGTGCTTTCCCGGTAATGCAGGCGTCCGCCGGCGACGGGCACGAAGCTGCCCTTGGGCGGGTAGCGCCGCGCGGCCTCAGTGCCGAGCCATTGCGACCAGAGCATGATGCCTGCGATCGCAAGGATCAGGACGACGAGGAGGGAGCGGGTCAGCATGGCGTGCATACGCAGCCGCTGCCGCTTCGGTTCTGCGAGGTCATCGCGGACGCTGTCGTCAGGCGTCGCGGCCGTCAACCTCGGTCTTCAGCGCCTCGACCGCGTTCTTGATCGCCTCGAGCTGCGGATAAACCTCGAGGGCCCGGCGAAAGGCGACCATGGCGCGCTTGTCGTCGCCCTGCTGACGCAGGATCGTGCCGAGCCCCATCATCGCGCCGTAATGCCGTGGCTCGCGCTTCAGCGCCTCGCCGATGTCCAGCATCGAGCGGATCGGGTCGCCGGCGATGAAGAGCGCGTTGGCGCGCTGGTTCCAGCCCTCGGCCCAGTCCGGCTCCAGGCTGATCACGCGGTCGAGCAGTTCGATCGCCAGTTCGAGCTGCTTGGCCTTCATCGCCGTCTGGGCGCGGGTCATCAACAGATCTGCGGTGGGGGAATTCGAACGCGCCCAGCGGCGCTGGATCAGATTGGCGATGCCCTTGGCTTCTTCGGGCGTCTTGGCCGCTGCCAGGCGCTCGAACAGCTTCTCCAGCGTGGCGGCCGGCGAGCGCACAGGGGCTGCCGGTGTCGAACCGGGATTGCCGTCCTTGTCGGTGGGCGCAACCGCACCGGGACGCTGCGGCGCGGCATCCTGCGCTTGCGCGGTCGCGAAGGGGGCGACGGCCGCAAGCGCCAGCAGGAGGGCAGCGGAGAGCGTGCGTGCGATTATCATGTCCGCAAGTGTAGCCGCCCGCACCGACAGGTCAATTCACGGAGCAGCGACCGCCAACGCAAAAAAGCGGGCGCGCCGTAAGGCGCCCCGCTTTGTCCTCGACCCCAAAAGTGAGGCAGGCGGCCGTCAAGGCCGCCGCAACCTCAGCCCTGGCGCGCCTTGAAGCGCTTCTGGACCTTGTTGATGATGTAGACGCGGCCCTTGCGGCGCACGAGCTGGTTGTCGCGGTGACGGGCGCGCAGCGACTTCAGCGAATTGCGGATCTTCATGGTCTCAACTCCATCGATCCGCCCTGCATGGACGAACCGGTCAAAAACAGAACCAGCGAAAACAGAACCAGCCCAATACAAACCCAGCGACGCGAACCGGAAACCGGCCCTCATCGACCACGAGACGAATGCGGCTGATGCGATGCCGGCTGTATACGGATTTTTCCGGAGATCGCAAGGCCGAAGGCCCCTCGCTGGCAAGGAAAACCGTCAGGGTGTCGAACCGCGGATACCGTCAGCCTGGTGCCAGGTGGAACCAACGCCCTGCCCACGCGTTTAAGGCTCACTCAAACGCTGGGATTTCAACACCATGAACATGTCGACCCTGGGCCTGCTGGCCGCCTGCACGATCGCGCTCGGCGCCTGCGGCAACACCACCGACCAACGCATCGGCGGCGCCGCTGCCGGCGCTGGAACCGGAGCGCTCGTGGCCGGGCCCGTCGGCGCCGTCGTCGGCGGGGCGGTTGGAGCGGTCAGTGCGCCGACCGTCGTTCGCTCGACGCGCCGCGCCACTCGCTGACGGTCAGGGCTGGCGGTCTAGGGCCGCCAGCCGACATCCTCGACCGGGGCGTTCTGCCGCGCCTCTTCCTTGCGGGCATCCTCGACATAGGTGAACAGCGCCCGCAGCGCTGCTTCCACACCCTCTCCAGAAGCCGATGACAGCACGATCGGCATGCGCTTGCAGGCCCGCTTCAGCCGCGCGACCTGCTCCTTGAGCAGTTCCGGCGAGAGCGCATCGACCTTCGACAGCGCCACGATTTCGGGCTTCTCGTCCAGGCCCTCGCCATAGAGGCTGAGCTCCTTGCGAACGGTCTTGTAGGCCTTGCCGGCATGCTCGCTGGTGCCCTCGACCAGATGCAGCAGCACGCGGCAGCGCTCGACATGGCCGAGGAACCGGTCGCCCAGTCCATGGCCCTCATGCGCACCCTCGATCAGGCCCGGAATATCGGCCAGCACCATCTCGCGCGCATCGACGCGCACGACGCCGAGCCCCGGATGCAGCGTCGTGAAGGGATAATCGGCGATCTTCGGCTTGGCGGCGGTCACTGTCGCGAGGAATGTCGACTTGCCGGCATTGGGCAGGCCGATCAGCCCGGCATCGGCGATCAGCTTCAGCCTTAGCCAGACCCAGCGCTCCTCGCCGATCAGGCCCGGATTGGCATGGCGCGGCGCCTGGTTGGTCGCCGTCTTGAAATAGGCGTTGCCGAAGCCGCCATTGCCGCCCTTGCACAGGACGAAGCGCTGGCCGGGCTCTGTGAGGTCGGCGACCAGCGTCTCGCCGTCCTCGTCGAAGACCTGCGTGCCCGGCGGCACCTTCAGAACCTTCGTCTCGCCATTGGCACCGTGCCGGTCGGCACCCATGCCGTGCCCGCCGATCTTGGCCTTGAAATGCTGCTGAAAGCGGAAGTCGATCAGGGTGTTCAGGCCCTGCACGCATTCGATGATGACATCGCCGCCGCGTCCGCCGTCGCCGCCATTGGGCCCGCCGAACTCGATGAATTTTTCACGGCGGAAGGAGACGCAGCCGGCGCCGCCATCTCCCGCTTTCACATAGATCTTGGCTTGGTCGAGGAATTTCATGGGCTCTCAGTAGTGATCGCGGGGGCAAAGGGCAATGCGGCGCGTCATGCCGCCAGTCTCGGTGACGCCATCTCCTCGCGCAACGCGTCGGCGAAGCGACGCGCCGCCAGCCCCGGCTGCGGCCCCATGATCAACCCGACGGAAAGCTCGAACAGCGCGGGCAAGCCTTCCGCCGGGCCGAGCCGACGCGCCGTCGCCGGCACCGCACTCTCGGTCACAGCCGTGACGCAAAACCCCGCCTCGACGGCCGAGAGCATGCCCGAGGTGTGCGAGCAGGAGAAGACGAGGCGGTAATCCTTTTGCGCTTCCGCCATTGCCGCCAGCAGGCGCGGCCGCACCCGGCAGCCTTCCGAGAACAGTGCCAGCGGCAACGTTTCCTGCAACTCCGGCCGGTGCCCGCGCGCCGCGATCCAGACCACGGGCTCACGCCGGATCACCTCGCCGACCGGGCGCCTGGGATCCTGCGTCACGACCGCCAGATCGAATTCGCCTGCCGCCACGGCGGGCTCGATCCGCTTCGACAGATCGCAATGCAGCTCCAGCTCGACCTTGGGATGCTCGGCCGCGAAACGCGCGATCAGCGGCCGCAGGAAGGCATCGACATAATCGTCGGGAATGCCGATCCGCAGGCGCCCCGAGGCGCTGCTGCCGCCGAGATCGTCGAGTGCCTCGCGCTGGATCGCCAGCATCCGCCGCGCATGGGCGATCAGCCGCTCGCCGGCATGGGTCGGCACCACGCCGCGCCGCGAGCGCTCCAGCAGCCTGTGGCCGAGCTGGTTTTCCAGATCCTGGATTCGGACCGAGATCGCCGATTGCGTCCGCCCGAGCCGGGCACTCGCTGCCGTGAAGCCGCCGCTCTCGACCACCGCCACCAGCATGTCGAGTGCCGCCAGATCGAAATGCGCGGACATGGCACAGCCTCCATCGATCGGCTCAAGAGTGCGATCGCTTTTAAGAATGGTTAAATCGAAATAATCCGTTTTTCCGATGCAAGGAAGGGGCGTAAACACCGCCCTCGTCATTGCGAGCGCAGCGAAGCCATCCAGAAGGTCTCGCTCGACGCCCTCTGGATGGCTTCGCTGCGCTCGCAATGACGGACGTGCCCTGAACGAAGCCATGAGTGACTCCACCATGTCCGCCCCCGCCACCGTCATGCCCGTCCCGACAGCGCCTGCACTCGCGATGTTCCTCGCCTTGCTCGCGGGCGCGACCTGCATCGGTTTTTCGGGCGTGTTCGTGCGCTTCGCCGATGTCGGTCCGGCCGCGGCCGGGTTCTGGCGGATGATCTTCGCCCTGCCGGTGCTCGGCCTCTGGATGGGGTTGGAGCGGCGACGTCCGGGCCGCCCGGCCCCGACCGCGGGCGCCCTGCTTCCGATCGCGCTGGCCGGCATCGCCTTCGGCGTCGATGTCGTCCTCTACAACGCCTCGCTTGCCTTCACGACCATCGCCAACGCCTCGCTGCTCGGCAATCTCTCGCCGGTCGCGGTCGTCCTCGGCGGCTGGCTCCTGTTTGCCGAGCGCCCGAGCCGGCGCATCCTCGGCGCGCTGGCGCTGGCACTTGGCGGCGCGATGATGCTCGTGCTGCCGAAATTCGCCGGCACGGCAGCGCCCGCGCCGGGCGGCCTGTTCGGAGACAGCCTCGCCATCGGCGCCGCGATCTCCTACGCGGCATACATCATGGCCGTGCGCCGGGCCCGCGACCGGGCCGAGGCCGGCCGCATCAGCCTGATTTCAAGCGCGATCTGCGCCGTCTTCTGCCTCGTCACCGCCTTCGCGCTGGGCGAGACCATCATCCCCGCCAGCCTGACGGGCTGGCTTGCGGTGATCGCTCTCGGCCTCGTCTCGCATGCGCTCGGCCAGGGCTTGATTACGCTCTCGCTCGGCCATTACGGCGCCAGCGCGGCCTCCCTCGTCATGGTCTGGCCCGCGATGGTCGCCGTGCTCTCGGCCTGGGCGCTCTTCGGCGAGCAGCCCTCCCCCGTCCAGGCCTTCGGCGGCATCGCGATCCTTGCTGCCGTGCTGATGGTGCGGAAAGGCTGACAGCGCCTCATCATTGCCGGCTAAGCGACACTTCGGGGATAGGCTCTCACCGCACGGGATTGCGATATCGGGCGTCAGACGTCATCCTGCGCGCCTCAATCAGGCGAGGTGAGCATGCTGCGCAGGTGTATTCTTGCTTCAACCCTCCTGCTGGCCCCGGCGGCGCAGGCGGCAGGGCCATTTGGAGAGATCGTCGTCGGCAACTGGAAGGGCGGCGCCTACACCAGTGAGACGACCGGCGCCTTCTCGCATTGCGCCGTGAATGCCGGCTATCGCAACGGCACGCGGATGTTCACCTCGATCACGGCCGATCTCAAATGGCTGATTGGTTTTGCCCATCCCAACTGGAAGCTGAAGCCCGGCAGCCGACTGAACCTCCAGCTCGTGTTCGACCGCACTTCGCGCGTCGACGTCACGGCGGATGTGAAGACGGCGAACCTCTTGACCATCGCGATGCCGGCGGAGTCGCAGCTCATCAGCGCCTTCCGCCAGGGCCGCTTTCTGGAACTGGTCGCCAACGACCAGCGCCTGACATTCGCGCTGACCTCGACCGGCGAAATGCTGCCGGCGCTGGTCGCATGCGCCAAGCAGAGCGCGAGCATTCGCGGGCCGGTCAATCCCGCCGCCCGCCCGAACGTCGTCGCCCCGCCGACGGAAGCCGAGATCCAGGCCAGGGCCGAGAAGAAGGTCGTGCTCGAGAAGACCCGCGACCTGATCCGCACCCGCATGCTGACCTGCATCGGCCGCGAGGGCGGCCCGATGCTGGCGACCGACGAGAAGGCCGAGGTCGTCGCCAAGGCGGCGATGATCTTCTGCAAGGCAGATGTCGATGCGCTGGCTCAGGCGATCATCGAGCTTCAGGAGCATAACGGCTCGAGGCCTGTCGATCGCGAGGCGGTGCGCCGCGCCGCCACCCAGAGCGTTCAGGACGTCGTCGTCGCCCGGATCGTCAAGTCGCGCGGCGAAATGCTCAATCGGCGCAATCAGCAGCCACCGACACCCTCGGGCAATGACAGGCCCATCTCACCGTCCCTGTGAGCGAGACCCCTTCAGGCGCCGTGCCCGTCTGGCGAGGAACAAATCAGCGGCGTTTGCGTCTGCTTGGCATAACTCCAATCCCGAACCGATCGACCTTCACTGGGCGAGCCGATGCAATGGGCGAAAAGACATTGAAAGGCCGTGACCTGACGCGCGGCGAGCGATTGCAGGTCATGGTCGACGACACAGAGCTCTCGGCGCTCGACGATTTTCGTTTTTCCAACCGGTTGCCGAGCCGTGCCGCCGCGATCCGCGAGCTGTTGCGACGGGGCCTCGCCGCCGTCGGGCACAAGACCGAAGCCGGGGCCAAGTCCGGCTCCTACGGCGTGGTCAGCGCAGGCTCCGACACCGCCGCGTAACCTGGTGGTTTGACCCGGCGGCGTTCCGCCACCGGGTCAAACTGCATAAGACTCAGCGCGATGCTTTGTACAGCTTCGTCGCAATCTCAAACATTTCCTCGGGCGCATAATCCGGGGTGAAGGCGGACGGGACACCGGTCAACTGGTGGATCTTGCCGCCTTCGGGCATGCCATCAACCACTTCGAGTTCGCCCGGCGGGTCGCCCGGCAGGGCCATCTCGCCATTGCCCCAGATGCCCGCCATGCCGTCGTAATCCTTCGGGCTGAAGGTGTAGAGCCGGCGATGAGAGCCTTCATCGAGGTACTTCTGGCATTCGGGAATCTTGCTCAGATCGATATTCGGGGTTGGCAGCATCTTCTCGATCGCGACGCCCGTGATCTGCTTCAACGCCAGCGCATAGGCGTGTGCGTGGACCGAACCGCGGACCAGAAGATAGCCGCAGACCTCGCGGCCGGTCGGGTCCGATAATGTCTCGTAGACCCGCAGCTTGTGCAGCCGCGCACCGCATTCGAGATGGAAATTGTGCAGCAGATCGGTCACGACATTGCCCGTCGTGGTGATGAAGTCGTTGTTCCACGGAGCGCCGTTGCTGTTGACCGGCGTCGCGCCGCCGCCATTGGACAGGAAGGCCGCAGCCAGGCGGATGTCCTTCATCAGCTCGTGCGGCGCGTCGGAAATATCGCCGCCATCGGCCTCGTCGCCGTCATTGTCGGGGCCGTTGTTGAGCATGGCGACGCCATGGCTCACCAGCTCAACATGACCCAGCTCCTCGGCCGTGATGCTGGCGACGAGGTGGTAGAACGGCTTCAGCTTGTCCTTGCTGCGGAAATTGAAGCTCTGGAACATGTAGTTCCCGAGCGTGGACATCTCGCCATATTTGCCGCCGAGCAGTTCCTGAAGGGCTGCGGCGGCATTGGGGTCTTTTTTCTTCGGTGCGGGAAGCTCGGTCTGGAGCTTGTCGACGCGCATGAACATGGGCTGGTCCTCTCTGATGTATCTGAGAGGCGAACCGACCCGGTGGGGCGATGTTCCCGGCCAAACCGATTGAGTAAGTGGCGCGAAAGGGGGGAGCGGCGCAGGCCGGAAGCCCTTGCCTTCCCGCTGCGATCCGGCGCCCGGGCGGTTATCCCCGCGCCCCTCATCTGTGCTTATCCTGCCCCCGTTCCACCCGACCAAGGGGGCTGTCGCGAGGCATCGTGCGGCCGGGCGGAATGCGGTGTTCGGGATGGCGGCCCTCGCAAGGCCGTCCACCCGGAGGGGATGCTCGTCGCCGGGGCCTTCAGCAATCCCGGTCAGGACCGACCTTAATGGGCGGCGAGTGGCACCACAGACAACCGCGCGCGGAGCCGGACGGCGGGCAGCCCCGCCGCTTCGACCTCGACATCGACACTCGACATCGGCACGCGGCCAAAGCCGCCGCGCCGCCCGGCTCCGCGCACCCCTCAGGGGATGCCAGTGAAGCGAAACCCCGCGGCGTGAGCCGGTCGGGGGCTTGGCTGTGGAAGGCTCAAAACAGAGTCTTCCGAAAGCCATCGAGGGACGTAAGTAGATCGACGAGATCGCTTGGAAAATCCTGTCGATGCATTGCGTCTATAACACGCGCATTAGTTAATGTTACACCGAATGTTTCCTGTGTCCGCTCTCTGAATAAACGCAGCGTTTCTTTCCCAGGAACGATTTGCATTCGATCTTCGATCGTGGCCCACCGCGCTTCGAATGGACCTATTGCATCTTTATAGATTTGCGATTTATCTAATCCGGTACGCTGTAGAAAATCATGGCGTCGAGCCATAATCTGCGACATCGTATCTTCTTTAATAGGTCGAGTGATTTCGTCTAAAATGGATCTGGAATCAACACTCACAGCGCGCGAGCGGCTTTCGTCAGAATCTCTTGCGTTTGCCGCTCGCACAATTGCACGATCTAATGCAGCGGGAACGAGTAAATAATTCTCGATCTCTTTTCGACCAAGCACATGTGCAAATTTTAGATCAACAGCAAGGCTGGTTAAAACTTCTTCGATCTGCTCATTACAAAAATAGTCACGATCATAGATCGCGCCAATGATAAGTGGTGCGCCTAGCGCATCCGCAATGCCGGACGCGAGCACCGTGATCCGCTGCCAAGAGCCAAACCCGCCCGACTCTAGTGGCGTGAGACCAATGCCCGAACCTAGTTCGTGCATTGACAGTTTTCGCGCAAATCGACGAAGAAGCCTAAAGTCGTCTAACCCTTCGACAAATAGAACACGTCTGTTCTTTGCAAGCGCTGTTAACGTAATGTTCTGGGCTGACCCTACCGCATCAAGCGCCCGCTGAATTCCCGCAACATTCTTCAGTCGATCGCCTGTTCGACGACGCTTATCAATCATCACTATTTCTGCAGGGTCTGCTTCTGCTATAATTTCACTGGAGTGCGTAGCCAAAAGAACATCCGCCCCAATGTCGCGAATAACTCCCAACAGCTGGCGTTGCACATCAGGGTGCAAATAAACTTCTGGCTCGTCCACTACGACAAGGGAACCCTCAGTGGCTCTCGAAAGATGCGTGAGCAATTGGCACCACACTTGAAAACCAAATCCTACCCAGTAAAGTTCGCGTGTCATTCGTCCTTCTAAGCAAAACATGGCAAGTTCTCCCGAGCCATGATCGTGCTCAGGTGAGCTAATGCTCATCCCCGGCCATGTGCGCGCCACTAAGCCGGCAAAAGCCTCAAATGCTTCGGGATAATAATGCCAGTAACTCCGGAAATGTCGCGAAGCTCGATGAGTAGAAAGTCCCGAAACAACCGTATTTCTCTCGCGACGTTGCTCCTTATGTTCCACAGGCCCTAGAACCGGGACAATGACCAGCGCCAATGGAAATTCACGTTTAAAAATTGCGGCGCTTGTAACCAGACTGCTGCGCATCTCTGGAACGAGAACACAGCCCCCCTCTTCGGGAAAAACAAGCGCGAGCGAGTTCCCATTGGTCAAATGGAACGTAACGCGAGATTCGGAGCCATTATAGTCAGTTTGAACGTTCTCCAAAGAAATTGGGACGCTCTCCTCCGGAATCCGATATCCGACAGCGAGAGTTTCACCGATATGCAACCGTGAGGGCGGTCGAGTTCGTGCCAGCCTAACAGCGGCATCGAGAGTCCGAAGCGCCCCAATAATGGTCGACTTTCCGGAATTATTTGGCCCGACAAGAATATTTACGTCAGAAAGGCTCAAAGAGTAGCTGGCGAACGCCTTGAAATTCGAAAATTCTATGCGGCGAATATGCGCAAGTGATTGCTCTGCCATAATTGCCTGCCCCTCGCCGAATCTCGAAGAGATTATCCATCGGCAGAGGCCTCTTAAAGGGTAGCTACGAGTTACCCACGCTATTCGATCAAAAGTTGGTTCCTTTTATCAAGTCAGCGGGCGCACTAAACGCGAAGTCAGCGAGTTGATAATCTGCCAGCTTGAGAATACGCCCCTCACTCCGCCGCCAAACGTGGCGGCGGCAGCGGCAGCTTCATCTGCGCGGCGCCCGCCTCCCGCTTTGCGTGGCCCTCCTCCGGCATCGCCTCCCACAAACTCTCATCCTCCGGCTTGCTGAAGAAGCGCCCGAAGAGCCAGCCCGTTCCCTTCGAGAGATCGTCCATCACCGCATAGAAGGACGGCACGAAGACAAGGCTGAGCACGGTCGAGACCAAAAGCCCGCCGATCACCGCAATCGCCATCGGCGCCCGGAACTCGCCGCCGTCGCCGACGCCATAGGCTGAAGGCGCCATACCGGCCGCCATCGCGATGGTCGTCATCACGATCGGCCGGGCGCGCTTGCGGCCCGCCTCCAGCAGGGCGGTGCGGCGGTCCTTGCCGCGCCCCTCCTCCTCAACCGCGAAATCGACCAGCATGATCGCGTTCTTGGTGACGATCCCCATCAGCATCAGCAGGCCGATATAGACCGGCATCGAGACCGGGTTGCCGGTCGCCAGCAGCGCGATCACCACGCCGCCGAAGGACAGCGGCAGCGACAGCAGAATCGTGATCGGCTGGAAGACCGAACCGAACAGCAGGATCAGCACGACGAAGACCAGCATCAGGCCGGTCGTCATCGCCTGGACGAAGCCGGCGACGACCTCGCCCTGGATCTCGGCATCGCCGGTCGCGGCGATCGAGACGCCGGGCGGCAGCCCGACCTCCTTGACGATCTGGTTGAAGGTGTCCTGCGCCGTGCCGAGCTCGAAGCCGCGCTTGAGGTCGGCGCCGATCGCGGCGCGGCGGACGCGGTCATAACGGTCGATCGAGCTGGGCCCCTCGCCGAAGCCGATCTCGGCCACTGCGGTGAGCGGGATCGAGACGCCATTGGTGTTGGTGACGCGCAGCGCCGCGATGTTGCGGATGTCGGCGCGCGCCGCCTCGTCGAGCTGGACGCGGATCGGCACCAGCCGGTCGCCGGCGTTGAACTTGGCGAGATTGGCGCCGACATCGCCGATGGTGGCGACGCGCACGGCCTCCGAGATGGCTTCGGGGGTGACGCCGAGGCTGGCAGCCTGTTCGAGCTTGGGCCGCACCGTCAGCTCCGGTCGCGACAACGAGCCCGAGGTGGCGACGTTGATGTAGCCGTCGACCTTGCGCATCCGGCTCTCGATGCGCGCGACGGCCTCGTCCAGCGCCGCCCCGTCCTTGGAGAGGATCGAGAAGGCCATCTCGCGCTCGCCGCGCTCGTTGACATACCAGGCACGGACATCGGGCACGCTGGCGAGCTTGTCGGCGATGACGACCTTGAGGTCCTTCTGGCGCGCCTCGCGCTCGGCCTTGGGCTTGAGCAGGATGGTGACGGCGGCACGCCTGACCTCGCGCTGGCCGGTCGGCGAGGCCCCGCCGAGCACGAAGACATGGGTCACCTCGGGAATCGTCTTGAGCGCATCGACCAGCTTGTCGCTGGTGATGCGGGTGTCCTCCAGCGTCGATCCCGGCGGCAGCTCGACCGAGGCGACGACGCGCGAGGTGTCCTCGTCGGGGATGAAGCCGGTCGGCAGCAGCGCCGTGGCGTGGATCGAGCCCCACAGAAAGGCGAAACCCAAGACCAGCGTCAGATACGACATGTTGAAGGGCACCGAGCGCCAGCCACCGCTGCCGTCGAAGCGCGGCAGCAAAGGGATGCGGCGTGAGGCGGTGGTTGCCTTGAGCAGCCCGACATAGCCGCGCATGACGAAACCCTCCTTGGGGTCCTCATGCTTCACCGGCTTCATCAGATAGGCGGCCATCATCGGCGTGATCAGCCGCGCGACGAGCAGCGAGAACAGTACCGCGACCGCCACCGTCAGCCCGAACTGCCGGAAATACTGGCCGGCGACGCCGCCCATGAACGACACTGGTGCAAAGATCGCCACGATCGTCAGCGTGATCGCGATGACCGCCAGCCCGATCTCGTCTGCGGCTTCCATCGCGGCACGATAGGGCGATTTGCCCATCTTCATGTGGCGGACGATGTTCTCGATCTCGACGATCGCGTCGTCGACCAGAATGCCGGTGACCAGCGTGATGCCGAGCAGGCTGACGAGGTTCAGCGAGAAGCCCATCAGTTCCATTGCCCAGAAGGTCGGGATGGCCGAGAGCGGCAGCGCGACCCCCGTGATCAGCGTCGCCCGCCAGTTCTTCAGGAACAGGAAGACGACGAGCACGGCCAGCGCCGCGCCCTCCAGCAGCGTGCCCATCGCGGCCTTGTAGTTGCCGTAGGTGTAGGCGACCGCGTCGTCGATCGGCTTCAGGACGATGTCGGGGAAGCGCGTGTTGAGGTCGGCCACCCGCGCTGCCACCACGTCCTTGACCGACAATTCGCTCGAGCCCTTCGAACGGAACACCGAAAACGAGACAACGGGGCTCTTGTCGAGCCGGCCGAAGGCGCGCGGCTCGGAATTGGAATCCTCGACGCGGCCGAGCTCCTTCAGCCGCACTTCGCGCCCGCCGGTCAGGGTGATCTTGGTCTCGGCCAGCTCAGCGACGGTGCGCGCGCCCGCCAGCGTGCGGATCGCCTGCTCCTGTCCGCCGACCTCGCCGCGCCCGCCCGCGAGATCGACATTGGTGGCGCGGATCTGGCGGTTGACCTCGCCCGCCGTGGTGCCAAGCGCCAACAGCCGGTCGGGGTCGAGAGAAATCCGGATTTCGCGGTCGACGCCGCCATAGCGCTCGACGCGGCCGACGCCCTTGAGGCCCTG
Organism: Hyphomicrobiales bacterium; assembly: GCA_003241815.1. Taxonomy (GTDB): domain Bacteria; phylum Pseudomonadota; class Alphaproteobacteria; order Rhizobiales; family Beijerinckiaceae; genus Allobosea. The sequence goes on along the minus strand of QBLV01000003.1, from coordinate 90,062 downwards.
CAATTCGCGCGCGACGACATCGTCCACATGCCAGGAGAGCTGCTCCAGCGTCATGCCCGTCGAGGCGGCGCCGAAGGTCATGATCGACTGCCCCTCGACATCGATGCGCTGGATGATCGGCTCGTCGATGGTGCGCGGCAGGTCGGCGCGGATCTTGGCGACCGCATCCTTGACGTCGTTGACGGCCCGGTCGGTGTTGGTCTCCAGCCGGAATTCGATCACCGTGGCCGACGAGCCATCGGTCAGCGTCGACATCACATGCTTGACACCGGTGATATTGGCGACCGCATCCTCGACGCGCTTCGAAACCTGGCTTTCGAGCTCGGCCGGGGCGGCACCCGACTGGGTGATCGTCACCGAGACCAGCGGCACGTCGATGTTGGGGAAGCGCGTCACCGGCAGCTTCGAGAACGACAGAAGCCCGAGCACGCAGAGCACGACGAAGAGGAGGATTGCCGGAACCGGCTTGCGGATCGACCAGGCGGAGAAGTTGATGTCCACGGACGCCGCTCCCTCAGTTCGTCGCGACGGGCGTGATGACGTCGCCATCGCGGACAAAGGTGCCGGCGCGAGCCACCACGCTCTCCCCTTCGGCGATGCCCGAGACGATCTCGGCGCGGCCATCCCCGGCGAGCCCGAGCTGAACGGTCTTGGTCGTCACCTTGCCGTCGGTGACGCTCTGGACCGTCGCGCCGGCGCGGGCATAGGTGATCGCCGATAGCGGCAGGGTGACCACGGTCTTCCGGCCGGTCTCGATCACGCCACGCGCGAAGGAGCCGATCGCGACCGGCGGGTTGCCGACCAGCGCGACCCGCACCCGGC
>QBLV01000003.1:66496-89230 GCA_003241815.1 Hyphomicrobiales bacterium | reverse complement strand
CGCCTGAGTCGCGCCGGCCGGCGTCACCGCGACGGCCTGGCCGAGCTTCAGCCCCGGCAGCTCGACCTCGGCCACCTCGGCCTCGAGCTCGACGGCGCCGTCGGCGATGATCCTGAACAACGGCTCCGCCGCCGACATGGCGGCAGTCGCGCCGAGCTTGGCGCTGCGGCGGCTGACGATGCCGCCCCGGGGCGCCCTGATCTCGGTGCGATCGAGCTTGACCTCGATGTCGCGCCCCTGCGCCTTGGCCAGCGCCATGTCGGCCGTCGCGATGGCGAGCGCTTGCTTGGCTGAGTTGAGCTTGGCGGCGGACGCGCGCGCCACGGCGTCCCGCTGGTCATAGGTTTCGTTGGAGACGTTGCCGCTGCTGCGCAGCGCCTTGGTGCGATCGAAATTGTTGTTGGCGGCGACGAGATTGGCCTGTGCCTCGGCGATCTGCGCATTGGCCTGGGCGATGCCGGCATCGGCCCGCGCGATCTGCGCGTCGTTCTGGGACTTCTGAACCTCCAGCGTGGTGCGCGAGAGCCGGGCCAGCACCTGTCCGGAGGCAACGCGGTCGCCCTCCTCGGCCAGGATCGCGACGATCGACAGGCCATCGACCTCCGGCGGCACCAGCACCTCGTCGCGCGCGACCATCGAGCCGGAAACGACGACGCTCTGGACGATCTCGGACACTTTCGCCTTGGTCACCGTCACGGAGGGGCCGGCAGCCGGCGCGGCTTGAGCCGAAGCGACCGGGGCCTGAGCCCGAACGGCCGGAGCCTGGCCGGCGGCCAACGCCGGCAGTGACAGTCCCGCAAGGCGGGAAGCGGCAAGAACCAACGACATCGGACGGACCTTGGGGGCGTGAGCCAACGATACGATCGAAGTTGAGGAGGCGATCACGGCTGGACGCTCCCGACTTCGGAGAGAACAAGGATTTGCGCCAAGCCACGCATGGCTGTGAACAGGGTCTCGGCCGCCATGACGGCGTCGAAGCCTGGATCGGTGGCACGACGGCAGAAGAAGCCGTCCGCCATCATGAAGACCGCCTGGAGGAAGCGCGCATCGTCGAGATTTGCCGGCAGCTCGCCACTGGCCTTGGCGCCTGCAATTGCGAGCGCGAGCCCGCCGACCACCGTGCCGTCGATCGCGGCACACATCTGCGCCATCTCCGGGTTGCGGGACGCCTCGGCCCAGATCTGCATGCAGATGACGGCCTTCTCGCGTGGTTCCTCGATGAGATGCTTTCGCCCGAGCATCTCGAGCTGGTCGAGCACGCTTCCCTTTGCCGGGTCGAGTTCTGCGAAATCGGCTGCGATCAGGGTGCGGTCGCGCTCTGCCATGCCGGCGATGATGGCGTCCTTGGAGGCGAAGTAGCGATAGAGATTGCCCGGGCTCATGCCGGCCTCGGCCGCCACGTCCTGCATCGTCGCGGCATGGAAGCCGGCGCGCGCGAAGACGCTCTCGGCCGCGTCCAGAATGCGGGTCTGACGCTGGGACGGGGACCGTTCGGGCGAAGGGATGGCAGCAAGCGGCGGCAAGCGGAACCTCGGGGACATGAGAATGAACGTTCATTCTCATGTCGGAAGAGCATGGCTTAGTCAAGTACGGATGGTCCGCAATCGTTTCCGAAGCGTTGCCCGCGGGCTGAACCGTGATCGCCGCACTCGACGTCATGCATGCGGAGAGGCCTTGCCATGCAGCGCGGGCCCATAAACCGCTTGCCTGCCCCTCGCGGCGACCGCATTCTTCGGCCATGGGCATTCTTCGGCCATGGAATCAGTCTACTGCGCGTTTCCCTTTCAATACCGCTCGAGAGCGACTCTGATTAAGCGATGACCGACCACGCCGTTCTGGCCCGTCCGCTCCGCAAGCCCCGTTCGACGCTCCGGCCGTGCGCGGCGGTGACCCACCGGGCCGCCCTCAAGCCCGTGCTGATCGTGCTGCACCAGGAGCATTCGACGCCAGGCCGCGTCGGCCGCCTGCTTCAGGCTCGCGGCCACGCGTTGGACATCCGCAAGCCGCGCTATGGCGACCCGCTGCCGCAGACGATGCGCGATCATGCCGGTGCCGTGATCTTCGGCGGACCAATGGGCGCCAACGACCCCGATGATTTCGTCAAGACCGAGATCGACTGGATCGGCACGTGCCTGAAGGAGGACGCGCCTTTCCTCGGCATCTGCCTTGGCGCGCAGATGCTGGCCAAGCATCTCGGAGCCCGGGTCTACACCCATGGCGAGGGCCGCGCCGAGGTCGGCTACTACCGGCTCGACCAGACCGACCATGGCAGGCTTCACGCCGCCGAAGCCGGATTCGTCTGGCCCGGCACCGTCTATCAATGGCATCGCGACGGCTTCGACTGCCCGACCGGCGCCGAATGCCTCGCCACCGGCGGGGATTTCCCGGTGCAGGCGATCCGTGCGGAATCCCGCTGCTACGGCGTCCAGTTCCATCCGGAGGTCACGCCGGCAATGATGTGCCGCTGGTCGATCCGCGGCCATGAGCGCACGCTGATGCCGGGCGCGCAGCTCCGGCACCTGCATCTCGAGGGCTGGTATCAATACGACCCGGCGATCAGGCTGTGGCTTGACCGCTTCCTCGACCATTGGCTCAAGATACCCGTTGAGGCGGCGAGCATTTGACCCGCACCGCCATCGTCCTCGGCGCCGGAATGGTCGGCGTCTCCTGCGCGCTCGCGCTCCAGAAGCGCGGCTTTGCCGTCACGTTGATCGACCGCCGCGAGCCCGGCCGCGAGACCTCCTATGGCAACGCAGGCGTGCTTGCCCGCTCCTCGATCGTGCCGCTCAACAATCCCGGCCTGTTCGGCAAGCTGACGAGATATCTCGGGAACCGCCACGCGGCCCTCAACCTCGACTGGAAACGCGCGCTGAGCCGTCCCGGCTGGCTGCTGCGCTTCCTGTGGGAAGCACGGCCCTCGCAGGCTTCCGCGCGAATTGCGGCGCTCGAATCCCTGACCGGAAGCACGGTCGCACGCCATCGCGCCCTGATGGCGGAGGCCGGCGTCTCGCACCGCCTGCGCGAGACCGGAACGCTCAAGGTCTGGCGAACGGAAGCGGGGCATGCCGCCGCAAAGGCCGAGCATGATTTTCTCACAGCCCGTGGCATCGTCTCGCAGGTGCTCGACCGGCAGGGCATCTCGGGCGTCGAGCCCGCGCTCAACCCGATCTTCCACGCGGGTCTGCTCTGCCTGGAGAACGCCTCGGTGGATTCGCCCGGCGCCGTGACGCAAGCCTATGCTGAACTCTTCGCGGGGCGCGGCGGCAAGATCGAACAGGCGCGGATCGACACGCTCACGCACACCGGAACCGATTGGCTGGCGAGGACGTCCAAGGGCGACCTTACGGCACAGATCGCCGTCCTCGCACTCGGGCCCTGGAGCATGGACCTGTTGGCGCCGCTCGGCCTCGACAGCAAACTCGATGTCGAGCGCGGCTATCACCGCCATCTCCAGGCGGAAAACGGCGCGAGCCTGTCGCGCCCGGTCTACGATGTCGATGCCGCCTATTTCATGGCGCCGATGGAGCAGGGATACCGCATCACCAGCGGTGTCGATCTCAGCCATCGCGAGGCGCCCGACAGCCACCGCCAGATCGACATGGTGACGAAGAGCGCGCGCGAGGCTTTTCCGCTGGCGGAATTCGAGGGCGAAACCTGGCGCGGGGCGCGGCCGACCCTGCCCGACTCGCTGCCGATGATCGGGGAGGCACCGCGAAACCCCGGCCTCTGGCTTGCCTTCGGCCACCAGCATATCGGTTTCTCGACCGGCCCGATCACCGGGGAGATCATTGCGGCGCTGGTCTGTGGCGAGACCCCGCCAGTGGACCCGACGCCGTTCAAACCGGGGCGGTATATCGCCTGACGCATCATGGTCGGGCTCGACCCGACCATCTCTGGAACCACTGTCTTCTCGTCGCGCGATTCTCGGGGTCAGCGCTGCGCTTCGCCGAGAATGCCTCCCTCGCTGTGGCGCCTCAGACCTGGCGGGTGACCATCATCTTCTTCACTTCAGCGATCGCCTTGGCGGGGTTCAGACCCTTCGGGCAGGCATTCGCGCAGTTCATGATGGTGTGGCAGCGATAGAGCCGGAAGGGATCCTCCAGATTGTCGAGCCGGTCGCCGGTCGCCTCGTCGCGCGAGTCGATCAGCCAGCGATAGGCCTGGAGAAGCGCGGCGGGGCCGAGATAGCGGTCGCCGTTCCACCAGTAGCTCGGGCAGGATGTGGTGCAGCAGGCGCACAGGATGCACTCATAGAGCCCGTCGAGCTTCTCGCGGTCCGCTTTGCCTTGAGCCCATTCCTTCTCGGGCGCGGGCGTCGTGGTCTTGAGCCAGGGCTCGATCGAAGCGTGCTGGGCGTAGAACTGCGTCAGGTCCGGCACGAGGTCCTTGATGACAGGCATATGCGGCAGCGGGTAGATCGCGACCTTGCCCTTGCTTCCGCACTCATCGATGCCGGTGGTGCAGGCGAGCCCGTTCTTGCCGTCCATGTTCATGGCGCAGGAGCCGCAGATGCCCTCGCGGCAGGATCGGCGGAAGGTCAGCGTCGGGTCGATCTTCGACTTGATCCAGATCAGCGCGTCGAGAACCATCGGCCCGCAATCCTCGCGATCGACGAAATAGGTGTCGGTGCGCGGATTTTCGGTGTCGTCGGGGCTCCAGCGATAGACCTTGAACTCGGTCAGCTTCGCGGCACCGGCTGGCTTGGGCCAGGTCTTGCCCGCCACGAGGCGGGAGTTCTGCGGGAGATTGAATTCGGCCATCTGTCAGATCGTCCTCAATACACCCGCGCCTTGGGCTTGATGTACTCGATGTCGTTCGAGAGCGTGTAGGTGTGGACCGGGCGGTCGTCGAGCGAGACGGTGCGCTTCTCGTCGTCGATCCAGGACAGGGTGTGCTTCATCCAGTCCTTGTCGTCGCGGTTGGGATAATCCTCGCGGGCATGCGCGCCGCGGCTCTCGGGGCGGTTCAGCGCCGAGTCCATGGTCACCACGGCCTGCGTGATCAAATTGTCGAACTCCAGCGTCTCGATCAGATCCGAGTTCCAGATCAGCGACCGGTCGGTGGTGCCGATGTCGGTGATGCCGCCCCAGACCTCGTGAATCTGCTTGTGGCCCTCTTCCAGAGTCTCGCCGGTCCGATAGACCGCGCAATTATTCTGCATGGTCTTCTGCATCCGGCCACGCAGTTCGGCGGTGGGCGTAGCCCCGGACGCATTGCGGTATTTGTCGAGCCGGGTCAGCGCCAGATCGGCCGAGTTCTTCGGCAGTTCCGGCTGCTTTTCGCCAGCCGTCACCATGTCGGCACAGCGCAGGCCGGCGGCGCGACCGAACACCACGAGGTCGATCAGCGAGTTCGAGCCCAGGCGGTTGGCGCCATGCACCGAGACGCAGGCCGCCTCGCCGATCGCCATCAGGCCCGGCACCACGGTGTCGGGGTTGCCGTCGACCTTTGTCAGGACCTCGCCGTGGAAGTTCGTGGGGATGCCGCCCATGTTGTAATGCACCGTCGGCAGCACGGGAATCGGCTCGCGCGTCACATCGACACCGGCGAAGATCTTGGCGCTCTCGGAAATACCGGGCAGGCGCTCATGCAGGATCTTCGGGTCGAGATGGTCGAGATGCAGGTAGATGTGGTCCTTGTTCTTGCCGACGCCGCGTCCACCACGGATTTCCATCGTCATCGAGCGTGAGACGACGTCGCGCGAGGCGAGATCCTTGGCTGACGGTGCGTAGCGCTCCATGAAGCGCTCGCCCTCGGAATTCGTCAGATAGCCGCCCTCGCCGCGCGCGCCTTCCGTGATCAGGCAGCCGGCACCGTAGATGCCGGTCGGGTGGAACTGCACGAACTCCATGTCCTGCAAAGGCAGGCCGGCGCGCAGCACCATGCCGCCGCCGTCGCCGGTGCAGGTATGGGCCGAGGTCGCGGAGAAATAGGCGCGGCCATAGCCGCCGGTCGCCAGGATCGTCTGCTGCGAGCGGAAGCGGTGCAGCGTGCCGTCATCCATCTTGAGCGCGATCACGCCCCGGCAGTGGCCGTCCTCGTCCATGATCAGGTCGATGGCGAAATATTCGATGAAGAACTCGGTGTTGTAGCGCAGCGCCTGGCCATAGAGCGTGTGCAGCATGGCGTGGCCGGTGCGGTCGGCCGCCGCGCAGGTGCGCTGCGCCGGCGGGCCCTCGCCGAATTCGGTGGTCATGCCGCCGAAGGGGCGCTGGTAGATCCGGCCGTCCTCGGTGCGCGAGAACGGCACGCCCCAATGCTCGAGCTCGTAGACGGCGGCCGGCGCGTTGCGCACGAGATATTCGATCGCATCCTGGTCGCCCAGCCAGTCCGACCCCTTGACGGTGTCGTACATGTGCCATTGCCAGGTGTCCTTGCCCATATTGCCGAGCGAGGCGGCAACGCCGCCCTGCGCCGCGACGGTGTGCGAGCGCGTCGGGAACACCTTCGAGATGCAGGCCGTGCGCAAGCCCGCCTGCGAACAGCCGACGGTCGCGCGAAGCCCGGCGCCGCCGGCCCCGACGACGACGACGTCGAAGGTGTGGTCGGTGATCGCATAGGCCTGACCGGCATAGGCCGGCACCTGACGGGACTTGGTGATCGCCATCGGATCAGCCTCCAAACGAGAGCTTCAGCACCGCGAAGACGCAAGCCGCGCCGACTGCGATCGCGAAGAATGTGTTGGCCATCACGGCAGCGATCTTGAGGCCCTCGCCATGGATGTAATCCTCGATGATGACCTGCATGCCGAGCCGCATGTGAACCGCTCCCGATACGACGAAGAGCAGCATCAGGATTGCCACCAGCGGGTGCGACAGAATGGCCAGCGCTGCCGGATAGGGTTTGCCGACCAGGGCGATCACGACGCCGAGGAAGATCACCGTCAGGATGACATTGGCGACCGCTGTGACGCGCTGGAGCCAGAAGTGCCCGGTGCCGGATCTGGCCGAGCCGAGGCCACGGACGCGGCCGAGCGGCGTGCGCATGGAGGAGTTGGAATGCATGACGTCAATTCCTCAGCGTGTGACGAGCACGACGATCCAGACGAGCAGCGTCAGCCCGGCTGAAACAAAGACGCTGTACTTCGCCATGTTCATCCGGGTCTGCGGATCGTAGCCGTAGCCCATGTCCCAGACGAAATGGCGCAACCCGCCGAGCATGTGGTGCAGCAGCGCAAACGAATAGAGGAACATCACGAGGCGGCCGAGGATCGACCCGGCGATCCATTGCGCCGTCTCGAAGGAGGCGGGGCCCGACGCGGCGGCGACCAGCCAGGCGGCGATCAACACGGTGCCGGCATAGAGACCCACGCCCGTGGCGCGATGCGCGATCGACATCGCCATGGTCCAGGACCAGCGGTAAATCTGCAGATGCGGCGACAGCGGGCGAGCCGCCTGTTTGACCTCGGCCAAGATCGTTCTCCGACTGGAAGCGGCCCGGCGGCAGGCCTATCGATTTGGGATCGTTCTAGAGTGTCTGGCTGTGTAACGAAACCGGAACCTTGCCGCAATGCGACATGGCTGCCGTCAAGTGACAGAGTACATAATTTGTCACTCGTTACTAAATCCGACGCGCCGTCGCCGCGCCGGCTTATCTCGGAAGCAGCGCCCAGTAGTCGAGATCGAGGATGACATCAGCCGCGTACTGGTCGCCCGATCTGAACGGATAATCGCCGCAGGGCCGGTTCTTGGTCGCGACGAGCCGCAGCCGCAGCGCCCCGACATCCTCGCGCCCCGGCAAAGCCGCCACCTCCAGGATCTCGCTCCAGGCAAAGACCGTGTCGCCGGCAAACAGCGGCGCGACATGGCGTCCGCCATTGATCGCGGCGATGTGGAAGGCGTTGCCGAGCCCATTGAAGGAGAGTGCCCGGGCGAGGCTGATGACATGGCCGCCATAGATCAGCCGCTTGCCGAAGCGGGTTTCTCTCGCGCCGTGGCCGTCGAAATGGACCTTCGCGGTGTTCTGGTAAAGCCGCGTCGCGATCTGGTGCTCGGCCTCCTCGACCGTCATGCCGTCGATATGGTCGATGCGCTCGCCCGCCGCATAATCCCCCCAGCGGAAGGCAGAGCCGGCGATCGCATCGTCATAGGCGGTGAGCTCAATCGCGGGGCAGCCCTCACCGAGTTCCGCCGGCAGCACCGCCTTCGGCAGTTCCGGCACCTGCTCGGCATGAGCCGGCGTACCCGGCTGCCGCTTGCGCACGAGCACCCAGCGCACATAGCTCAGCACGATGTCGCCATGCTGGTTGCGCCCGACCGAGCGCACATAGACGATGCCGGTGTCGCCGGCCGAGGTCTGCTTCAGGCCGATCACGTCCGAGGTGGTCGAGAGCGTGTCGCCCGGAAAGACCGGCTTCAGGAAGCGCCCGTCGGCATAGCCGAGATTGGCGACGGCGTTGATCGAGATGTCCGGCACCGTCTTACCGAAGACGATGTGGAAGACAAGGAGGTCATCGATCGGCGCGGCCGGGTAGCCGATGGCTTTGGCGAAGGCGTCCGAGGACTGGACCGCGAAGCGGGGGCCGTAAATGGCGGTGTAAAGCGAGACGTCGCCGGACGTCACCGTGCGCGGCGTGGCATGGACGATCTGATCGCCGAGCTGGAAATCCTCGAAGAAGCGCCCGGCGCTGGTCTTCGTGGCAGAGTGACTGGCTGATCCGGGCATGGCTCGCTCACGATGGGCTGGCACGCGAGTGTGCGCCGCAGCGGGCGTCGGCGTCCAGCACCACCCATAGGTGCGTGTCATTCCGGATCGGCTCCGCTGGCGGCTCGTCCGGAATGATGGTGTTGGGATGGTCAAGACATCGCAGCTGTCGAACCCACCCGATCGAGCGGTCCGACAACCTCGACAACCTCAGACGTACTGCCCGTGGCAGTGCTTGAACTTCTTGCCGGAGCCGCAGGGGCAGGACTCGTTGCGGCCGACCTTGCCCCAGCTCGACGGATCGTCGGGATTGCGGTCGAGCACGGCGACATCGCCCTCGATGGCGGCAAACTGCATGCCGCCCGAGCCGTAATCGCCGAAGGGCGAAGGCAGCGTGTCCTGCGGCGGCGGGCCGTCTTCCTCCGGCTGCTCGAAGCGGACCTCGATGCGCATCAGATTGCCGGTGACCTGCTCGCGCAGGCGGTCCGTCAACGAGTCGTAGAGCTCGAAGGCCTCCTGCTTGTATTCCTGCAGCGGATCGCGCTGGGCATAGCCGCGCCAGCCGATGACCTGGCGCAGATGGTCGAGCGTGACGAGATGCTCGCGCCAGAGCGTATCGAGCGTCTGCAGCAGCACCTGCTTCTCGACATAGGTCATCACCTCTTCGGTATTGCGCGCGATGCGCGCCGCGTAATCCTCGTCGGCGAGCTTGCGGATGCGCTCGCGCAATTCGGCATCCGCGATGCCCTCCTCCTTCGCCCATTCCTCAATGGGAAGGTCGAGATTGAGGAACTGCATCACGCCTTCCTTAAGGGCAGCGGTGTCCCACTGCTCGGGATAGGCTTCCTCGGGGATATGGCGGGCGACGAGATCCTCGGCGACGCCCTGGCGCATGTCGTCGATGGTCTCGCGCACGCTCGCCTGCTTCATGAAGTCCCGGCGCTGTTCGAAGACGACCTTGCGCTGCGAGTTCATGACGTCGTCGTATTTCAGGATGTTCTTGCGAACGTCGAAGTTGCGCGCCTCGACCTTGCCTTGAGCCTTCTCGACCGCCTTGTTGATCCAGGGATGGACGATCGCCTCGTCCTCCTTGAGCCCGAGCTTGGTCAGCATGCCATCCATGCGGTCGGAGCCGAATATCCGCATCAGATCGTCCTGCAGCGACAGGAAGAACTTGGACCGGCCGGGGTCGCCCTGACGGCCGGCACGGCCGCGCAGCTGGTTGTCGATGCGGCGGCTCTCATGACGCTCGGTGCCGACGATGTAGAGCCCGCCGGCCTTGATCACGCGCTGCTTGAAATCGACGACCTCGGCACGGATTTCGACCTCGCGCCGCGTGCGCTCCTCGCCCTCGGGCATGTCGCCGAGATCGTGCTTGATACGCATCTCGGCATTGCCGCCGAGCTGGATGTCGGTGCCGCGGCCCGCCATGTTGGTCGCGATGGTGATGACGCCCGGCGCGCCCGCCTGCGCCACGATATAGGCCTCCTGCTCATGGAAGCGGGCGTTCAGCACGGCGAAATAGTTCGACGGCTTGCCCAGTCGCGCGGCGGCGTAGATCGGCTCCAGCGCGTTTGGCGCCGAGAAGTCGATCTGCTGGAAGCCGTCCTTCTGCAGCATCTCGGCGACGAGTTCGGAGCGCTCGATCGAGGTGGTGCCGACCAGCATGGGCTGGCCCAGCTTCTGGGCCTCCTTGATCTCGCGGATGACGCCGCGCACCTTCTCCTCGAAGGTGCGGTAGACCTCGTCATCCTCGTCCTTGCGCGAGACCGGCAGGTTGGTCGGGATCTCGACGACCTCGAGCTTGTAGATCTCGAAGAACTCGTCGGCCTCGGTCGAGGCCGTGCCGGTCATGCCCGCGAGCTTGGAATAGAGCCGGAAATAATTCTGGAAGGTGATCGAGGCCAGCGTCGCGTTCTCGGGCTGGACGGTGACGTGCTCCTTGGCTTCCAGCGCCTGGTGCAGGCCTTCCGAATAGCGCCGTCCCGGCATCATGCGGCCGGTGAACTCGTCGATGATGACGACCTCGTCGCCCCGGACGATATAGTCCTTGTCGCGCGTGAACAGCGTATGGGCCCGCAGCGCCTGGTTGACGTGGTGGACGAGCGTGACGTTCTGCGCGTCATAAAGGTCGCCCTCCTTGAGCAGGCCGGCCTCGCGCATCAGCTCTTCGATATGGTCGTTACCGGCCTCGGTCAGCGAGACCGCGCGCTGCTTCTCGTCGACCTCGTAATCGCCCTTCACGAGGCCCGGCAGGATCTTGTCGATCGTGACGTAGAGGTCGGACTTGTCGTCGAGCGGGCCGGAGATGATCAGCGGCGTGCGGGCTTCGTCGACCAGGATCGAATCGACCTCGTCGACGATCGCGAAATGGTGGCCGCGCTGGCTCATCTGCGCGACCTCGTACTTCATGTTGTCGCGCAGATAGTCGAAGCCGAATTCGTTGTTGGTGCCGTAGGTGATGTCGCAGGCATAGGCGCGCTGGCGCTCGTCGTCGTCGATGCCGTGCACGATGATGCCGACGGTCAGACCGAGGAAGTTGTACAGCCTGGCCATCCATTCGGCGTCGCGGCGGGCAAGGTAGTCGTTGACCGTGACGACATGGACGCCCTTGCCTTCGAGCGCATTGAGATAGGTCGGCAGCGTGCCAACGAGGGTCTTGCCCTCGCCCGTCTTCATCTCGGCGATGGCGCCCTCATGCAGCACCATGCCGCCGATCAGCTGAACGTCGTAAGGACGCTGGCCGAGCACGCGTTTGGCTGCCTCCCGCACCGTGGCGAAAGCCGGAACCAGGAGGTCGTCGAGCTTGGCGCCATTGGCGATCTGCTGCCGGAACGCCGCGGTACGGGCCTGCAAGGCCTCGTCGCTGAGCGCGGAGACCTCTTTCTCGAGCGCGTTGATCGCGGCGACCCGGGGCCCATAGCCCTTGACGCGCCGGTCGTTCGACGAGCCGAAGAGTTTCTTTGCGAGCGCGCCAAGCATGTTGGGCCTTTCGATGGTTGGCTTTGGACCGCGCGGACACCAGCCCGCGTGCAGCCGAAAACCTGAATTCTCAATGCGACCGCGTGTTTAGACGCGTGCGGGGGCGGGGTCCAGCGCTGCCTTGCGACGGTTTTGCGCCTCGCGCCCGACGCGCCGCCCAAGACAACCGGATTTGCCCCGGGATGTAAGGTTTCCGGGCGACGCTTCCAAGACCATGCTGCAAGACCATGCTGCAAGACCAATCAGAGGCGCGCAACGCAGCGGCGCCCGGCACCGGTCGATCAGCAAAGCTTCGTGATACCGCCGGTCAGACGCTTTGCGCGCCTTGCCTTTGCCGCGTTCAACTGGCAGTGCAGCCGCGATCAGAGAGTTCGGCTCTATTCCGTAAAAGGGCATCCCCCATGAAGTTGTCTCGTCTCGGCATGCTCTCCCTCGGCCTCGCGCTCGTGGCGACGCCGGTTTTTGCGCAGACCGACAAGGTCATCGCCAGGGTCGATGGCATGAACATCACCGAGCGCGAGATCGCGCTGGCGACGGAGGATCTCGGCGAGCGGCTCGCGCAACTGCCCGACGAGCGCAAGCGCGACGAGGTGATCAATTACCTCGTCGATCTCAAGCTGGGCGCCAAGGCCGCCACCGCTGCCAAGATTGCCGATGCCCCTGACTTCGCCGCCCGCCTCGCCTATTTCCGCGAGAAGGTCCTGCTCGACCAGTACCTGACCGCCGAGGCCAAGAAGGCTGCAACGCCGGAAGCCGCGAAGAAGCTCTATGACGAGACCACCAAGGCGCTGGCGCCCGAGGAAGAGGTCAATGCCCGCCACATCCTCGTCGAGGACGAGGCCCAGGCCAAGGCCGTCGCCGAGCGCCTGAAGAAGGGCGAGGATTTCGCCAAGGTCGCAGCCGAGCTGTCGAAGGATCCGGGCTCCGGCAAGGAGGGCGGCTCGCTCGGCTGGTTCACTAAGGACCGCATGGTGCCGGAATTCGCCGAGGTCGCCTTCAAGCTGACCAAGGGTCAGGTCTCCGATCCCGTGAAGAGCCAGTTCGGCTGGCACGTCATCAAGCTCGAGGACAAGCGCAACAAGCCGCTGCCTGAATTCGCGGCCGTCAAACCTCAGATCGACCAGTATCTCGAGCGCAAGGCGCAGCAGGACATCATCGTGGCGCTGCGCGAGAAGGCCAAGGTCGAGCGCCTCGACCAGCCTGCAGCGCCGGCCACGCCGGCCCCCGCTCCGGCCGAGCCGAAGAAGCCCTGATAGCGGCAGCAGGCTGTCCAATGTCTCAAGGCCCGTGCCCCCGGCACGGGCCTTGAGCGTTTCAGACGAGATCGTCGAGTGTCACCCCCAGCGCGTCGGCGATCTTCTTCATGGTCTGCAAGGTGCCTTCACGCTTGCCGGTTTCGATTTGGGAAAGATAGGGCTGGGTGATGCCGGCCTTTTCGGCAAGCGCGGCAACGGTCATGCCGCGATGCTCCCGCCAGACACGAACGAGATTCTCCCCCGAGAGAATGCGGTCGACGACTTCGGAAGGGACGAACTCCTCCTCCCCCGCGGCGAGGCGACGCTTGAATTCATCATAGGCCGCGACGTCCTCCGCCATTTCCGCAGCTTCGCGCAGTCGTTCGAAGACGTTTTCCGGCATTACGACGAGCCGGTCCCCATTGGGAGCGACGATAAATTGCAGATTGGTGCCCATCGCTTCACCCTTCATCTATAGATGCTGCCGCGTGGGTCGACGCCCAAAATATCGAGCACGTTCCCATCGTCATCGAAAATAATCCGGTAGTCGCCGACCCGCAGCCGATAGCCTTCTCGGCCCTGCAATTTGACGTTACCGGCAAGGCTCGTCGGATCGGTGCATATTGCTCGATCTTCGATCTGATGCGTGTAGCGGCCGCCTGCGGAATGGCCTTCAACTGCTTCAGCGCCAGCCGGGAATAGACGATCCGCCTCATAGCGATTCGCTATGTCAATCCGCTATGAACTTCAACCGACATTGCGAACCGCTGACCGCCCTTCTTGTTTTCGTCACCCGCCTGCGGCACATCAGCCTCCCGCACAGGAGACGCCACGATGGCCGGCAAGGATGTTCCCGTTTCCCCGCTCGCGCCCAAGCGCCAGCCCAAGGTTCCGCCCGTGCCGGGCGTGCGCTTCGCCACCGCCGAGGCCGGCATCAAATACAAGGGCCGTACCGATGTGTGGCTCGCCCTGCTCGACGAGGGCACGCAGGTCGCCGGCGTCTTCACCCGCTCGAAATGCCCCTCCGCGCCGGTCGACTGGTGCCGCGAGAACCTGAAGCAGGGTTTCGCACGGGCCGTGGTCGTCAACTCCGGCAACGCCAACGCCTTCACCGGCCTGAAAGGCCGCGATTCCGTCGCGCTGACTGCGAAGATTGCGGCCAAGGCTGCCGGCTGCAAGCCGGAAGAGGTCTTCATCGCCTCGACCGGCGTGATCGGCGAGCCGCTCGACGCGAGCAAATTCGAGGGCGTGCTGCAGGACTGTGCCAAACGCGTCGCAGACGGCCCTTGGATCGACGCGGCCCGCGCGATCATGACCACCGACACCTTCCCCAAGGCTCTGACGCGCAAGGCGAAGATCGACGGCCATGAGGTCGTTCTCGCCGGCATCGCCAAGGGCGCCGGCATGATCGCGCCCGACATGGCCACGATGCTCTCCTTCGTCTTCACCGATGCACCCATCGCCGCCCCCGTGCTTCAAGCGCTGCTGTCGAAGGGCGTGAAGGGCTCGTTCAACGCGGTGACGGTCGACAGCGACACCTCGACCTCCGACACGCTGATGCTGTTTGCCACGGGCAAAGCCGCCGCTCGCGGCGTGCCCGCCATCACGGAGATCGGCGATATCAGACTGTCGGGCTTCAAGCGCGCGCTGAACTCGCTAATGCTCGAACTCGCCCATCTCGTCTGCAAGGATGGCGAGGGCGCACGCAAATTCGTCGAGGTCCGGGTCGCCGGCGCCGCCTCCTCGCGCTCGGCCAAGCGCGTCGCGCTCTCGATCGCCAATTCCCCGCTGGTGAAGACGGCGATCGCTGGCGAGGACGCCAATTGGGGCCGCATTGTCATGGCGGTCGGCAAGGCCGGCGAACCGGCCGACCGCGACAGGCTCGACATCTCCTTTGGCGACATCATGGTGGCGCAGCAGGGCGCCCGTGCCGCCTCCTATGACGAGGAGGCCGTCTCGACCTATATGCAGGGCGAGCACATCGTCATCACCGCCGATCTCGGAATCGGCCGGGGCAAATCCACGATCTGGACCTGCGACCTGACCAAGGCCTATGTCGAGATCAACGGCGACTACCGGTCCTAGAATGACCCCTTCCCGCCATTGCGAGCGTAGCGAAGCAGTCCAGACGTTGGCGCGATCCTACTGGATGGCTTCGCTGCGCTTGCCATGACGGACAGTGCCGTCGCCACCGGCCCGAGCCGCGCCTTCGTCGTCGGGCATCTGTTGGTCTGCTCGTTTTTCTGGGGCTCAAGCTTCCTGTTCATCAAACTGACGGGCGGCGCGATCTCGCCGCTCGCGCTCGCCGCCGGGCGCGGGCTGATCGGGGCGGCGGCGCTGGCGGCCTACGTCGTCTGGCTCGGCCAGAACCCGATACCGCGCCGCGACGAGATCAAGCACTGGCTCGTGCTCGGCACAACCAATGGCTGGGTGCCGAACGTGTTGGTGGCCTATGCGCTGGTCCAGCTCGCGAGCGGCCCGGCGGCGATGATCCAGGCCGGCGGACCGCTGGTGACGGCGGTGTTCGCGCATTTCCTGTTCGCCGAGGAGCGGATGGGTCCCCGGCGGCTGGCGGGTATCCTGCTCGGCATGGCCGGCGTCGCGCTGCTGATCGGTCCACGCCTGATCGAAGGTGGCGGCACGGCGCTCGGCGTGCTCGCCATGGTCGGGGTGATGCTGGGATACAGCGTCGGCAATCTCTATGCGCGAGCGGTTCCCGCTTCGGCCGGTGATCCGGCACGGCTCGCGCTCGGCCAGCAGGTCGTCTCCGGGCTCGTCGCGCTCGCGCTGACGCTCATCTTCGCCGGCACAGCGGCCTTTGCGCCGATGCGGGATCACGTACCAGCCATGCTGGCGCTCGGCCTGCTTGCCACCGCCGTGCCAATGGCAGTGTTCATGCGGCTGATCCGCGCTGCGGGTCCGACGCGCGCCGCCATGACAGGCTATCTGGTGCCCACCGTGGCGACGATCCTCGGCGTCGTCGTGCTCGGCGAAACGCTGGAGTTGCGGCAGATCATCGGCGGTTGCATCATCCTCGCCGGCGTCTTCCTGGTGACGACGTCGCAGCGTGCGGCGGGGGCGGCATGAAACTCTGGGTGGTCATCGGTCTCGCATTGGCGGTCTCGGCCTGCGTCGAGCGCAAGCCCGCGACGGTCGCTTTTTCGGTCGAGGAGGCGGCCTTCGTCAAGAAGTCCGGCACCACGACGATCACCGGCCATGCCTTCCGCACCAAGCCGAGCGGGACGGTGGTGAACGCGGCCGGCGAGGTGGTGCGGCTGGTGCCGGCGACCGCCTATGCCCGCGAGCGCTTCCAGAACCTCTATGGCAACCGCAAATACGTGCCCCATCGCGCCTATCCGCGCGACGACAAGGCCGACCCCGCCTATGCCGACTACACCCGCACCACCAAAGCGGAATCGAATGGTCGCTTCATCTTTCAAAATGTTGCGCCGGGCGCTTATTTCCTCACCACCCAGATCATCTGGGGCGACGAGGATGCCATGTTTCGCGAGGGCGGTTCGGTCTATGACAGCGTCACCGTGACGGGCAAGGAAACTGAAGCCCTCCACGTCATCCTTTCCGGCTCCTGAGTCCGCGCCTCGTGAAACTGCTCCTCGTCGTCGCCTGCGCCCTGATCGATGCCGACAACCGCGTCCTCGTCGCGCAACGCCCGGAAGGCAAGGCGCTGGCCGGGCTGTGGGAGTTCCCTGGCGGCAAGCTCGAGCCCGGCGAACGACCTGAGCCGGCCCTGATCCGCGAACTGGCGGAAGAGCTCGGGATCACGGTCAAGGAGGACTGCCTGGCTCCCCTGACCTTCGCCAGCTTCGCCTATCCCGAGTTCCACCTGCTGATGCCGCTCTATATCTGCCGGCGCTGGGAGGGCACGGTCGCCTCGCGCGAGGGCCAGGCCTTGAAATGGGTCCGTCCCGGCAAACTCCGGGAGCTGGCCATGCCCCCCGCCGACGAACCGCTGATCCCGCATCTGATCGATCTGCTGGGGGCCTGAGGCAAAGCACTCCGCCCCTAATACCCGCCGTCATCCTGGGGCGACCGAAGGTCGGCCCGGGATCCATCGTCGAGCACCGAAGCAGCCTTATGATGGATCCCGGCCGGCGCCGCTGCGCGGCTTGTCCAGGATGACGGCCACCACCATAGGCGTTGACTCACCCATCTGTCTGACGCGCCAGCTGAAACCGCTCGAACCGCGCCAGCTCCGCCTCGATCAGCGCCTTTCGCTCCGCGCTCTCCTGCCCCTCCAGCCAGCTCCATTGCTGGATGAGCAACCGCCCCGCTTGCCGATCGGTCTTGAGGTCGAGCACAGCCACCACCGCGTCGCCGATCAGCACCGGCAGGCCGAAATAGCCGAAGACGCGCTTTTCCTTCGGCAGATAGGCCTCGAAGGCGTGGGCATAGTCGAAGAACAGCTTCAGCCGCTTGCGCTGGATGATCAGCGGGTCGAAAGGCGAGAGGATGTGGACGAGGTCGGAGCCGGGCGCCTCCTCCGGCACGAGGCCATCGCGCGGCATCCAATGCTCCACCGTGGAGTCCGCGATCTTGACCGTCATCAGCTCGCGGCGCTTCACCCGCGCAGCGATCAGCTCGGCGACGGCCTTCTTGCTCGGCGCGGCGAGATGGCAGATCGAATCCAGGCTGACGACGCCTTGAGCCCGCAAGGCGCGGTCGAGCAGATACGCTATGACCTGCCGCTCGGAGGCCGGTGTCGGACGCTCGTCCCAGCCGAAATGCCGGTCCGTCAGCTCATAGGTCTTGAGCATGCCGGCTCGGGCCGAGATCACCAGATCGCCATCATAGAAGGCCCGCTCCAGCAGGCCTTTGGATGGCTTCTTGCTCGCCCAGAGATGCGCCTTCTCGACCAGCACATCGTTGTCGATGTCGCGGATCGTCAGCGCGCCCTCCTTGCGAATGCGCGACAATAGCTTGCGCGCCTCCTCCCGTCCGCCCACCGCCGACCAGCGCCTGGGCTCCTCGCGATGGGCCCTCATCGCGCCCAGAAAGATGCGGATGTCACGCGTCGGCACATAGGACAGTGCATGCGTCCAGTATTCGAAGACGCTCTTGTCGACCGATTGCGCCTGCGCGAGGTGCGTCCGCTCATAGGACGGGATGCGGCTATAAAGGATGTGGTGGTGGCAGCGCTCGATCACGTTGATCGTGTCGATCTGGACATAGCCGAGATGCTCGACCGCAGCCTTCGTCGCCTCAGGCCCTCGGCCGAAGGGCTCGCGCGTGTCGAGCCGCTGCGCCTGCAGCCAGACCTGCCGCGCCTGTTCTCTGGTCAATGTGATGGTCTTCGGCGTCCGGGGCGGCATGGCAGACCTGTGCTGGGGCGTTTCGTCGGGAATGCTGCCGGAGTGTAAGGGCCGCCGTCCAGCGTTCTGTCAGCAGGTTGCGGGTCGGCAGGCTTACCGGATCCGTCGCCTGTCACGGGGGGAACAGCTCCCGCGTAGCGGTGCCCCTAAACCTTGCATCCATCGGCGAAACAGGTTCGCCGGCCTGCCGGGGATGCCGCCATGTTCCGCAAGATCATCATCACGGCGCTGATCGTCATGGTTTCGGCCGGGTCAGTGCTGGCGAAGGCCCCGCTCGATGCACCCAGCCGGCGGCACGACATCGGCATGCAGCGCCTTCTGGGCGAGCAAGCCAGCCCAATGCGCGCGCTTCGCTTCAAGGCGTCGCGCCCAGTGCATCTGAGGACGGCGGAAATCGAACGGGTGAGGTGCGCCACGATCGCTTGAAAGGAGGACAGCTTTCAAAGCCCCGCTTGATCGAGACAGTCCCGCAACGCCTCCAGCGTGACCTCAGCCATCGCCATCTGCAGCTTGAACGCCCTGGTCTTCTCGCCGGGGTTCATCACGAGGATGACGGTTTCCGTGCCCGGACAAGCCGGGTCGGCGCAGATGATTTCGTTGACCGCGATGGCCGCCGCGCCGGGCAGTCCGAGCCTGTCGCGAGCCCATGTCTTGATTCGCCCGGCCTGCTCCGACGTCCGCGCCTTATCGGCTCCGCCTTTGCCGAAGAGGCCAAAGCGCATCGGCCGGACTCAGGCCGCCGGCAGGGTCAGCACGCCGGCCATGCCGTCTTCCGTGCCGAAGGCCAGGCGCTTGCCGGCCTTGTCCCAGGCGAAGGCGGTGATGCCGCTGTCTCGCAG
The DNA here is from genome assembly GCA_003241815.1 of Hyphomicrobiales bacterium. Classification (GTDB taxonomy): domain Bacteria; phylum Pseudomonadota; class Alphaproteobacteria; order Rhizobiales; family Beijerinckiaceae; genus Allobosea. Next base: position 70,201 of record QBLV01000003.1, on the reverse strand, counting down.
CGCAGGGCGCACGAGCAACTCCGAAGCGTCGGTCAGGCGGATCATCAGGATGCAGCCATCGTCGTAGCCGACCGCCAGCACCAGCGCCCTGGGGTGGAAGGCGACGCGCGTGACCTTGGCGTGGCGCGCGCCGCATTCGCGCGGCGCCTTGCCCTGGGGGCCCTCGCCCTGGAACGGCCAGACGATCGCGGCGTCCGCGCCGCTCGACGCCAGCCAGAGCCCGTCATGCGACCAGGACAGCGAGCGCGGCTTGGCCGGATAGCCGGTCATCCGCATATGCGTCGGCTTGTCGCCGAGCTTCCAGCCATGCAGCGCGTTCTCGGGCATCGAGGAGACGACGAAGCGTCCGTCGGGCGACCACATCACGTCGAGATGGGCGCCTTTCCATTCGAGGAATTCGGGCTTCGCCTCGGTGGCCGGATACCAGAGGCAGACTCCGTTCATCTGGCCGATCGCGAGGCGGTAGCCCTTGGGCGCGAAGACGAGCCCCTGCGGCGTCGTGCCGAAATCATGCGACCTGACCCGGCCCTTGTCGTCGCGGGCATGGACGGTCTTGCTGGTGTTCCAGGCGATGCTGCCCGAGCCAGAGAGCGTCACCGCATCGATCCAGCGCCGCTTCTCGTCGCGGGCGATCTCGGTCGAGACGCCCTCTGCGGAGGTCGCGACCACGCGTCCATCATCGCCTCCGGTAATCAGCCGCTCGCCATCGCTGCAGCAGCACAGGATGCCGCCAGCGTGGACCTCGGCTGAGTCGAGCGCCCCGTCGGTCCAGCGCAGCACGCGTCCGTCGGCGAGCGCCAATGCCAGCGTCGATTTGAGCCAATGGGCGCCGATGACATGTGCGCCGGCTTCGACGGGAACGACATGCTCGCGGAGCGAAACGGGGGCTGTTGTGGTGTTCATGAGCGGGGTCTAGCGCAGCTGGTCGATCAAGTGAACCGCGCCGTCATCCCAGGCGCAGCGAAGCGGAGATCCGGGATGACAAGCCTGGTGGTCGAATGTCGCGCTACGCGGCGCAGGCCTCGAAGCCCTGCCGCAGCTCGTTCTCGTTCAGGTCGCGTCCGATGAAGACGAGGCGCGAGGACCGCTTCTCGTCGGCTTTCCAGTCACGCTGGAGATCGCCGTCGAGGATCATATGGACGCCCTGGAAGACGAAGCGGCGCGGCTCGCCCTTGAAGGCGAGGATGCCCTTGGAGCGCAGGATGTTGGGACCTTGCGCCTGGCTGATGTCGTTGATCCAGGGCATGAACTTCTCGGGGTCGACGTCGCCGGGGATCGTGAACGACATCGAGCGCACCGCGTCGGAATGATGGTGGTGATGGCCGGATTCGAGAAAATCCGGCTCGATGTCGAGGATGCGGTCCAGATCGAAGGCGTTGCGGTCGAGCAGCTGGTCGATCGGCACGTCGCAGCGCGTCGTCCTGTGCAGCTTGGCATAGGGGTTGATGGCGCGGATCGCAGCCTCGACCGAAGCCAACTCCTCCGGCGTCACCAGATCGACCTTGTTGAGGACGATGACATCGGCAAACGCGATCTGGTTCTTGGCCTCGGGCGCGTCCTTGAGCCGGTCCTTCAGCCATTTGGCGTCGGTCACGGTAATCACCGCGTCGAGCTTGGTCGCGTCTCCGACATCCTGATCGACGAAGAAGGTCTGGGCGACGGGGGCCGGATCGGCCAACCCGGTCGTCTCGACGATGATCGCGTCGAACTTGCCCTTGCGCTTCATCAAACCGTCGAGAATGCGGATCAGGTCGCCGCGCACCGTGCAGCAGATGCAGCCATTGTTCATCTCGAAGATTTCTTCGTCGGCGCCGACGACGAGGTCGCCATCGATGCCGGCCTCGCCGAACTCGTTGACGATGACGGCGAATTTCTTGCCGTGGTCCTCGGTGAGGATACGGTTCAGAAGCGTGGTCTTGCCGGCGCCCAGATAGCCTGTGAGCACCGTGACGGGGATTTTCTCGGACATAGCTGTGGTCCTTGGTTCTTCAAACGGCGGTGCCGAAACGCTCCTCGCGCCCCGGCTTGTTACACCTTCAGCCCTCATCCTGAGGAGAAGCCGCAGGCTTCGTCTCGAAGGATGCTCCAGCGCGCTCTGGATCATCCTTCGAGACGGCCGCTTCCGCGGCTCCTCAGGATGAGGGCTGGAGTGTGAGGGCCGGCGATCAGGCCGGGCCGGCGGCGAGCGCCTTTTCGATCTCGCTTATATTGTGTTTCATCATCGCGATGTAAGTCCCGGCCGGGCCGGCGGCATCAGACAATGCGTCGGAGTAGATCCGCCCGCCAAGCTTGGCGCCGCTCTCCCGCGCGATCTGCTCGGCAAGGCGCGGGTTAGTGACGTTTTCGAGGAAGACGGCCGGAATTTTCTCGGCCTTGATCTGCCGGATGATGCGGCCGACATCCCTGGCGGAAGCCTCGGCCTCGGTCGAGACGCCCTGCGGCGCGATGAACCGAATACCATAGGCCTTGACGAAATAGCCGAAGGCGTCATGCGAGGTGATCGCCTTGCGCCGATCGGCAGGGATGCGCGCGACGGCGGCCCTGATCTCGCTTTCGACGGAGTCGAGTTGTGCGAGATAGCGCACGGCATTGTCCTCATAGACCGGCTTGCCGGCCGGATCGGCCTTCACCAGCGCGTCCCGGATGTTGGCGACGTAGACCTTGGCGTTGGCGACGCTCTGCCAGGCATGCGGATCGATGTCATGGTCGTGGTTATGGCCCACCTTGGCGCCGTGGTCGTCGCCCTTCAGCGGCGAAATGCCGGCCGTGGCGGTCGCGACGGTCGCCTTCGCGCCCGACGACTTGATCAATCGCGTCATCCAGCCCTCGAACTTCAGGCCGTTGACAACGATCAGCTTGGCCGCCGCCATCGCCTTCGCGTCGGCCGGCGTCGGCGAATAGACATGGGCGTCGCCATTGGCACCGACCAGCGTCGTCACAGCCACGCGCTCGCCGCCGACCTCACGGACGAAATCGCCGAGGATCGAGAAGCTGGCGACGACGGCGAGCTTCTCCTGCGCGCACGCCGCCACGGGCACGGCGGCAAGAAGCAGACCGGCGGCAAAAGCCCCGACGAAAGCGCGACGGTTCGGCATGATCGACTCCAGCGAATAGTGAAACACTATAACATCACTACCGCTGGAGGTGGGTCCGAGGCAAGAGGCGTCTCAGCAATCCGCCCTGCGAGCCGACCAGGAGCGAACCGAGATAAAGCGCGCCAGCCGCGAGAATGATTGCGGGGCCGGCCGGGAGATTGCTGCCGGCCGAATAGGACAGGACGAGGCCGGCATAGCCCGAAACCATGCCGAAGCCGCTGGCGAGCAGGATCAGCCTTGTGATGTCAGCCGTCCAGAACCGCGCCGCCGCCGCCGGTAGCATCATCAGCCCCACCGCCAGCAAGGTGCCCAGCGCATGAAAGCCGGCGACCAGATTGAGCACGACGAGGCCGAGGAATGTGAGATGGACGACGCCGCCGGAACGGCTGACCGAGCGCAGGAAGCCGGGATCGACGCATTCCATCACCAGCGGACGATAGAGCGCAGCCAGCGTCAGCAGCGACACGCTCGCGACACCCGACAGCAGCACCAGCACATCGTCGTCGAGCGCCAGCACATTGCCGAACAGCACATGAAAGAGATCGACCGCCGAGCCGCGCAGCGAGACGATGGTCACGCCCAGCGCCAGCGAGATCAGGTAGAACGCCGC
>QBLV01000003.1:60073-66402 GCA_003241815.1 Hyphomicrobiales bacterium | reverse complement strand
CTCCTTGATCACCGTGACGCGCGCCACCGCGCCGGCCGCAAGTGCGACCGCAAACCCTGCGGCGAGCCCGCCCAGCGTCATTGCCGGCAGCGAAAAGCCCGCGACCAGATAGCCGATCGCGGCGCCCGGCAGGATGGCGTGGGCCATCGCATCGCCTGTCAGGCTCATCCGCCGCAGCATCAGGAAGACGCCGATCGCTCCGCCCGACACCGACAGCGCGACGACACCGACCAGCGCCCGGCGCATGAAGTCGAATTCGGCGAAGGGGCCGATGAAGAGGTCGTAGAGCGAGGAGATCAACGGCGTGGTTTCCCAACCCCGTCATTCCGGACAAGCCGCCCCCGGGTCCCGCCTACGGCAGGCCCGAGAACAGGCTCCTCAGCGCCGATCCGGAATCCATCCTGGAGGGTCGGCGGTGCCCTTTGATGAATTGCGGGTCTGCACTGCGCTTCGCCCTGAATGACGGCGTCCTTGTCTTGCAGGAGGATGGAAGTCAGAGAAAAAATCTACGCCGCGTCGCGCTCGCACGGGACGGCGTGGCTGTCGAAGGCCTCGACCATGCGGCGCGCCTTCAACAGATTGGCAGGCGTCAGGACCTCGCCGGTCTCGCCCCAGGCGACGGTCTCGCGAGCCAGCAGGAGCGTCTGCGGGAAGGCGCGGCGCACCGTCTCGATATCGTGCAGCACGGCCACCACGGTGCGGCTCTCGCCATGCCAGCGCTGGACGAGCGCCAGAAGATCGGCCGTGGTGCGCGCATCGATCGCGGTAAAGGGCTCGTCGAGCAGGATGATGTCGGCGTCCTGCAGCAGAAGTCGCGCGAACAAAGCCCGCTGCATCTGCCCGCCCGACAAGGCCCCGATCGGACGGCGCTCGAAACCGGTCAGCCCGACGGCCGCGATCGCGGACTCAACCTTGGCGGCAAAGCCGCGCCCGATGCGCCCGAAGATGCCCGCACTGTTCCACAACCCCATCGCAACGAGGTCGTAGACATGGATCGGGAAGGAGCGGTCGAGTTCGGCCTGCTGGGGCAGATAGGCGAGGCGCTTTCCGCCCGCGACAGACACATCGCCACCAAGCGGCGAAAGGGCACCGGCGATGCCCTTGAGCAGGGTCGATTTTCCGGCACCGTTGGGGCCGACGATCGCGGTCAGGCTGCCCGAGGCGATCTCGCCCGACAGGTGATGCACCGCCGGATGACGGTCATAGCCCAACGTCAGATCGGTGAGGCGGATGGCGGACATGGATGACGCGGTCCTCGTCACAGGATCACGGCCAGGGTCGCGACCCACAGCAGGGAGATGACCCCGAGGGCGAGGCCGAGGCGGCCGAGGGCCGACAGGCGCAGCAGCGACCAGCCCGGATCCTCCGGGGCGGCATGCAAAATGTGAGGGTCATGAGCGTGAGCCATACGCGATGATATAATATTACAGGAAACGCAGATCAATCGATTGTTTATGGAGAATGTGGACTCCCCCCGTAATGTGCAGCACGCCCTACGCTGAGGTCCGAGCGGAAGAGCCTGCCAGACCAAATTTAAGAGAGCGTGCGGCGTCCAGAGCTGGCTCGGGACATCTGGACACCGGACGCGCTGCCTATGGAACCCCTTCGCCGGCAGCCGCAAGCTGCAAGGGCTTCTCGGGCCCTGAGGCTGGACGGGGCGAATGCACTGGTCATGGCATTTTCCTGGATCAGCCGCGGCGTCGTGCTTCGGCCACGCCAGCACCTGCACTGACTTAAGGTAGACGGCAAACAGTTGATTGTTCGTGCGGCCTTAGACAATATTGTGAGGTAAGGCAGATGGATTCGCCGTTCAGCCGTTGTCATTTCATGCCATGAGCGGGGGGTCGGCGGATTCCCCGCTGGCCTGCATCACAGAGAAAATCTCATGCGCCTATCATTAATTGTCGGAGCGCTGCTCGCTGGCCTTACCGGGGCTCAGGCCCAGACTGCCGGGGATTGGGTCTTGGCACGCTGGAAGAATGGCCAGCATTGGTTTCCGGGCATAATCCAGAGCGTTTCGGGCAACCGCCTGACGATCAAATACGACGATGGCGACCGGGAGACCCTGAACGTTACCAGCGTGCGGCCCTATAATTGGGCGATAGGCTCGAAGGTCGAGTGCAACTTCAAAGGCACGGGCTGGTATGCCGGTACAATCACGGCCCTCAGCGCCGAGCGCCTGTCAATTGCCTATGACGACGGCGACAAAGAGAACACGCGCACCGGGAACTGCCGCTCCAACTGATCGGCGGTTCAATGGCCGGTCATCCTTCGGGGTGGCCGGCCCCTCTTTTTGTTTCAGCCCCTCGCGCGGAGCATCCCGGATCGCGGGGATGCTTTCTGATGTTTACGCTCGGGCAGGCACGACCATTCGCGCCGGCGGGGAGCAGAGGCCGTCGTGTAGAATGCGTCCATCCCCCAGATTGCAGCCATAAATCACTGTCCGCGAAACCGGCAGCGGATTCAGGCGATCTCACAGATATCGAGGATGCAAAGCATGTAGATCCGGATCATGTCGAGATAATCGACGATTTCGACGCGCTCGTCGGGCATGGTATTGTAGCGCCCGCCCGGTCCGCAGACGATGCCCTCCATGCCGAGCTCGGCATAAAGATGGCCGGCATCGGTGCCAAAGAAGCATGGCGGCGCGATCGCGCCCATCGGCTGTGTTTGGCCGCGCACCTCCTCGTAGGCCGCGTTGATCGTCTTGACGATGCGAGCGTCCTTGGCAACCTCGAAGGCCGGCATCGAGCGATGGCCTTCGGCCTTCTCCGTCCGGATCGTCGCCTTGAGCCCTGGAAAACGCGCCTCCAGAGCATCAAGCTCTGCTCGCATGTCGGCAACGGCTCCGGCTTCGGTCTGACCCGGCGCATAGCGCCCGGAGCCCTTGATCCTCGCGAAGTCCGCGACCTGCGGCGCGCGCCATTCATGCAGCTCCTTGCCGAGCGCGCCGTGAACTACGCCGACATGGACCCGGTTGATCGAACGGTGCTCGTCGGATTTCGCACCGGAGAAGGTCATCGCATTGAGTCGCGGGATCAGGTCGCAGGCCGCGACGATGGCGTCTACCGCCTGTTCTCGCTTGGAGAGATGGCGGGTGTTGCCGGTCAGTTCGATCACGAAGGTGAAGGCGCAGGCATGCATCGTGATCGCCTGCAGATCGGTCGGTTCGGAATTGATGAAGTAGTCGGCCTTCACGCCATTGCGGATCGCAGCGACCGTGCCGACGCCGCCCTGGAGCTCGCCGACGACGAAGGTCAGCACGACGTCGCCCTTCAGCTTCACGCCGGCATCGATCAGCGTCTTGACCGCGCAGAAATAGGCTGCGTCGCCCGCTTTCATGTTGGAGACGCCGATGCCGTAGATGAACTGGTCGTCCACCAACCCGCCCCATGGATCGACCGTCCAGCCCTCGGTCGCCGGGTTGGTGTCGAGATGGCCGTTGAAGAGCAGGCTCTTGCCCCCGCCAACCCCCTTCAACCGGCCGATCGCGTTGACGCGCTCGCCGGCGACTGGCTGCAGTTCCGCCTCGATGCCGATCTCGCGCATCCTGTCGGCCATGAAGGCAGCGAGCACGCGCTCGCCCTCGGTCTCCGAGTAGCTCTTGTGGCGCGCCATCGCGCTGAGGAAATCGAGGGCGGCTTTCTCGTCGAGACGAGCCAGAAGGGCGGCGCGGTCCATCGTAAGATCCTTGAAGTCAGGCTCGAATAGCGGCAGGGGCCGGAACGGCGTCGATCAGCGAGCGGGTGTAGGCGTGGATCGCACCGCCCGAGAGATCGGCGACATCGACGAGATCGACAAGGTCGCCGCGATACATCACCGCGATCCGATGCGCGATCTGGCGCACCAGGTTGAGATCGTGGGTGATGAACAGATAGGCCGTGCCGAAGCGCTTCTGGAGATCGACGAGCAACTCGATGACGGAGGCCTGCACGGAGACATCGAGCGCCGAGGTGATCTCGTCGCAGATCACCAGCTTCGGCCGGGAGGCAAAGGCGCGCGCGATCGCCACGCGCTGTTTCTCGCCGCCGGAAAGCTGGTGGGGATAGCGATCGGCATAAGCAGCCGGCAGCCGCACCTGTTCGAGCAAGGCACCGATGGCGTTCTTGTCCTCGCGCTGCTCGGGCGTTCCGTAAAGCGCCAGCGGGCGCGACAGGATCTCGCGGATGCGCTGGCGCGGATTGAGCGAGGAATCCGGGTGCTGGAAAATGATCTGAACGTCGCGGCGATAGGTCCTGTCCATGTCCTTCAATCCGCCGATGGGGCGGCCGGCAAAGCGGATTTCACCCTCGAACGGGTTCAGGCCCGTCAGGGCCTTCGCCAAGGTCGACTTGCCGGAGCCGGATTCGCCGACGATGCCGAGGATTTCGCCCTCCCGCACGCACAGGCTGACCTCGCGATTGCCGGTGAACTGGGTGTTTTCGCGGCCGAGCAGCTTTGAGAGGAAGGGCTTGCGACCATAGCGGACGCTGACCTTGTCGACTTCGACCAGCGTCTTCGTCCCCGTTCCCGGGCCGACGTCGACGAGGCGATGGTCCGGCCGCGGGACGGCGGCCAGCAGATTGCGCGTATAGGCGTCCTGCGGCGTGGCAAAGACGTCCTGCACCCGGCCCTGCTCGACGATGCGGCCGCGATGGATCACCGCGACCCGGTTTGCGACCCGCGAGACCAATGCCAGGTCATGAGAGATGTAGAGCGAGGCGACGCCGGTCTCGGCCTGCAATTCGCCGAAGAGATCGAGGATCTGTCGGGCAGTGATGACGTCGAGCGCCGTCGTCGGCTCGTCGAAGATGATGCATTCGGGCTGGCAGGCAAAGGCGGTCGCAATGACCACCCGCTGTTTTTCGCCGCCTGAGGCCTCATGCGGATAGCGCCGCATCATCTGCGCAGGACGCTTGAGGCCGACGCGGGCGAGCATGGCCTCGCCCTCGGCCCAGGCCTGCCTGCGTGTCAGCCCGCGATGATGCTCCAGCACCTCGGCCAGTTGCTCGCCCAGCGGCAGGGTCGGGTTGAGCGAGGTGCTGGGATCCTGAAAGACCATACCGATGCGCCGGCCGCGAAACGCGTCGATTTCGGCGCGGCTTGCGCTCGTCAAATCCTTGTCGACCAGGCTGATGCGGCCGGCCTCGCGCGCGCTTTCCGGCAGGTGGCGCATGATCGCCCAGGCCAACGAGGTCTTTCCCGATCCGGATTCGCCGACGAGACCCAGTACCTCGCCCCTGGCGACGCTGAGCGTGACCTGGTCGAGCGCGCGGGTGAAGCCGGCCGGCGTGGCGTAGTCGAGGCCATAGCCGGCGATGTCGAGGATCGGCGTCATGAAAGCACCATGCTGACTGGCCTCATGTGCGCGGGTTGAGCGCATCGCGCAGGCCGTCGCCGAGGAGATTGAACCCGATCGCCACGAAGGCGACCGCAAGGCTCGGCCAGAGGATCATCCAGGGGCTCAGATGCATGAAGCGCCTGGCTTCAGCGACCATCAGCCCCCATTCCGAGGCCGGCGGCTGCGCGCCCAGGCCGAGGAAGCTCAGCGTCGCAAACAGCATCACGGCAAATGCGACTCGGATCGTCATCTCGACGATGATCGGCGCCACGACATTGGGAAGCATCTCCCGCCAGACGATGAAGCCGGCGCTCTCGCCGCGTGCGATGGCGGCGTTGACATAATCTTGCTTGCGCACGGCCAGCGCGACCGAACGTGTCACCCGCGCCATGCCCGGCGTGAAGGCGATGGCGATGGCGAGCAGAGCGTTCAGGCTGCTCTTGCCGAGGAGGTTCACGATCAGCAGCGCCAGCAGCAGGCTCGGGATCGCCATCACCGCATCGACGGTGCGCATGATCGCCTCGTCGCTGCGCCCGCCCCGAAAGGCCGAGATCGTGCCGATCAGCGCGCCGGCCAGCGTGCCGAGGGCGGTCGCGAATACGGCCAGAACCACCGTTGCGCGTGCGCCATGCAGCAGGCGGCTCAGGATATCGCGGCCATACTGGTCGGTGCCGAGCCAGAATTGCGCGCTCGGCGGCTTGTAGCGCTGCAGGGGGGCGAGGCTTTCGGGGTCGTAGGGCGCGATCCACGGGCCGACGATGACCACGAGCAGGATCAGCCCGACCAGGACAAGCCCGAGAGCGCCCTGCGGCGAGCGCAACACGCGGTGCAAGAGCTCAATCATACTGGATTCTCCGGTCGAGCCGGGCATAGGCGATATCGGCGAGGAAACTGGCGACCGCATAGGTCGCGGCCATGATCAGCGCGCCGGCCTGGATCGAGGGCAGATCGCGGCTCTGGATCGCGACGATGAGCTGGCGACCAATGCCGGGCAGCGCGAAGATTTCCT
>QBLV01000003.1:54331-60063 GCA_003241815.1 Hyphomicrobiales bacterium | reverse complement strand
GATTTCCTCGACCACAATGACGCCGCCGAGCAGATAGCCGATGTCGAGCGCCACGATCGTGATTGTCGGCAGCAGAGCATTGCGCAAGGCGTGCTTGTAGAGAACCGTGCGCCCGGGCAGTCCCTTGAGACGGGCGGCGCGGATGTAGTCGGTGTGCAGCACATCGACCAGTTCCGAGCGGACCATGCGCGAGACGTGGGCGATCAGGATCACCGAGATCGTCAGCACCGGCAGCACGAGATGCCGCAACCCCTGCAGCAGGTTCTCAGTCAACGGCACGTAGCCGGTTGCCGGCAGCCATTGCAGCCAGTCGGCCAGCACCAGCACGACCAGCGTGGCCGTGACGAATTCAGGCAGCGAGACTCCGATATAGGAAATCACGCTGACCACGAGGTCGGCGATGCGGCCGCGCCGGACGGCCGCGATGATGCCCAGCGGCAAGGCCAGCATCAGCATCAGCACGATCGAGAACAGCGCGAGCAGCAGCGACCGGCCGAGGGCCTCGATCATCACCGGGCCGACCGGCTGGCCGGTGCGCATGGAGACGCCGAAATCGCCCCGCAACACGCCGGCCAGCCAATGGCCATATTGCGTCCAGATCGACGCATCGAGACCCATCTTCGCGCGCAGCGCGGCCAGCGCCTCGGTCGTGGCGTTCTCGCCCAGCATCATCACCGCCGCATCGGCGGGGAGGATCTGGGTGATCGCGAAGACGATCAGCGACACGACGAGCAGCGTGTAGCCGACCAGCACGATGCGCTTGAGAATATAGGCCGGCGACACGCCCGCTATCCCTGCTCTCAGGCCCGCTTGGGCGCGTTGGCGCCCAGCGAGACATGATCGAGCCGGAACACCGCACCACGCGGGTGGAGTTCATAGCCCTGCACCCATTCGCGCCGGGCGGCGAGCAGGTCGAAGAAGGTCGGGATGATCGAAGGCACTTCGGCATGCATCAGCTTCTGCGCCTCGCCGTAGAGTTGGCGCCGCTTGCCCTCGTCGACCGTCGCGCGGGCCTCGTTCACCACCTTGTCGAAGGCAGCGTTGTTCCAGCGCGTCTCGTTCCAGGCCGCGTTCGAGGTGTAGAGCAGCGCGAAGATGGCGTCGGCCGTCGGCTGCATGTTGTAGAAGCCGACATAAAACGAGCCCTTCTTCCAGACCTGATCGAGATAGGTCGCATGCGGCATCGTCTCGACATTGATGCGGAAGCCGGCCGGCTTGGCCATCTCCCGCAGCGCGACCGCCATCTGCGTCCGCAGCGAGGGGCGGTCGGAGGCGATCAGCGTGGCCTCGAGCCCGTTGGGATGGCCTGCTTCGGCCAGAAGCGCCTTGGCCTTGGCGATATCGGGCTTCTTCAGCGGCTGCTCGGCATAAAAGCGATAGGCAGCGCTGAGCGGTGTGTCGTTGCCCGGCGTGCCATAGCCCTCGGTGACGAAATCGACCATCGCCGTCCGGTCGATCGTCAGAGCCAGCGCCTGCCGCACGCGGACATCGTTGAAGGGCTTGGTGTCGCAGCCGAAATTGACGTTGCAGAACTGGCCCGACGGGACGCGCAGCCCCTTGACGCCGGCGGCCTTCGCCAGCCGCCCGTACTCGGTCGGCTGTGCCGTCGAGATCAGGTCGGTATCACCGGCGATCAAGGCGGAGCTTTCCGCGCTGATGTCGGGATAAACCACGACATCGATCCGGTCGAGGTAAGGCCTCGCCTTGTCGTAATAGGCGTCGTTGCGGGCAACCACGATCAGCCGCTCCGGCTCGAAGGAGACGAGCTTGAACGGCCCCGTGCCGATCGCCTCGCGGTCGAGACGCCCGAGCCCGGCCTTGATCACAGCAGCCGGCACGATCTTGGCGTTGGTGTAGGCGAGCGTCACCGGCAGGTCGGCGAAGGGAGCCGAGAGCGTGAAGACGACGGTGCTGTCGTCCTTGGCTGTGACCTTGGCGATCGGGCCGACATTCTGACGCGCCGGCGAGGCCGTCTTGGCATCGAGGATGGCCTCGAAGGTCGCAACCACGTCGGCGGCCGTGAAGGCGCTGCCATCATGGAAGGTCACCCCCTTGCGCAGGATGAAGGTCCATTCCAGCAGATCGGCAGAACTGCTCCAGGATTCAGCCAGGTCCGGCTCGACGCTCATATCGACCTTGAGACGGGTGAGCGCCGAATAGAGCAGCTCCGAGATCAGATATTCCGGGTTCACCCGGGTCAGCAGCGGATTCAGCTTGGCCGCGGCTTGGTCGACGCTGACGCGCAGCGTGCCGCCCCGCCGAGGAGCCTGCGCCACGGCATCGAAGCCGGTCATGGCAAAACCGCTGAGCGCGGCGGAAGCGGCGAGAAAACGACGGCGATCAAGGCTCGACATGGGGCGCTCCTTCAGTTTGGGATGGGATGTTTTCGGGGATCAGATCGGGGACGAAATCGGCAGCGAGATAGGCGAGCACGCTACGCGCCAGCGCGATCACGTCGGAGGTCGTGGTATGCTCGCCCGGCGAATGAATGTTGCGGCTGGGGCGGCCAAGTCCGCCGAGCAGGACTTCCTGCATGCCGGTGCGCTGGACGTAACCGAAGTCGGAACAGCTCGCTGCGCCCCATTTGCGAAAATCGGCGTGCTCATAGCCGAAGCCCTGCCCCATCGCGCGCTGCCAGCGCGGCCAATGCGGCCCGGTCGGGTCGCCTGTCGGGATGAGATGGCCGATCAGGTCGATCTCGACGCTCAGGCCAGACGCCCTGGCGACGGCCTCGCGGACCACGGACTCGATCTCGGCACGCGCGTCCTCATAGCGCTCTTCGGGCGCATAGCGCCGGTTGATCGTGATCTCGAGCAAAGCCGGCACCTGCCCGCCACAGGTTCCGCCATTGACGGCCATGATGCCAAGCTGCGGAGCGAGCGGCCCCTTGGCATGAGGGGGGGGCGGCAGGTCAGAGACGCGGCTGGCAATGTCGGGCTTCAGATCGGCGAGCGCCTGCAGCAGCGGCAGAGCCCCCTCAATAGCGTTGAGCCCGGCACCGGAGCGATTGCCCTCGCCAGCATGCACAGCCTGGCCGCGCACCCGGACCAGCAGGTTGAACAGTCCAAAACAGCCGGCCCAGACCCGGGCATCGGCGCTGCCGTTGAAGTTCAGGATATGGCCTTCGAGATGGCCCTGCTCGGCGAGGTAGCGGATGCCGGGGTAGAGCCCACCCTCCTCGTCGGTGCAAAACAGCAGCATCGGGTCATAGGCGAGCGCGACGCCGCAGGTCTCCGCTGCGCGCAGCGCCAGCAGCACGGCAGCGATACAGCCCTTCATGTCGGCCGCGCCGAGGCCGATCAGCTTTTGGCCTTCGCGCGTCAGGCACAGGGGATCGGTCTCCCAGCCAGGAGCTGCCGGAACCGTATCGACATGGAAATACAGGCCGCAGACGGGTTTGCCATACCGCCGGGTGGCGACAAGATTTGTGCGGGGACCGAAGGCTGGCCCCCCAGGCACATGCCAGAGCGCCTCCGGCACCACGACGCGCTCATGCGTGAAGCCGAGCGGCGCGACAAACGCCTCCATCAGATCGGCGAATGCATCATAACCCCGCCCTGGCGGAAACGAGGTGTCGACCGCGATCATGCGGCCGAGATCGATGGCTGCGCTTTCGACCTCATCGGCGATCCACGCCATGGCCTGCGCCAAGGCGGGAGTATCCAGGATCGGGGCGGGAGCGCGCGTCATCACCGATCAGTGCGCCGCGCCGACGCTTGTCGCGCGCAGCCGCGATCTGCGATGGAGACAGCGAACCGGCGATGAAGGCGTCGCCATTTGCAAGAGCCTCTCTTTCATATAAACTATATAGAAATAGGAACGAGCCTATGCCGGCTGTCAATGCCAAAAAATCGACGGCCCCTGCCTCCGGAGCAGTCACGCCGCAGGTCAACGCCCAGCCGCTGCTGCCCAACCTCGTCAACAGCGATGCAGCGCCGCTTTACGAGAAAGTGAAGCGCCATATGTCGGAGGCCATCCTGGTCGGCGAATGGAAGCCGGGCATGGTGCTTCCCAACGAAACCGTGCTTGCCCAGGGTTTCGGCATCGCGGTCGGCACCGTGCGCCGGGCCATGAGCGATCTCGTCGCAGAAGGCCTGCTCTCGCGCCGGCGCAAGACCGGCACCGTGGTGACCGGCCGCAGCCCACATCACAGCCTGCGCTTCTTCTTCCAGTATTTCCGGCTGCACCGGGCGGATGGCAGCCTGGTTCGATCAACCAGCGAGATGCTGAGCGTGGAGCTCGCAGCAGCGACGCCGGAGCAAGCCGTGCTGTTGCAGCTCAAGCCGGACGCCGGGATCATCAAAATTCACCGCATCCGCCATGCCGATGGCGGGCCGGTGATGCATGATCGGCTCGTCCTTGCGGCCGATCGTCTCCCCGGCCTGCCATGCGATCCGGCAGCCCTGCCCGCGCTTCTCTATCTGCATCTGCTGGAGCGCTATGGCATCCGCATCTCGGCCGTGCGCGAGCAGATCACCGCCGACCTCGCCAATGACGAGGATATCGCCCTGCTTGCTCTCGCCGGGCGGGAGGCTGTGCTGACGATCGAAGAAGTCGCTTATGACCAGGCGGGGACACCGACCATATTGGGGTATCACCGGGCCACGACGCGGGCCCACAGCTACATCAACGAGGTCCGGTAGCGGGCTACGGCTGTTTCGTGATGTCCAGGCGGTGTGCTTGCCAGATTACCTGGTTCCACCCCCCTTTTTCCCAGAGGCCGGGCGGTGCGCCTTCAAGGTGGAGGAGTCGATGAACACTCAGGCAGGAGGACTGCAAGCGCTCGCCAGAGCTTGAAGATCGACCCAGACGACGTTGGGGCCCAGCGCAAAATGAGGACGGTGAGGCCGTGCCCTAAACCAGACGTCCAATCATGGTGTCAGTTGAGGAGAACGCGGCCGCAGCCGCGCTCAGCGCGGCCGTTCTTCACCGATGGGATCAGCGCCGGGCATGCCATGCGCCGGACTGGCCGGCATCATGGCGACGTATCGCACGGCCGCAGACCGTTGCTCCCGTCCCTCGAAAGCTTCGGACGCCAAACCCAGCCGCATTCAAGCCCGCATGGAAAGCACAGAACGCCCATAACCATACACCGGGTGCTCGTCCAAACATGAGAGACCACACACTTCAACAGCGGTAGCGGCTCCCGGTTGGGATCAGTCACAGCATCCGCAAGACCGCTTTCAGCCCGGGCTCTTCGACAAGGTCAGCCGCGTCGGCCAGGCTGAACCAGTGACGCTGGCGCTCGTCCCGCTCCGGCCAGTCATCGAGGATGTCGCGGATATCCATCGGGAACACCCGCACCCGGCAGAGCTCGAAATGGTCGTCCTTTCGCTTCCAGTACAGATAGCGCCCAATGGCCCGCTTCCGGCATTTGCCGACGATGCCCGCCTCTTCCCAGGCCTCGCGCCCCGCCGCCTCATACGACTTCAGCCCCTTGATCGGCCAGCCTTTCGGAATGGTCCATCGCTTCGTCGATCGCGTCGTGACGAGCAGGATTTCCGGGGAGCCATCGGCCGCCTTGCGCAGGGGCAGCGCTCCCACCTGCATCCTCGGCTTTGAGGATATGGCCTTCGCCTTCTTCAACCGCCTGTCCAGCTGCCGGTTAGATCACGCGCGACCGGATGGTCGTGGTGACGATCTCCGTCAGAACCACAACCACGAAGATCACGAGCAGCACCAGTCCGACCTGATCCCAGTAGAGGTTGTCCATCGAGGCCTGCAGTGCAACA
>QBLV01000003.1:37030-54321 GCA_003241815.1 Hyphomicrobiales bacterium | reverse complement strand
TCCTCGATCGCCTCCGACAGGAATTTGCCGGTGAAGCCTATCGAATGCACGGCGACCGCCAGGACGCCCGCGAGCGCGCCAGGCCCGAACACGGCAACGAACAGCAGCGCCCAGACCAGAGTGTGGACCGAACGCGTCGCGACCAGGATAAAGCGGCCGAGCGCGTTGACCCAGGGTGACGGCGCAACGTTGCGGGCGCACATCAGCGCGACCGGGGTCGCGAGCAGGATGGCAAGGATCGTGCCCAGCGTGGCCGTGTGCAGCGTCTCGACAAGGGCCGTACCGACGGTCGTGCCGAAATAGGCCCAGTCGACCGGCCACATCCGGCCGAAGAGGTCGGCGGTCTGCTGCGGCGCATCGTAGAGAAATTCCG
Source organism: Hyphomicrobiales bacterium (assembly GCA_003241815.1). Lineage (GTDB taxonomy): Bacteria > Pseudomonadota > Alphaproteobacteria > Rhizobiales > Beijerinckiaceae > Allobosea. The sequence continues at coordinate 53,948 of QBLV01000003.1, read as the reverse complement.
GGATGACCTCGATGGTCTGCAGCGACCAGCCGAGCGCCAGTGCCGCCAGCCCCCAGAATGCCAGCCGCAAGCCCCGCTCCAGAGGCGTGAACCGGCGCCAGAGCCGGCCCGCGGCGCTCTCGACGACCGCGCCCGACGGCGCCTCGTCCTGGTAGATCCGGCGCATGAAAGCGGAGAGCACTTCGCCCGCCATCACGGTCACGATGATGGCGATGATGATGCTCAAGACGAAATCATAGTCGAAACGCTGAAATGCGGTGAACAGCGTCGCCCCGATCCCGCCGCCGCCGACAAGGCCGACCAGCGCGGAATTCCGCAGATTGGAGTCAAGCTGGTAGGCGGCAAAGCCGATGAAGCGCGGCAGCACCTGCGGCACCACCCCCATCGTCACCACCGAGAGGAAGGGAGCGCCGGCAGCGCGCAGCGCCTCGATCGGCTTCATCGACATCTCTTCGATCGCTTCCGCAATCAGCTTGGCGATGAAGCCGAGCGTCGCGATCACCAGAGCCATCACGCCGGCCAGCGCACCGAAACCCACCGCCTTGACGAACAGAATCGCGACGATGACCGGGTGGAAGGTGCGGCACAGCGCGATCACCCCGCGCGCCGCGATCGTGACAGGCAACGGCATCAGGTTGCGCGCGGCGAACAGTCCCAGCGGCAACGCCAGCAGCACGCCCGCCGCCGTCGCGATGATGGCGATCTGCAGCGATTCGAGCATGCCCGACAGCAGCAGATCCATCTTGTCGGGCGCCGTGTTCGGCGGAAACATCCGGCCGAGAAAGCGCGCACCATTGTCGAGCCCCAGGACGAAACGTTCCCAGCGGATGTCGAGGATCTGCGCGGCATAGCCGACATAGACAAGAAACAGCAGCGCGCCGATGCGCAGGGGCCAGTTGGGCGGAAAGGCGCGGGCGCGCAGGCTTCCGGACGTGATCGCAGGCGCGCTCATTCCATCCAGCCTTCGCCGCCATAGATCTCCGCCAGATGGCTATCCTGCAGACCGCCGGGCGGACCATCATAGACGATCAGCCCCTTGGACATGCCGATGATCCGCAGCGCGAAGCGCCGGGCCAGCGCGACATTGTGGATGTTGACCAGCACGGGGATGTCGCGGTCGCGCCCGACCTGGGCGAGCAGTTCCATGATCTCGACGGAGGTCTTGGGGTCGAGCGAAGAGGTCGGCTCGTCGGCGAGCACCAGATCGGGGTCCTGCATCACGGCGCGCGCGATACCGACGCGCTGGCGCTGACCGCCGGAGAGCTGGTCGGCGCGGCGGGTGGCGAACTCGCCCAGCCCCACCGAATCCAGCAGCGAGAAGGCGCGGGCGATGTCCGCCTCCGGAAAGCGCCGGGTCCAGGCGCGCCAGACCGGAACATAGCCCAGCCGACCGCAGAGCACGTTCTCGATCACCGTCAGGCGTTCGACCAGATTATACTCCTGGAAGACCATGCCGAGACGGCGGCGGGCTTGGCGCAGCGCTTCGCCCTGGAGTTTCGCGAGGTCGGTGCCTCCGAGCATGATCGAACCGGAGGTCGGGTCGACGAGCCGGTTGATGCAGCGGATCAGCGTCGACTTGCCGGTGCCCGACGGGCCGATGATGGCGACGATTCCCGGTTCCGAGACCGTCAGCGAGATGTCGCGCAGCACCGGCTGTCCAGGTCGGTATTCCTTGACGAGGTTGTGGATGACGAGCGCCCGGCCCTGGCCGGACGCCACAGGCAGGGCGCTCATGATGGGGAAACCTCGTTAGACGGATGCGTGTGTTGATCAGGGCGCCTTGGCGGGCGCCGCGTTCTTCTTGGCGAGCGCGTCGGCCTCGCGCTTGGCTTCGGCCTCATAGGCGGACTTGTTGTAGGGCGTGCCCGACTTCTCGGCCACGTCCCGCACCACTGCCCAGTCCTTCTGGTAGGTGATCGGCAGGAAACGGTCGTCGCCGTTGAACTCCTTGGTCATCTCGGGCGTGAAGCGGAAGGAGTAGAAGCAATCCGTCAGCTTCTTGGCGAGTTCCGGCTTGAGATCATGAGCGTAGGCAAAGGACGAGGTCGGGAAGATGGCGCTGCGATAGATCTCACGCACGTCCTCCTTCTTGATCGTCCCGCGCACGATCATGCGCTCGTAGACGTCGCCAGCGACGGCCGCCATGTCGTAATCGCCGGAGACGACGCCGAGGATCGACTTGTCGTGGCCGCCCGACATCAGCGGCTTGTAGTCGGTCTCCGCCGTCAGACCATGTTCGGGGAACAGCACGCGGGGTGCCAGATTGCCGGAGTTGGACGAAGGCGATGTGTGAGCGACCTTCTTGCCCTTCAGGTCGGACAGCTTCTGATAGGGGCTCGAGGCCTTCACCACGGCGACGAGGTTGTAGCCGCGCACCTCCGTGCCGACGCCCTTGGCCGCGAAGGGCACGGCTCCGGCCAGATTGACCGCGAACCCGGTAGGCCCTGTCGAGAAACCGGCGAAATGCAGGCGGCCCGAGCGCATCGCTTCGATCTCGGCTGAATTCGACTGGACCGGATAATACACGATCCGCTTGCCCGTGCAGGTCGCGAGATGGTCGCTCAGCGGCTTGAAGATGTTGGCGTAGACGGCCGGATCCTCGACGGGCGTATAAGCCCACACCAGCGCCGAGGGATCTTTCCACTTTTTCGGATCGGTGGGCGCATCCGCCACGAGATCCTTGTTGGCGTCGCAATACATCGTGTCGAGCTGGCCAGTATGCGGGCATGCGTCCTGCGCGACGGCGACGCTGCTCAAACCGGCACCAACGCCGGCAAGCATCGAGGCGGCTGCGACGATAGAGGTCATTTTCAGGTTCATCGAAAGCTTCTCCCAAGCTGCCGGTTCGCCCGGCTTGGCCCTAGGTATGTGACACAAAACTGTCATATTCAACCCGTCGGCTGCGATGAACGACGTCAGCCGGCGCTGCCGGCGGCGATCTTGGACGGGGGCAAACAGACTGGCCCCGCCGAATCCGAACGCACCGCACACATAGTTCGGGGTGACAGCGCACCGTCGGATGTGACAGTTTCGTGACGCGCATGGGCGGCGATTTGCCCTGCGACGCAGGCCCAGCCTCGATGCCGGGCGCGGTCAATCAATTTGGGAGGTTATCGTGGCGATGAACAAACTGGTTTTGGCGATGGGCTTCGCCCTGACGTCGACGATGGTCTTTGCCCAGGCACCCACGGGCAAGGTCACCGTGGTCACGTCGTTCTCGAAGGATGTCACCGACCCCTTCAAGAAGGCGTTCGAAAAGGCCGCGCCGGGCGTCACGCTCGAGGTTCAGAACCGCAACACCAACGCAGGCGTGAAATATCTCGAGGAAACCAAGGCCAACAACCAGGTCGATCTGTTCTGGGCCTCGGCTCCCGATGCGTTCGAGGTTTTGAAGGGCAAGCAGTTGCTCAGCGCCTACAAGCCAAAGGCGACCGGCATCCCCGAGAAAATCGGCTCCTATCCGATCAACGATCCCGCCGGATTCTATGTCGGTTTCGCGGCCTCCGGCTACGGCATCATGTGGAATGATCGCTATGCCAAGGCCAAGAAACTGCCCGAGCCCAAGGACTGGCAGGATCTTGCCGGTCCGGCCTTCTACGATCACGTCTCGATCGCCTCTCCGGCGCGATCCGGCACGACGCATCTGACGATCGAGACGATCCTTCAGGGCGAGGGCTGGGACAAGGGCTGGCGCACCATCAAGGAGATGGCCGGCAACTTCAACACGATCACCGACCGCTCCTTCGGTGTGCCGGAAGCCGTGAACTCCGGGCAGGTCGGCGTCGGCATCGTCATCGATTTCTTCGCGTTTTCGGCGCAGGCCTCGGGCTTCCCGGTCAAGTTCGTCTACCCGACCGTCACCACCGTCGTGCCGGCCAATGTCGGCATCGTCGTCAATGGGCCCAACAAGGCCGCGGCCGAGGCCTTCGTCGAGTTCCTGCTTTCGCCGGCCGGGCAGGAGGTGCTGCTCGAACCCGGCATCCGCCGCCTGCCGGTCAATCCGGCCGTTTATGCCAAAGCCGGCGCCGACTACCCCAACCCCTTCACCGATCCCCGCTTCCAGAAAATGATCGGCTTCGACGTCGACAAGTCCGAGGCCCGCACCGCCGTCGTCGACACGCTGTTCGACCAGTTGATCTCCTTCCAACTCGACGCGCTGAAGGGCGTCACCAAGACGCTGCATGAGGTCGATGCGGCGTTGGCGAAGAAGCCGAACCCGCAGGCCAAGGCGATGGCCGACGAGGCGCGCGCCCTCATCGCCGCCATGCCGGTCAGCGAGGTGCAGGCCGCAAGCCCCGAACTGCGAGGCGCCTTCACCGGCGGCAAGGAAAAGGGGGCTCGGCAGGCGGAGGTCGAGGCCCAATGGGCGAGCTTCGCCCGCGACAGCTACACGAAGGCCAAGGCAAAGGCCGACGAGGCGCTCAAGGCGGCGAAGTAAAGCCGACTGAACCTCAACCGTCATCCCGGACGAGCGGCGAAGCCGCGCCAATCGGGGATCCATCGTCGAGCGCAACGCCCCGCGATGATCCCGGCGCTCCGCTTCGCTGCGCTCGGGATGACGGGTCGCATTTCAAGTACGCCGAGTGCCCATGACCGCTATCCCAACCGCCACTCTCCCCCGCGCCCGCCGCCTTTCCGCCACGCCCGGCCAGATCGCGCTGGCACTGGCGATCGCGGCTTTCCTGTTGCTGTTTTTGGGGTTGCCGGTCGGGACCGTGCTCTACGTCGCCTTCACCGAGAAGGGCACGTCGAACTTCACGCTGGTCAATTTCTATGACTTCGTCCGCACCGAGCTGTTCATGCGCTCGCTGTGGAATTCCTTTTACGTCTCGGCGATGTCGGTGGTCTGGGCGTCGGTCTTCGCGCTGCCGCTCGCCTATCTGACCACCCGCTTCGTCTTTCGCGGCGCCATGCTGGTGCAGACGCTGGGCTTCCTGCCGCTGATCATGCCGCCCTTCGTCGGCGCGGTGGCGATGCAGCTCTTCTTCGGCCGCAACGGCTCGATCAACCTGCTGCTGGACGACTGGTTCGGGTTCAAGATCGGCTTCATGGAGGGGTTGAACGGCGTCATCTTCGTCCAGTCCGTCCACTATTTCCCGTTCATCCTGATCAATCTCTCAGCCGCGCTGCGCAACATCGACCGCGCGATGGAGGAAGCCGCGCAGAACCTCGGCTCCTCGGGCTTCCGTCTCTTCCGCCGCATCGTCTTTCCGCTCGCCCTGCCGGGCTATCTCGCCGGCGCGTCGCTTGTCTTCGTCAAGGTCTTCGACGATCTCGCCACGCCGCTGCTGCTCAACGTCAAGGACATGCTCGCCCCGCAGGCCTATCTGCGCGTCACCTCGATCGGCATTGCCGACCCCATGGGCTACGTCATCTCGGTCGTGCTGATCGTTGCCTCGGTCGTCGCGATGTGGCTCTCGGCTCTGGCGCTGAAGGGACGCGACTACGCCACGACTCAGCGCGGCGGCGGCGGACTGGCCCGGCGGACGATGACCCGAGGCGAAGCGATCCTCGGCTATGGCGTCGTGATCCTCATCCTGGCGCTGGTGCTGGCGCCGCACCTGGGACTGCTGCTGCTCTCCTTTGCGACGATCTGGTCGTTTTCGCCGCTGCCGGACGCCTTCACCACGGCGCATTACGCCCGGGTGTTCGGCGAGAGCTCGATCTACATCAAGAACACGCTGATCTACGCGTCGATCGCAGGCGGCATCGACATCGTGCTTGGCGTCGCCATCGCCTATCTCGTTCTGCGCACGAAGCTGATCGGCCGCGAATGGCTCGACTGGGCGGCCTCCGCCGCGCTTGCCATCCCCGGCGTCGTGCTCGGAATCGGCTATCTCAGGACCTTCTATGGCATCACCTTGCCTGACGGCACGCCGCTGGCCTCGCTCTGGATCACTATCGTGCTGGCGCTGGCAATCCGCCGGCTGCCCTATGCTCTTCGGGCCTGCTACGCCGCGCTCCAGCAGATCTCGGTCTCGCTGGAGGAGGCCGCCGAGAACCTCGGCGCCACCAAGGCCCGCACGGTGAGGCGCATCGTCGTGCCGCTGATGGCGGGCGGTATCCTGGCGGGCTTCGTCACCAGCTTCTCGACGGCGGCCGTCGAGCTCTCGGCGACGCTGATGCTGGTCCAGTCGAACTCCGACGCGCCTTTGGCCTACGGGCTCTACGTCTTTATGCAGTCGGCGGCGGGCCGCGGTCCCGGGGCCGCTTTGGGCGTCGTCGCGGTGCTGCTGGTCGCGCTCTGCACCTTCCTTTCGCATCTGATCATCGAACGCAGCCAGAAGGCCAAGGGCATGGGGCATTGAATGGGACTGGGCCACTGACATGAACGCCATCGCTCCGCTGACGACGCCGGCCGTCTCCGTCGATATCGAGGGGGTCAACCTCTCCTATGGCGACAACCACGTCCTCAAGACTGTCGATCTCGCCATCAGGCCGGGGGAGTTCTTCGCCTTCCTGGGCCCCTCGGGCTGCGGCAAGACCACGCTGCTGCGCCTGATCGCCGGCTTCAACCAGGCCGACACCGGCCGCGTGCTGATCGGCGGCAAGGACATTTCGGGATTGCCACCCTGGAAGCGCGACGTCGGCATGGTCTTCCAATCCTATGCGCTCTGGCCGCATATGACGGTCGCGCGCAATGTTGCCTTCGGGCTGGAGGAACGTGGCGTCGGCCGTGAGGAGGTCAAACGGCGGGTCGCCATCGCGCTCGATCTCGTCGGCCTGGGGCATCTCGCCGAACGCCGCCCATCGCAGCTCTCCGGCGGCCAGCAGCAGCGCGTGGCGGTCGCACGCACCGTGGCGGTCGAGCCGAAGGTGCTGCTGCTCGATGAGCCCTTGTCCAATCTCGATGCCAAGATGCGCGTCCAGGTCCGCCGCGAGCTGCGCGATCTACAGCAGCGACTCGGCCTGACGACGATCTTCGTCACCCATGATCAGGAGGAGGCGAACACGATCTGCGACCGCATCGCCGTCATGAACGACGGCATGGTGCAGCAGGTCGGCACGCCCATGGAGCTCTATGAGCGCCCCGCCAACCTCTTCGTGGCGAACTTTCTCGGCACCGCCAACATCCTGGACGGCCATGTTGTCGGTGCGGGCGCTGAACGTCATTTCGCCATCGACGGCGGGATCAGGCTGCCACTGTCTGAAGATGCGATCGTTCCTGCCGGCGCAAAGCTCGTCTTTCGCCCCCAGCATGCCGCTCTGACCAGCCCAGCCGCGTTGGCTGGCGACGGCCTCGCCTTGCCCTGCGTCGTGGCACATCGCGAATTTCTCGGCGCGAGTGTGCGCTACGGCGTACAGGTCGGCGAGACGGAGGTCGCGGTCGACATGCCGTTCCAGTCCGGCCGGGATCTGCACGAGATCGGCGCGCAGGCGACGGTCACGCTCTCGCCGCATGCGCTGATCTGGCTGTCAGACTGAGGTAACGGCGCACACGGGAAGCCAACCGGTCGGCAAGGCCCGTCCGCCATTTCGGCGGCGGCTGCGTTGGGCCTCAGCGCGCGGAACGCAGCCCCGCCGATGGTGGTTTAGTCCTTTGCGACGCCATGGTCCGACAAGGCTGGCGCCTGTTGCAGCGATCAAAAGCCTCCGCACCGAAATCAGTGTCGTGCCCCCCAACATCGGCCGGTGCTCGCCATCACTGCGGCTCGATGCCGAACTCCTTGATCAGGGCGCCCATGGCGGCGACCTCCTTCACCAGGAAACCATGCGCTCCTGCAGGTGTCGCCAAGGGGCCGATATCGACGTCGAAGCCCAAAGTCGGCGCCCGCTCACGCAAATCGGGCTGCTGGAGGATCTCGGCGATCTTCTGGCTCATGGATTGGATGATTGCCGGAGGGGTGCCGGCCGGCGCCATCACCATGAACCAGCCTCCGATATCGGCGCTGGCCAGGGTTTCCGCGATGGCGGGAACGCCCGGCAGCGAGGCAAGGCGCTTGGTGCCGGCGACCGCAATCGCCCGAAGCGTGCCTTCCTTGATGAAGGGCTCGGCCACGGAGGCAGACTGGATCGTCGCCTGGACCCGGCCCGCAATCGTATCCTGGATCGAATTCGCGGCCGAGGCATAGGGCACGAGCACCATCTTGATGTCGGCTCGCCGGTTGATCGTCTGCCCGATCAGGCCGGAAATGTTGCGCTCGCTGTCCACCGCGATGCTGATCTCGCCGGGCTTGGCCTTCTCCTGCGCGATCAGTTCGGCGAGCGACTTGATGGGAAGGTTGGGGTTGACCAGAAGGACATGATGGCTGCGCGCGGCCAGCGCCACGGGGACCAGGTCCTTTAGCGGGTCATAGGGCAGCTTCTTGAAAGTGTGCGGGTTCGTCGACAGTGAGGCCGAAGTCGCGAACAGGAACGTGTAGCCGTCCGGCGTGGCGCGGGCCACGGCCTGCGTCCCGACGATATTGGCGGCGCCTGTGCGGTTCTCGACATAAACCTGCTGGCCGAGGCTGCGCGAGAGCTTGTCGGCGATGACGCGGGCCAGAATGTCGGGACTGTTGCCTGCGGCCTGTGGAACCACCAGCGCGACCGGGCGCGTGGGCCAGGACTGCGCCTGAACGCCGGTCGCCGCCAAGAGCGCGGCCACGACTGGAATAACCAGACAAGGGAGCTTGAACATCGATTCCTCCGGGCTCTTTTCTAGGGATTGAGGGAGCTTTCACCCTGCGCGCTTCACGAGCCTCGAAGCCGCGCTGCAGGCGAGAGCGAAGTTTTCAGGCTTCCGCGGCCACGCCGTTGCGGAGTGTCCCAAGGCGGTCGATCTCGACCTCGACGACGTCGCCGGGCTTCAGCCACAGCGGTGGCGTGCGCTTGGCGCCAACGCCGCCGGGCGTGCCGGTGGCGATGACGTCGCCGGGCTCCAGCCGCGTGAAGGAGGAGCAGTATTCGATGATGTGCGGGATATCGAAGATCATCTGCGCGAAGGTCGCGTCCTGCACGACCTGGCCGTTCACCCGCGTCTGAAGCCGCAGGTCGGGCAATTCGCCCAGTTCGTCGGGCGTCATCATCCAGGGCCCGAAGGCGCCCGTGCCGGGAAAGTTCTTGCCCGGCGTGAACTGGTGGGTGTGACGCTGGAAGTCGCGGATGCTGCCGTCATTGTAGCAGGCATAGCCGGCGACATGGGTGAAGGCGTCCGACCGGTTGATGTAGCGGCCGGGTTTGCCGATGACGATGGCGAGCTCGCCCTCGAAGTCGAGCTCGTGCGAGACGCGCGGGCGAACGAGATCCGTGTCGTGGCCGATCTGCGAATTGGCAAAACGTCCGAAGATGGTCGGGTTCTCGACCTCGGCGCGGCCGGTCTCCTTGCGGTGCATCTCGTAATTCAGCCCGACGCAGAGAATCTTGTCGGGATTGGGCACCACCGGCAACCAGCCGATTGCCGAAAGCGGATACCGCGGCGCATCGGCGGCGGCCCTGGCTGCATCGGCCAGCGCATCGGCGGCGATGACGCTCTTGAGGTCGGGGTAGCGCGCGCGCAGAACGGCGCCGAGATCGATCGCCTCCTCGCCGTCGATCAGGCCCCAGCTCGGAGCGCCTTGAAGATGAAAAGTCGCGAAACGCATGGAGACATATCCTCTCAGATCAGGGCTGGCGCAATCGCGGCCCGGGTCGGGGCTGGACGCAGGGGAAAGAGGCCGCGCTCGCATTCGTCGAGGAGCGCAGCCAGCTGGGATTCGTCGGCGGCCGTGCCGAAGACGTAGTGGTCGGGCCGGATGAGCGCGGCCGCACGCCCGGAGGCTTCGAACCAGCCGCACAGCACGCCGTCGCATTCCTCAATCATGATGTCGGCGCCTGGCACGGGTTGCTCGCCGTGCTGCGACAGCACGACCAGCCGCAGGCCCCAGGCCTGAATTTGCGCGAGGATGCCGCCCGACAGCCGCGCCGCCAGCGCGGCCTCGATCACCAGCCGAAGGCCGACGCCCGCGACTGTGTCGAGCCGGGCGCGGCCCTGCGGCGTCTCCACCCAGGGCTGCGGGAACAGCTTGCCCCGGCCCGGGTCGTCTGCCTGCGTGAGCAGGCCGGTCGCCAGCGGTGGGACGATGTCCTGGCGGGTGATGGTGCGCGGCCGGCCACCACCCTCGGCGAGGATACGGGCATCGCGCTCGCGCGCCGCGACGGGATCGCGCTCGCAGATCACCTGGCCGATCGCCTTGATCCGGGTCGTCAGCTCGCGCACATGGCGGCTGCGTTCGGTCTCGTAACTGTCGAGCAGCGTCTCACCCGAACGGCCCTCCAGAACACGGGCGAGCTTCCAGACGAGGTTGGCGACGTCGCGCACGCCCTGGCACATGCCCTGACCGATGAAGGGCGGCTGTTGATGGGCGGCGTCGCCCGCGATAAAGACGCGGTCCTTACGCCAGCGTTGAGCCACCAGCGCGTGGAAGCGGTAGCTGGCCGCGCGCCAAAGGGTGCCGTCTTCCGGGGTCAGCCAGCGCGCCAGCAGCTCCCAGACCCGCTCCGGCGTCTGCGCCGCGCGCGGGTCTTCTCCAGGTAGCAGCATGATCTCCCAGCGCCGATGACGGCCCGGGCCGATGATGAAACTCGTCGGACGCTTCGGGTCGCAGAACTGCGCCGCCGTCTGCGGCAGCCTGCCCAGCGCAGCGTCATCGACCAGCACATCGACCACGAGCCAGGGCTCGTCGAAGACGAGGTCGTCGAGCGCGATGCCCAGGCGCTCGCGGATGCCGCTGGAGGCGCCGTCGCAACCGATGACATAGTCGGCGGTGACCGTTCGCAGGCTGCCGTCATCCGCCCGCAGGGACAGGGTCACGGCCTGGTCTGATGGGGTGAAATCGACGAGTTCGGTCCCCAGCGAGACCTCGATGCCATGATAGGACTGCGCATGGGCGCGCAGCGCCGCCTCGACCGGCGGCTGGGTGAAGACCATCGTCGGGACATAGCTCAGCGGATACGGCTCCGGCACCGTATCGATGCGCCGGATCAGCTGCCCCTCCGCGCCGAAATGCTCCGAGGCATGGAACGGCGCGACATGCGGCAGGACCTGATCGGCGACGCCGAGATTGTCGAACAGCCGCATGATTTCATGGTCGATCGCGATGGCGCGCGGCTTGTCGTAGACCTCGCGCTGCCTGTCGATCACCAGGCTCCGGATGCCATGATGCCCGAGCAGGCTGGCTGCGACGGCGCCGCTCGGACCGAAGCCGACGACGACGACCTGATAATGGTCAGGGTTGGTAAGGTCCGTCTCGGTCACGTGTGCAACTGCCTTTGGCTCGCGTTCATCGGGAGCCCGGCGGCTTGGCGGCCGGGCGATAGGTGATTGCCAGCTGCGCGGCCTTGACAGCGTCGGCCTTGGGCGGCGCGATACCCCAATAGTCGGTTCGGCCCGGCGGCCAGACCCACTCCTCGGGGCCACGGACGCGATAGGCGTCGTCCACCTGCAGCACCTCGGCGGTGAACTCGACGACGAAGCCGACGGGGTCGACGAAGTAGGCGAAGACGTTGTCGCCGGGGCCGTGCCGCCCCACACCCCAGGCGATGGGATAGCCGGCATCGACGAGACGCCCCGAGGCGCGCATCACCGACTCCCAGTCCGGCACAAGGAAGGCGATATGGTTCAGGCCACTGGCCTTCGCCTCGGCGAGAACCACCGCATGATGGTCACTGTTGCAGCGCAGGAACGCCATCAGCTTCGAGCGGTCGGTCAGGGAAAAGCCCAGCGCCGTCTCGTAGAACGCCGTCTGCGCGTCGACATCGACGCTGTTGAGATTGACATGGGCCAGCCGAGAGGGCCGGTCGCGCACCTCGCCGGCATCGGCATGGAGGCGGTCGCCCTGGACAAGGCGATAGATGCCGCCCTGCGGCTCGGCGAGCACGACGATCATGCCGCCGTCAGGTTCCGCATTCGGGCCGGCGGCCGCGAGCAGGGTCGCGCCCTGCGCGACGGCGCGATCGGCAAGGGCGCCCAGCTCGCCGGCGGGGTCGACCCTGAAGGTCACGGAGAGGATCTCCGGGCCATTGCAGGAATGCAGCGCGAGAACATGGTGGTCCGCGCCGGTCGCGCGCAGATACACGACCCCATCCTTGCGAGCAGCGACGGAGAGACCCCAGACCTGCGTGTAAAAGCGCTCCGACATCGCGATGTCGGGCGTGCCGATGTCCACGCTGCGCAGGCCGCTGATCGGAAATCGGGTCATGTCGCGGGCCTCGTGTTCCGGCCGAGGAACGTGCTGGCATTGTCGTGCAGCAACCGCCGGCGCGTTGCCTCGTCGGCGAAGGCCGCCTCGATGCGATCCACCGGATTCCGCTCGTGGAAATTGAAGGGGTAATCGGTGCCGACCATGATCTGCGTCTCGCCGAACAGGCCTGTCAGGTGCCGCAATGTCGGCTCGTCATAGACCAGCGCATCGTAGAAAAGCCGCCGCGCCTGCTCCGTCGGCGACGTCGCGATGCTGTCCTGCAAGGCCGGGAAGACCCGGCGTCCTTCCTCGAGCCGCGGCAGCAGCAGGCCGAGCGTGCCGCCGCCATGGCTGAATGCGATGCGCAGCCCGGGCCGGCGCAGCATCAGGTTCGAACAGATCACGGAAGCCGCCGCCAGGCCCACCTCGCCGGGATAGGCCAGCACCTGCTGGAGCTGCGCGGGGCCGACCAGCCGATCCTGGCCGGCGGGGCGCAGCGCATGGACAAAGACGGCCGCGCCCAGCGCGTCCGCCGCCTCGAAGAAGGGGTCGAACTCGGGCGCGCCGATCGGTTTGCCGTTGACGTTGCTGCCGATCTGGACGCCGGCGAAGCCGGGGTGCCGCATCAGGCGCTGCAGTTCGGCCAGCGCCAGGTCCATGTCCTGCAGGGGGACGGCTCCGAGCCCGACCAGCCGCCCGGCGGAGTCGTCGAGCATGAGCGCGATCTGGTCGTTGATATAGCGCTGCAGCTCGTCTGCCGGGCCTGCCTCCATCCAGTAGGACATCAGTTCGGGCATGGCGGAGATCGCCTGCAGCGACAGCCCCATTTGCTCCATATCGTCCAGCCGCTTGGGAACGTCCCAGCAGCGATCGGACACCGTGCGGTAGTTGCGACCGTCGATCACGACATGGCGGTGGCAGGGCTGCGCCTCGGCCATCTCGGGCCAGCCGGTGGGCCGCGGCCCCTTCAGATAGGCAGGGAAGCTGGCCGGAACGATATGGGCATGGACATCGACGCCGCATGCGCAGCGCGGCAACCCATACCGCCTGTCGTCGGCCGCGGAACCCATTGGCGTTCGTCCCTGCAAAATGCACGTTCTGGCTTTGAGTCGACTATATTGGGTAATATCGGAATTGGAAGCATAATTTATAAATTATGACTGGGAGACTTCGCGTGTACAGATACCCTCTGGAATCGCGGCCATGAGGATCGCCTCAGCGGCCGATCCACGGAGACCGAAACCGCTCGCATGACGTCGCTTGCTCCCTCGACCCGAACGCTCGACCTCTATGACCGGCTGCGCGAGGATCTTCTCTCGGGCGCGTTGAAGCCGGGCCAGAAGCTGCAGATGCGCTTCCTCATGGAGGCGTATCGGGCCGGCCAGACGCCATTGCGAGAAGCGCTGAACCGGTTGACGTCCGAAGGCCTGGTCGAGGCGCGCGAGCAGCGTGGATTTCTGGTGTCTCCGGTCAGCCGGTCGGAGCTGCAGGAGTTGACGATGACGCGCTGCTGGCTCGAAGGACTGGCCCTGCGCAAGTCGATGGAAGCCGCGACGCCGGCTTGGGAAGAAGCATTGGTCGTCGCCCATCATCGGCTCAGCCGCACGCCGCGCTCGCTCAACCCCGAGGAGTTCGAGGACAATCCGGACTGGGAGCGGCTTCACCGGATCTTCCACCGGACACTGATCAGCCAGTGCGGCTCCACACCCCTGATCGGCTTTTGCGATCATCTGGCAGACCAGCTCTACCGCTACCGGCGGGTCTCCATCCGTCGGGCCTTTCCCACCCGCAAGGTCACCGACGAACACCAGACCATCGTGACGGCGGTGCTGGACCGGGAGGCCCAACGCGCGGTCGAGCTGCTGGAGCGCCACTATCAGCAGACCGCGGACGTGATTCTCGACGACCCGGCATTCTAGCCGAAAGCCTGGTCGCCACAGCATTTCGCTAAGGGTCTGTGCCTGCGCGCCCTGCTTGCCGCCAGGTGAACGAGCGCATATGCGCCTGGCTCGGACGCTGCTGCCGCCGTGCAATGGACTGGGAGAAATGCATCGAAAGCGCCACCGCCTTCGCTCGCATCGCCAGAATCCGCATGCTCACGCGACGCATCGCAAGATCCTGCAGACCCGCGAGCATTTGAATCCGGATCTCAGAAGGGCAGGTACTGGTACAGCCAGGTCTCGGTCAGCACCGTCTCGCCCGCCTTCATGAAGCAACGCATCTCGACCGGGTCGTTGCCATCGACCGTGAGATCGAACTGCGCCCGCCAATGGCCGGGAACGTCGTTGGGCACCGCTTCCGCAAAGATATAGGAGAACGAGCCGCGCGAGGCCGAGAGCACGACCTCCGGCTTCACCCCGAAGGGGATATTCTCCAGCGCCGGCCCCTTGAACTCGACCATGAACTTGCGCACGCCCTTGGGCCGGACCGTACCCGGCTGGCCGCCATTGCCGAGGCGGGTCGCGATGACGCGGCCGAGCAGCGTCGGGAACGGCTCGTCGGCGAGCCAGTGCAGCTTGTATTTGAAGGCATAGGACGCTCCGGCCTTTGCCGGACCGGCCGGCACCCACATGGCGACGATGTTATCGTGGATCTCATCATCGGTCGGGATTTCGATGAGCTGGACGGCGCCCCGGCCCCAATCCCCTTGCGTCTCGACCCACAGGCTCGGCCGGCGCTCGTAGAAGACCCCGTCGAGATAATGGCCGACCTCGCGGTCCCGCTGCATCAGGCCGAAACCGCGCGGGTTTTCGTCCACGAAGGAGGACGCCATGGTGCGGGAGGGATTGTTGAGGGGTCGCAAGGCGCGCTCCCCCGTGCCGGTCCAGAGCGCAAGACCGTCGGAATCATGCACCTCCGGGCGCCAGTCGACGGCCGTCGCCTTCGCCTTCTCCGAATACCAGTACATCGAGGTCAAAGGCGCTATGCCAAGCCGCTCGACATCCTTGCGCAGGTAGAGCGCCGTCTCGATCTCCATCGTGACGCCCTTGCCGCGATGCATGCGGAAGCGATAGGCGCCGGCCACGCTCGCGCCCGAGAGCAGCGCATAGATCACGACATGTTCGGCGCCGGGCTGTGGCGTCTCGAGCCAGATATGGGTGAAGTCGGGAAACTCCTCCGCCCGGCCGCCGACGGCCGGGTCGATCGCGAGCCCGCGCGCCGAGAGCCCGTACTGATAGAGTTCGCCGATGGCGCGGAAATACGAGGCCCCCAGAAACGCGACCCAGTCGTTTGTCTTCCAGTCGAGCTTTTCGCCCTTGCGGCCGGGATGGCCGGAGCGGCTCTCCTGGAAGCGGAAGCCGGCAAAGCCCGCGCCGGGCGGCAGTTCCTTGGCAGGCGAATCCGCCGGCATCACGAAATAGCTCTCGTCATAGACGATCTCGCGTGCCCGCCCGGCGTCGAGCACATGCATCCGCACCGGCTTCTGGAAATAGCGTCCGAGATGGAAGAACGTCACCGGCCAGGGCGAGGGGCCGTCTGCCCAGAGCGCCATCTCCGGCTTGAATTTGATCTTGCCATGGGCGTCGTAGTCGATCCGCTCCAGCACATCGGCGCGCGGGCTCGATGGCGCCTGATAGGGCCGGGCTGCGAGCTCGCGCGCCCTGGTCTTGAGCACGTCGAAGCTGAAGCCTTCCGTCTCGCCGAGCCGCAGGCCCTGCTGCGCCAGCGCCTCGGGCGAGAAACCAAACGCGGCCAGGGTCGCTGTCGCGCTGGCGCCGGCCAGCAGCATGCGGCGGTCGGGACGGGGCGGTCTGGCGCTGGGGTGCATGGCGGGCAGAGCTCGTTTGGCTGGTGACGGCGGCGCCGTCGGGTCTAAATCGGGCTAGCCTGTCGCAGCGGCAAGGGCAACCGGCAAGGACCGACAGGACGGCACTCGGGGATCGATGGAGGGCAATCATGGCGAAAGCGTCACGGCGGCGCGGCGCTGGCCTCATCGCGGGGGGCCGACGGCTTTCAATTTCATGACCGAATGTTCTACAAACAGCGAGAGACCAGTCTGCAATGCTGGCATCTAACCATTGGGAGGTTGCATGAACCCTATCGTATCGAGCCGGAAGCTTGCCTGCATCGCCACGGCGGCCCTGATCGCGCTCACACCAGCCGCCGCACGCGCGCAGGATTTCATCAACGTGCTGACCGGAGGCACATCGGGCGTCTACTATCCACTCGGCGTCGCGCTCTCCAAGATTTTTGGCGACAAGGTCAAGAATGTCCGCCCGACCGTGCAGGCCACCAAGGCCTCGGTCGAGAACCTGCAGTTGCTGCAGCAGGCCAAGGGCGAAATCGCCTTCACGCTCGGCGATTCGCTCGCCGCCGCCTGGAGCGGCGATGAGGAAGCCGGCTTCAAGACGCCGTTGAAGAAGCTACGCGGCATCACCGCCATCTACCCCAACTACATCCAGATCGTCGCCTCCAAGGACAGCGGCATCAAGACGCTGGCCGATCTCAAGGGCAAGCGCCTCTCCGTCGGCGCGCCGAAATCCGGCACGGAACTCAACGCCCGCGCCGTGCTCGCCGCCGCCGGCATGAGCTACAAGGACCTGAGCAAGGTCGAGTACCTGCCCTTCGCCGAATCGGTTGAGTTGATGAAGAACCGCCAGCTCGACGCGACGCTGCAATCGGCGGGCCTCGGCGTCGCCTCGCTGCGCGATCTCGCGACCTCGGTCGAGATCGTCGTCGTCGAAGTGCCGGCCGCTACAGTCGCGAAGGCTGGCGCTCCGTTTGTCCAGGCCACCATCCCCGCCAACACCTATACCGGCCAGCCGGCGGCGGGTCCC
>QBLV01000003.1:33891-37020 GCA_003241815.1 Hyphomicrobiales bacterium | reverse complement strand
CCGGGCCCCCACCCCCGCCAACACCTATCCCGGCCAGACGGCGGCGGTTCCCGCCGCGGCGGTGATGAACTACCTCGTGACCCATGAGGGCATGAAGGAAGAGACGGTCTACGAGATGACCAAGTCGATCTACGAGAACCTCGGCGATCTCGGCGCCGCGCACGCCGCCGCCCGCTCGATCAAGCTCGAGGGCGCGCTGGAGGGCATGCCGATCCCGCTGCATCCTGGCGCGGCGCGCTACTTCAAGGAAAAGGGGCTGAAGGTCGGCTCCTGAGCCGATCCTGCAGCCGAACTGACAGGCGAGGCCGGTTGATCCGGCCTCGCCTTTTCTCTGAGTGGAAGACGAGACCATGAGCAAAGACGAGACGCAGCCTCTGGCCGTGCCGGATATCGGCGGCATTCACACGCAGACGCCTGCGATCCTGGTCGATCCCGAGCATGGCCTTCCCCCCGGCTTCGGCCCGGGCTGGCAGGGCCGGCTGCTGTTCTGGATCGCGGTCGCCTTCTCGCTCTTCCAGATCGCCACCGCCTTCAACGTCCCGCTCGACCATCGCTTTGTCGGCATCACCCTGGTCGACGTCCTGCGCGCGACGATGGCGGCCTGGCTCGTCTGGATCGTGGTGCAGGCGATCCGTTCGCGGCCCCATCTCGGCATGCTGCTGGCATGGATTCCCATCTTCGTCGTGGTCGAGCTTCTCGCCCGATTCGGCGGCTCCCTGCCCAACCAGATCCTGAGGACGCTGCATGTCGGCTTCCTCTGCCTCGTCGCTGGCGGGCTGCTCGCCCAGCACAAGAGCCATACGACGACAGCCCGTATCCTGGCCTGGTCGCTCGCCGGCATCGGCTTCGTCATCGGCCTCTATCACTGGGTTCTCTATGAGGAACTGGTGGCGCGCGCCGGCGAGGTCACGCCGGCCGATCTCGTCGTCGGCATCAGCGCGATTGCCGTGATCTTCATCATCTGCTGGCGCTTCATGGGGCCGGCCCTGCCGATCGTATCGGGGCTGTTCCTCTCCTATTGCCTGTTCGGACAGTATCTGCCGGCGCCGCTGAACCATCGTGGCTATTCGCTCGAACAGGTAATCGAGCACATGTCCTTCGGCACGGAGGGCATCTACGCCACCCCGACGGGCGTCTCGGCCACCTTCATCTTCCTGTTCATCCTGTTCGGCTCCTTCCTGGAGCGGGCTGGCATGATCCAGCTCTTCACCGACATCGCCATGGGGCTGTTTGGCAGCGCGCGCGGCGGGCCGGCCAAGGTCGCCGTGTTCTCCTCGGCGATGATGGGCACCATCTCGGGTTCCGGCGTGGCGAACGTCGTCTCCACCGGCCAGTTCACGATTCCCCTGATGAAACGCTTCGGCTACCGCGCCGCCTTTGCCGGCGGCGTCGAGGCGACCGCCTCGATGGGCGGACAGATCATGCCGCCGGTGATGGGCGCGGTGGCCTTCATCATGGCCGAGACGATCGACGTGCCCTATGCCGAAGTCGTCCAGGCGGCGATCGTGCCCGCGATCCTCTACTACACCGCCGCCTTCCTCGCCGTGCATCTGGAGGCCGGCAAGCGCGGACTCGTCGGTCTGCCGCGCGACGAACTGCCCAGCGCCGGCAAGGCTCTGTCTGCCAAATGGCATCTCATCGTGCCGCTGGCCGTGCTCGTCTACCTGCTCTTCTCCGGCTACACGCCGCTCTTCTCCGGCTCGGTCGGCCTCGCGCTGACGGTGGTGCTGATCCTCGGCGGGTCGATTGCCCTCGGCATCGGTCAGATGGCGGTGCGCGTGCTGTTCTGGGTCGGCCTTGGCCTGCTCTGCGCCTTCTTCTTCTGGTACGGCATCCTGGTCATGGTCGGGGTCGTGCTGCTGCTTATCCTCGCCAGCCTGACCACGCGCGGTGGTACGGAGACGGTAGCCGCCTGCCGTGAGGCACTCGCCGACGGCGCGCGCCAGGCCATCCCCGTCGGCATTGCCTGCGCCGTGGTCGGCATCGTCATCGGCACCATGACGCTGACTGGCGTCGGCACCATCTTCGGCAACGCGGTCGTCGCGGTCGGCGAGAAATCGCTGTTCCTGGCACTCGTGCTGACCATGATCGTCAGCCTGATCCTGGGCATGGGCATCCCGACCATCCCCAACTACATCATCACCTCGTCCATCGCCGCGCCGATCCTGCTCAAGCTCGGCGTGCCGCTGATCGTCAGCCACATGTTCGTGTTCTATTTCGGCATCATGGCCGATCTGACCCCGCCGGTGGCGCTCGCCGCCTTCGCGGCGGCGCCGATCGCCAAGGAGTCCGGCTTCAAGATCTCGTTCCAGGCGATCAAGATCGCCATGGCGGGCTTCGTCATCCCGTTCATGTCGGTCTATGACCCGGCGCTGATGCTCCAGCCCGTGCAGGGCGTGACCGGCTTCGCCTATGTGCTGGGAGCCGCCTACATCATCGGTAAGGCGCTCCTCGCCATCACGCTCTGGGGCGCGGCCACGATCGGTTTCATGAAGCGCGACATGGCGGTGTGGGAAAGGGCGCTGGCGGCGGCTGCAGCGGCCTCGCTGGTGCTGGCGCTGCCGATCACCGACGAGATCGGCTTCGGCCTTGCCGCGCTTGTGATCGGCGTCCATCTCTGGCGCGCACGGGCTGCCGAACGCGCGGCCGCATGAGCCTGTGCCTGGCGGCGGGCGCGCTCGTGGTGTCGCTGGGCGTCGGCGAAATCACGCTCGCCTGGCGTCACTCGGTCCAGAAGACGGTTTGGGAAGAGGTCTGGCGGGACACGCCCGACGGGCTCGTGATGGCGGAAGCGCGAATCCAGGGCTCGGGCGCCGGCATGGAAGCGCCGCCGGATGCAAAGCTCATCGACGGCTTCTGGCGCTGGACGCCGAAGCTACCGGCGCAAAGCAAGATCGTCATGCGCCGCTCGGGCGCGACCGCCGATGGCAGGTCTGCGTGGCCGGCGCTTGCCGACCGATGGGAGATTACCTGCCGCCAGAGGCGGACCCCGTGATCCTGAAGGCCTGCCCCTGAAGGCCTGCCCCTGAAAGCTCAGGCGCCTTCGGTCAGCCGCTCGATCTTGAGGACGCGGCGCATCAGATTGAGCATCCCATAGGCCGCGAAGCCCGAGAACAGCGCCATCAGCAC
>QBLV01000003.1:31623-33881 GCA_003241815.1 Hyphomicrobiales bacterium | reverse complement strand
CATAGCCGACGATCGGGCCGAGCTCGAACAGCCCCGCCAGCGCCCAGCCCGAGGCGAGCGCGACGCCGAACAGCTCGACCCCGATCAGGATTCCAAGCGAAACCACCATGATCAGGTTGCGCCAGTTGGTGCGCCTTGCGGCCATTCTGTCAGTCCTCTCGGGTGGCGCGCGAACGCCGCCACTTTTCGGGGGCAAGCTCTAGCGAAGCCGGCTCTAGCATGCAACAAAATCGCGCCGTCCGGCGGAAATGGTTGCTCCAGCCCAGCTTGAAAAGACCCTGATGATCGATACGCCTGTCTTCGGTTCGGCGGCAGTCGCCGCGCCCCACAGCCTCGCCTCGGAAGCCGGGCGCGCCGTCCTCGCCGAGGGCGGCAACGCCATCGAGGCGATGGTCGCCATGGCCGCGACGATCTCGGTCGTTTACCCACATATGAACGCGATCGGCGGCGACGGCTTCTGGCTGGTGCACCAGCCCGGCGGCAAGGTCCACGCGATCGAAGCCTGCGGGCCGGCTGGCTCGCTCGCCACCATCGCGCGTTACCGCGAAAAGGGCCACGACACGATTCCCTCGCGCGGCCCGGATTCGGCCGTCACGGTCGCCGGCGCGATCGGCGGCTGGGAGGCGGCGCTGGCGCTGTCGACGTCGCTCGGCGGCCGAATGCCGCTGAAGGATTTGCTGGCGGACGCCATCCGCCATTGCACCGAGGGCTACGAGATTTCGCCTTCCGAATTGCGGACCTGGCCGCAGCAGGTCGAGGCCGTCAAGGAAGCGCCCGGCTTCAGCGACTTCTTCTGGCCGGGCGGCGAACAACCCAAGCACGGCGCACGCCGCAAACCGGAGGCGCTGGGCGCGACCTTCCGCCAGCTCGCCGATGCCGGGCTCGACGATTTCTATCGCGGCGACATCGGCCGCGAGATCGCCGCCGATCTTGAGATGATCGGCGCGCCCGTCACCCGCGCAGATATGGAGGCATACCGGGCTCGCCTCGTTGCCCCGCTTTCAATCAAGCTGCCGGGCCTCACCGTCTATAATTGCGCGCCCCCGACGCAAGGCGTCGCCGCGCTGATGATCCTCGGCATCTTCGAGAAGCTCGCCATCGCCCGCGCGGAGGGCTTCGATCATCATCACGGGCTCGTCGAGGCGACCAAGCGCGCCTTCGCGATCCGCGACAGGATCGTCACCGACCCCGCCTTCGCGACGGTCGATCCCGCCAGCGTCCTGACCGAGGCCGTCTTCGCCCGCGAGGCCGAGGCGATCGACCGGAAGCGCGCGGCCGCCTGGCCGTTCAAGACCGGCGATGGCGACACCGTCTGGATGGGCGCGATCGACGGTTCTGGCCTCGCCGTCTCCTACATCCAGTCGATCTATTGGGAGTACGGCTCCGGCTGTATCCTGCCGCGCACCGGCATCAACTGGCAAAATCGCGGCGTGTCCTTCTCGCTCGACGCCAGGGCGCTGAACCCGCTGCAGCCAGGCCGCAAGCCGTTCCACACGCTGAACCCGGCCTTCGCCGGTTTCGACGACGGCCGCATCATGTCCTATGGCGCAATGGGCGGCGACGGCCAGCCCCAGTTCCAGGCGCAGATCCTGTCGCGCTATCGCTTCGGGCAGAGCCCGGCAGAGGCCGTCGATGCGCCGCGCTGGCTCTTCGGCAGGACCTGGGGCGCCGGCTCGATCTCGCTCAAGCTGGAAAGTCGCTTCGATCCGATGCTGCTGGCGCGCCTGACCGGTGCCGGCCATCCGGTCGAAGAGTATTCTGAAGCCTATTCCGACCAGTTCGGTCATGCGGGCATGCTGGTGAAGCACCCCAAGGGCCATGTCGAGGCGACGCATGATCCGCGCTCCGACGGCGATGCAAAAGGAATCTGAACAAGATGCTGGTCGACGATCCGTTCCGCTGCTTCGTCCCCTACCCTGAATCGCCTGTAAAGAACGCGGCAACGGGCCCGCTGGCCGGGCTGACGCTCGCGGTCAAGGATCTGTTCGACGTCAAGGGCTACCCGACCGGCGCCGGCTCGCCGATCGTGCTGGCGCAATCCGGCATCAAGACCAAGACCGCCCCGGTCGTGAAGACGCTGCTGGAAGCCGGCGCGCGCTTCGTCGGCAAGACGCATACCGACGAACTCGCCTTCTCGCTCAACGGCAAGAACGCGCATTTCGGCTCGCCGGTCAATCCAGCCGCGCCCGACCGCATCACCGGCGGCTCCTCCTCGGGCTCGGCGGCAGCCGTCGCCGGGCGGCTGGTGGATGTCGCGC
>QBLV01000003.1:17596-31613 GCA_003241815.1 Hyphomicrobiales bacterium | reverse complement strand
CAGGCTTTCGCTCAAACGCGTTTGGCCGCTGGCCGACTCGTTCGACACGCCTGGGTGGTTCGCGCGTGACGGCGAGGTCTTCGATCGTGTGGGCGAGGTGCTGCTCGGCAAGGACAAGGTCGCACTCCCGGTCGCGCCGCGGCTTTTGCTGGCCGAGGACATGTTCGGCCAGGCGGTCCCCGAAGCCGAGACGATCCTGCGCGACGTCGTACAGCGGATCACTTTGGAACTCGGCGAGCCGGAGTCGGTCAAGGCGGTGCGCGATCTCGACGCGCTCTACTGGGCCTTCCGCTGGCTCCAGGGCCGTGAGGCCTGGACTGCGGACGGCGCCATGATCGAGCGCTTCGGCCTGCCGCTGGGACCCGGCGTCGCCGAGCGCTTCGCTTTCTCGAAGGCGATCACCGATGCCGATCATGCCAAGGGTGAGGCCGTGCGCAAGGCCTTCCGCACCAGGCTGGCCAAGCTGCTGGGCCAGGATGGCGTGCTGATCCTGCCGACCGTGCCCGACATCGCGCCGCTGGTCAGCGCGCCAGAGGACCAGCTCGACGATTTCCGCAACCGGGCGCTGCGCCTGCTCTGTCTCGGCGGCTTGTCGGGCTTTCCGCAGGTCACGGTGCCGGTCGCCCGGCGCGAGGGCGCCCCGCTGGGCCTCTCACTGCTCGGCCCAAAGGGCTCCGACCGGTCGCTGGTCGCCTTTGCCACGAAGTTCGAGCGGGCGGCCCGGGTGCGGATCGCTTGATGGAGCCAGACCGAACCGTCATGGCGAGGAGCGCAGCGGCAAAGCTATCCAGAAAGCACGGTCCGAGCCACCTGGATTGCTTCGCTTCGCTCGCAATGACGACGGGGCCGAGAAGGACGATGCGATGAGCGGTCATCACCACGATCATAGCCACCATCACGACAACCACTTCACCCCGATCGAAGCGCGGGTGAAGGCGCTGGAATCGCTGATGGTCGCGAAGGGCTATGTCGATCCCGCCGCGCTCGACGCCATCGTCGAGACCTACGAGACGAAAATCGGGCCGCGCAACGGCGCCCGAGTCGTCGCGAAAGCCTGGACCGACCCCGATTTCGCAGCTCGACTGAAGGCGGACGGCACCGCAGCCGTCGCCGAACTCGGCTATGGCGGGCGCGGTGGCGAGCACATCGTCGCCTGCTTCAACACCCCAGAGGAACACAACCTGATCGTCTGCACCTTGTGCTCCTGCTATCCGTGGCCGGTGCTGGGCCTGCCGCCGGTCTGGTACAAATCACCGCCCTATCGATCCAAGGCGGTGATTGATCCGCGCGGCACGCTCGCCGATTTCGGCGTGACGCTGCCGGAAGGCCAGCGCATCCGCGTCTGGGATTCGACCGCCGAGACCCGCTTCATCGTCATCCCGATGCGCCCGGCCGGCACCGAAGGCTGGTCGGAGGAGAAGCTGGCCTCGATCGTCAACCGCGACGCGATGATCGGCACCGGCCTGCCCCGCGTGGAGGATGCGTCATGAATGGCGGCCAGGATCTCGGCGGGCAGATGGGCTTCGGACCCGTCGCGCCTGAACCCAACGAACCGATCTTCCATACCGACTGGGAAAAGCGCGTGCTCGCGATCAATGTCGCGGCCGGCGCCATGGGCGCCTGGACCATCGACGGCATCCGCGCCGCCCGCGAGAGCCTGCCGCCCGCGCAATACCTGTCGTCGTCCTATTACGAGATCTGGCTGGCCGGGCTGAACACGATGCTGGTCGCACAGGGCTTCGTCACGCCCGAGGAACTGGAACAGGGAAAGCCGCTCAGCTCCGCCAGGACACCCAAGCGTGTTCTCAAGGGCGAGGAGGTTGCGAGCGTCCTGCGTCGCGGCTTTCCCTATGAGCGGGAGGCAGAGGCTACAGCGAAGTTCACCGTCGGTGACGAGGTCCGCACGCTGGTGATGCACCCCAAGCACCACACGCGCCTGCCGCGCTATGCGCGGGGCAAGCGCGGCGTGATCGAGCGCGTCACCGGCTGCCACGTTTTCCCTGATACGGGCTCGCAGGGCCTGCCGGAGACCGCGCAATGGCTCTACACCATCGTGTTCACCGGCCCCGAGCTCTGGGGCCGCGATGCCGACCCGACATCGATGGTCTCGATCGAGGCCTGGGAGAGTTATCTTGAACCGGCCTGACGCAGACCTCGCGACCATGCTCTCCGCCGACACGCCGATCCCCCGCGACGCGGAGGGCCCGATCTTCGCCGAACCCTGGCAGGCGATGGTCTTCGCGCTTGTGGTCGCGCTTCAGAACAAGGGCGTGTTCACGGCCGATGAATGGGCGCAGGCGCTCGGCGCCGAGATCCGCGAGGCGGTGGCCAAGGGCGGCTGCCGCGACGGCTCGGACTATTACGAACGCTGGTGCGAGGCGCTGGAACACCTGCTCATCGAAAAGGGGCTGGCCTCGCATGACGGCGTCGATGCGCTGGCGGCCTCATGGGCCCGGGCTGCGGAGGCGACGCCGCATGGCCAGCCGATCCTGATCGAGAATGACCCTGCGCTCCTCCAGCCCTCATCCTGAGGAGCTGCGAAGCAGCGTCTCCAAGGATGCCGCCGGAGACGCCGGAACCATCTGGAGCATCCTTCGAGACGCGGGCTTAGCCCGCTCCTCTGGACGAGGGCTTGAGTTGGAACGCCCGCCTTCAGGCCACCCCGAGCGAGAGCAGATCATGCACATGCACGAGCCCGACGGGGCGCTCGTCTGAATCGGCCACGATCAGCGCGGTGATCCGCAGGCGGTTGACCATCTCCAGCGCCTCGCCAGCCAGCGCATCGGGAGCGATCCGGCGTGGGTTGGCGCTCATCACGTCGCGGGCCCGCTGGACGAGACCGCCGCCGATCAGCTTGCGGCGCAGATCGCCATCCGTGACCACGCCGGCGAGCACGCCATCGGGATCGATCACGATGGCGCAGCCGAAGCCCTTGGCCGAGATCATCGCGATGACGTCGGGCACGGCGGCATCGAGCCCCACGATCGGCAAGGCGGCGTCGCGATGCATGATGCTGGCGACCGTCTTGAGCTGCGCGCCGAGCTTGCCGCCGGGGTGGTAGACGAAGAAATCCTGGCGTGAGAAGCCGCGCGCCTCCAGAAGCGCCACCGCCAATGCATCGCCGAGCGCCATCTGCATCGTCGTCGAGGTGGTCGGCGCGAGCCCGTTGGGGCAGGCTTCCTCAGCCTTGGGCAAAAGCAGTGTGACATCCGCCTCCCGCCCGAGCGCGCTCTCAGCATTGGCGGTGATGCCGATCAGCCCGACGCGGAAGCGCCTGGTATGGGCGACGATCGCCGCAAGCTCGGCCGTCTCGCCCGACCAGGACAGGGCGATCACGACGTCATTGGGCTGGACCATGCCGAGATCGCCATGGCTGGCTTCTGCCGGGTGGACGAAATGCGCTGGCGTGCCCGTCGAGGCCAGCGTCGCGGCGATCTTGCGCCCGACATGGCCGGATTTGCCCATGCCGGAGACGACGACGCGCCCGCCGGCCGCCTGGATCATGGCAACCGCCTGGCTGAAGGGCGCGCCCAGCCCGTTCCCGAGCGCGGCATGGAGCGTGTCGAGGCCGGCGCGCTCGGTGGCGATGGTGCGGAGCGCGGAAGCGCGGATATCGGCTGTCATGGCGGGCCCTCTAGCATGGACGATGCCGGGCTTGCCAGCATCGGGATGCACAGCCGCGCTTCATTGACGGCCCGTTAACCGAGTTCGTTCTAACTCCGTTAACCATGCGCGCCTTCCCGGTGCGTCAAAGCTCATGCTTTGGAGCGACGAAGCCCCTTGTCCCGCCGCGCAACCATGCTCCTGACCGGCGTCGCCGCTGCCAGCCTCGTGCTGACGGCGACCGTCGTCTCGGCCCAACAGGCGCGGCGCGCGGGACTGCGCCCTACCGTGCCGGCCTATGTCGCCCAGCAGCCTGCTCCCGAACAGCCCGCCGCCTCCAACGTCTCGGCGACACCCGCTTCCGTGCGCGACCCCGCCGCGCTGATTCAGGACCAGACCTCGACGATTTCGCGCAACGCTCCGCCAAACGCCAGCCGGCCGGTCCGGGCGAGCGGGGTGCGCGGCGTCACGCAGCGCCAATTCCGGCCGCCGCAGCCGACGGTCACGGGTCTGCCGCCGACCACGCCGCCGCCACCGCCGCCCCGTCGCAGCGCCGCGATCGAGGCAGACCCTTATGCGCCGCTCGGTCTTCGGCTAGGCAGCGTCGTGCTCAAGCCTGCGATCACCAACGGCGTCGGCTACGACACCAATCCGCAGCGCACGGCGGGTTCGACACGCCAGGGCTCGCCTTTCAGCCGGCATGACGCCGAGGTCGAGATCCAGTCCGACTGGAACGTCCACGAGCTCAAGGGCAAGCTGCGCGGCGGCTACAGCGAGTATTTCCGCGACCGCGACGCCTCCCGCCCCGATGGCGAGGGCAATCTCGACCTGCGGCTCGATGCCTCCCGCGATACCCGCATCCTGCTCGAAACCCGCGCGAAGCTCGACACGCAGCGTCCAGGCTCGCCGGACCTGACGGCCGCCGTCACGGGCCGTCCGCTGATCTATCAATACGGCGGCTCGGCCGGCGTCACCCATGACATCAATCGCCTGCAGATGACGCTGCGCGGTTCGGTCGATCGCAGCGACTATGAGGACGGCAAGCTCAGCAATGGCGGCATCGTCAGCCAGAAGGACCGAAACCAGACCCAGTATGGCCTGCGCCTGCGCGCGGCCTATGAGGTGACGCCGGGCTTCAAGCCCTTCGTTCAGGGCGAGATCGACACCCGCGAGTTCGACGAGGCGGTCGATTCGAGCGGGTACCGGCGTTCGTCGGACGGCGCCACCGGCCGTGTCGGCTCGACTTTCGAGATCAGCCGCCAACTCACCGGCGAGGTGTCTGTCGGTTACCAGAACCGCAAATATGACGATGGCCGCCTGCGCAACCTCAAGGGCTTCATCGGCGATGCCGCGATCCTGTGGTCGCCGACTCCGCTGACCACGGTGACTCTGCGCGGCACCTCTGAACTCGGCGACACCACCATCGCCGGCTCGTCGGGCACCACGGCCAGGCGCGCCTCGCTCGAGATCGCCCACGCGCTGCGCCGCAACCTGACCGTCACCGGCGTCGCCAGCTTCGGGCGCACCGAATATGATGGCCAGGGCCTGCGCGAGGATTTCACCAGCTATGGCGCCCGTATCGAATACAAGCTGACCCGAACCTTCTCGGTCCGTGCAAGCTTCACCCAGGAACGGCTGAACTCGACCGCGCAGGGCTCGGACTACACGGCGAATGTCGCGCAGGTGGGGTTGCGGGTGCAGTTCTGAGAGCCCGCGTCATTCTCGGGCTTGACCCGAGAATCTCATGACCAGTGAGACACTGGTTCCGTGCGTGGCGTTTCGATCGGCGAGATGACGCGCCCCATCGCTCGAAAGCCGAGCCGGATTCTTGACCCCGAGCGAACAGCAAAAGGGCCGCTCCTGCGAGCGGCCCTTGATGATTTCTGAATGTTCGGAGGTTACTTAGCCGGGGCGAAGATGCCGATGCTGCTGGCGGTGATGTCGAAGGAGAGCGAGCCGACCACGGTCGGATTGCACCAGTTCGAGGTGAAGTTGCCGGTCGCGTTGCCGCGGTTGATGCCGCGCGGGTCCGAGGTCAGGGTGAAGCACTCGTTCTTGGAGAGGTTGGTGTCGTGATAGCGAATATCAGCCGTCAGGTTCTTGTAGGTGTAGGACAGACCCACGTTCCAGTAGTTGTAGTCGGGCAGGCGGACCGCCACGGGGAACGCGATGTTGGTGTTGGTGGTGCCGAGCCAGTAGCGGCCGAACTCGCCGGAAACCGCAAGGCCCTCGAGGAAGGGAAGGTTGTACTTGGCAGTGGCCGAGGCGTATGTGCCATCCGCGCCGGTTCCGAGCCAGTTCCAGGCATGGAAGACGTTGGCGCCGACGGTGACCTTATCCTCCCAATTGTAGGAGACCTTGCCGACGACTTCCATGAAATCGGTGTTACGCGGCGTCCAGGTCACGCCCAGCGAGTCGATGAAGCGCTTCTCGTTGGGATAATAATACTGGATCACACCGAGGTCGAAGGCGACGGGGCCGAATTTTGGACGGATACCGGCCGTGAAATCGATCTCGGCCGGTGGATTGGTGGCAAGATCGACATTCGAACCCCAGACGCCGACATAAAACAGGTTGTCATAGATCTGCAGCTCGACGCCGCCCTGGATCGCGGGCTTGCGGTCGGTCTGCGAAATACCGCGGAAGTTGTAGTCCGTCACGCCCTTGATGCTGATCGCGGCATCAATCCAGGTGATGCTCGGCGGGATCGGAGCGAGCGGCGCACCCTTGCGGCTCGGCAGATCGGCAGCCTGCGCGGCGCCCGCGAACGCCACCAGGGAGACGGTCAGGCCAGTCACCGAAGAACGGACGAAATCGAAGACCATCATTTGCTCCGTGCCAAAACGAACTCGCCCCGCGGCGCGTTTCCGCCGCAATGAGGGCGGCTGATCGCCATTTTCGGCAAGGCAACGTTTTTGGCAGCATGCTCAGGATTTACGCAAAAGGCCCCGATTCCGGGGCCTTTGCGCCTGAGAAATGGTCTAAGAAGACAAAGCGCCAATATGATGTATTTTTATCACGCTCTATTCGGTCCGAAACGCGTGTTTCAGCGTGTCGCCGGCTGGCTGGCGAAGGCAGCAGCGGGCGTATCCAGAGAGCTCGTCCGAAGGCTGTCACCGCGGCGCGGCGGCAAGGGTACACGCACATTGGTCGGCACCGAGGGCACGACCGAGGCGACAGGCGCGGCGGCCTCGACCGGCTGCGCTCCGCCGATCAGCGGCATGAAGCTGAGCGCGCGACGATAGAAGGGCTGGCTCTCGTCAGATGCGGTACCGAACGAGCCCATCTGGCTTTGGGCGGCGACGGGAGCAGGCGCCGCAGGGCCCGGCTGGACCTTCGCGAGCTGTGTCGCCGCCTGAGCAGTGGCTGGCTTGGGCGCCTCGGGCTTGATCGAGCCGGTCCTGGCGGTGTCTGGCTTGCTGGCGTCAGGCTTGGCCGCATCGATCTTGGCGGCCTCACCCTTGGCAACCTGCGTCTCGGCGGCAGCCGAGACGGCGGCGAGCACAGCGGCGTTGTCGGCCGACTGAGCCCGGACGGTCGCCTTCGCCTTGCCCTTGTCGTCGAGGACCACGACCTGCGGACCGACCGTCAGCGCATCGGGACGGCTGATGCCGACATCGCGCGAGGCCCATGAGACCGAACGGTTCAGCGAATCGGAGCCGCTGGAGACAAGGGCGGTCTTGAAGGAACTGTGCTGGTCGCCGTCATCATAGAGCAGCTTGATCGCAGGCGTACCCTTGGCGACGAGAGCCGCGACCTGCATCTCGTCCTGCTGGCGCTTTTGCTGCACGGCCTGAACAACCGATGTGTCGCCATTGCCGTTGAAGACATAGCGCCCGCCATTGACGCCGACCTGCGGCTCATCCCCGGTCACGTCGAAATAATCGGTGCCTTCCTTCAGGTTCTTCCAGAAGGCGATGTTGGAATCGAGCCGGTGCTTGGCGAGGTTCTGTGGCGTCATCCGGAACGGCAGGGCCTGCATCTGCACGGCCTTCTGGCCGGCGTTCTGGGCCTCGCGGACGAGCGCATAGATCTCGCCGATCTGATCGTCGGTCATCGAATAGCAGCCGGCCGAGGAACAGGCGCCATGAACCATCAGATGCGCGCCGGTGCGGCCATGCGAGCGATCATAGGCGTTGGGATAGCCCATGTTGAACGAGACGTAGAAAGACGAATTCGGATTCATCTGCGCGGCCGTGATCGCGTAGAAGCCCTCCGGTGCCATGCGGTCGCCCTCGCGGATCTTCGGACCGAGCTGGCCGGACCAACGGCACATGGGATACGTCTTGAGCAGGGCGTATTGGCCGTTTGCCTTGCGCTTCCAAACCTCGAGCTCCGACTCCTTCTTGTAGGAGCGGATCACGATCGGCTGGTCCTTGCTCATGCCCTTCTCGGCCATGAGCGTGTAGGTCGCAGATGGAATCGGGATGTTGTGGCGGGCGGAGCCGCGATAGCGGTCCTCCTCGCAGGCACCCAGGGACAGTGCGACAAACGCCACGAGCGCGATGTGCTTGAATGCCACGTCGTCAATCCCATCGATCGGTCGGCCAAGAACGCGACCTGTGACTTCTCAAGACGGCCAAATTGTGCCCGCCGTCCCGTTGTAGAAGGATTAGCCTTGAAGTTTCCTTACCACAGGGTCCGGGGTCAAGGCCACATGATCGAGCCCGGGTCCATCAGGCCGTTCGGGCCTGACCAGAAGCCGGTCAGATCACATCAGAGATTGCGGCCGATCGCCAGAAATTTTGCCGCCCGCTGATCGGCGATCTCGTCGGGCGAAAGCCCGGCCAGATCCGCCAGCGCTGCTGCCATCGCATCGCCGGCACGGTCGATCACGGCCTGCCGGTCGCGATGGGCGCCGCCTGTCGGCTCGCTGACGATCCTGTCGATAACTCCGAATTTCAGCAGGTCCTGGGCCGTGATCTTCATACCGGTCGCGGCGTCCTGGGCGCGGCCGGTGTCGCGCCAGAGAATCGAGGCAGCGCCTTCCGGCGAGATCACCGAATAGATCGCATGTTCGAGCATCATCACCCGGTTGGCGGCCGCGATCGCAATGGCACCGCCCGAGCCGCCTTCGCCGATCACCAGGGCGATGCTGGGTGTCCGAAGACCGAGAAAGGCCTCGGTCGAGCGCGCGATCGCCTCGGCCTGGCCGCGCTCCTCGGCTTCGATGCCGGGATAGGCGCCGGCGGTGTCGATGAAGCTCAGCACCGGAAGGCCGAAACGGTCGGCGAGCTCGATCAGCCGGACCGCCTTGCGATAGCCCTCGGGCTTGGCCATGCCGAAATTGTGTCGGATGCGCGTCTCGGTGGAATCGCCCTTCTCCTGGCCGATGACGCAGACGGGTTCACCCCGGAAGCGGCCGAAGCCGCCGACGATGGCCTCGTCCTCGCCGAAGGCCCGGTCGCCGGCCATCGGCGTGAACTCCTCGATCAGTTGGGCGCAGTAGTCCTTGAAATGCGGCCGCTGCGGATGGCGCGCGACCAGCGTCTTATGCCAGGGCGTCAGCGCGGCATAGATGTCCTTGAGCGCCTGGCTCGCCTTGGCCTCGAGCCGCCCGATCTCTTCGGATAGCGCATAGCCCTCGCCCTTTGCCTCGAGGGCGCGCAATTCGTCGGCTTTCGCCTCCAGTTCGGCGACCGGTTTTTCGAAATCCAGATAGCTTCGCATCGTGATCCAGTTTCAGGTTCCGCGCCGGGGTTCTTAGCGCATCAAGCGTCAGGCGGAGCCGGCTCGCGAAAAGCGGCGGACCTTGGCCGCGCTCTCGCGGGCTTGTCAACCCGGTGGCGTTCCGTCGCGGGCATTGCCGGCTCGCGGTGCCGGGGTCGCCTGAGGCAGCAGGATCGGCCGGAAAGCGAAGCTGCGGCGTGTCGCACGCAGCGGTATGCGGCGATAAACCTGCTTAGTGGCATCGATCACATGGACACCGGCAAAAGGCAAAGACAGACCGGCCCCGACCCGTTCCCAGGCGGCAGCCGAGCGCATCAGCACGCGCCGGCGCAGCGGCGGGACATAGAGCGCTTCAGTCCAGTTCTCGGGAGAGAATTCGGCGGCCCGCATCAGCGCTTCGAGCTGCGAGCGGCTGAACGGGCGGCCTTGGCCGAAAGGGGTGCCGTCCATGCGGGCCCACAGGCCCCGCCGGTTCGGCACGACCAGGATCATCCTCCCGCCGGGCGAAAGAACGCGCCCCGCCTCCTCGATCAGGTCTTCGGGACTTTCGGTCTCCTCCAGCGCGTGGACGAGCACCACCCGGTCGATCGAGGCCGTCGGCAGCGGCAGCAGCGTCGGCTCGACCAGCGCCGAGGCGGACAGGCCGTCGGAGGGCCAGTTCACCACACCCTGCGCGGCGGGCATGAAGGCGATCACCCGTTCCGCATTGACCCCGAGCACAGAAAGATAGGGCGTCGAGAAGCCGAGGCCGAGCACGCGCTGCCTCGCGCAATCGGGCCAGAAGCGCAGCATCGCCGTGCCGATGAAGCGCCGCGCCACATGGCCGAGCGGGCTGGCATAGAAGGCGCGCAGATCGACGACATCCAGGGACATGAGCGTGAGATGGACCGCCGGCGCAGCCAAAACAAGAGCAGCCCGCCAATCACACATGGCGCGCGAGGCTGGCTTCCGGCTGCTCGATTCGGTATTCGCCATGGAGCAGCCCGTCGTCTGGAGCCTCTCATGCCGCTCGATCTCCACGTCTTCCGTACGCTCAGCGACAATGCCGGCGCGCTGCTGCGCGACCCTGCCACCGGAGCGT
The DNA here is from genome assembly GCA_003241815.1 of Hyphomicrobiales bacterium. GTDB lineage: Bacteria > Pseudomonadota > Alphaproteobacteria > Rhizobiales > Beijerinckiaceae > Allobosea. The sequence goes on along the minus strand of QBLV01000003.1, from coordinate 21,259 downwards.
GTGCAGCCGTCGATGTGCCCGACGCCGGGCAGGTGATCGCTGCGGCCGAGGCCAAGGGCTGGACGATCACGGACATTTTCGTCACCCACGCCCATGCCGACCACACGCAGGGCGTCGCCGAACTCAAGCGGGCGACCGGCGCCAAGGTCTGCGGACCAGCGGATGCGGCGGACTCCGCGCCGCTCGACCGCATCGTCGGCGAGGGTGACACCGTGCTTCTGGGCGATGACGCCTTCGAGATCTGGCACACGCCCGGCCATTCCGCCGGGCATCTCAGCTTCGTTTCGCGCGGGGCGAAGCTGGCGCTGGTCGGCGACGTCGTCTTCGTGATGGGCTGCGGGCGGGTCCAACCCGGCCAGATGGCGGCGATGTGGACCTCGCTGTCGCGCATCATGGCGCTGCCGGGCGACGTCCGCCTGCTCGGTGGCCACGACTACACTCTCTCCAATGCCCGCTTCGCCGCCGCGATGGACCCGGCCAATGCCGCCCTGACGGCAAGGCTGGCGGAGGCCGAGGCAGCCAAGGCGGAGGGACGCTTCTGGGCAGTGACCACTGTTGCCGAAGAAGCCGCGACCAACCCGTTCTTCCGGGCGGGCGAAGGCGCGCTCGCCGCTGCCGTCGGTCTCGTCGGGGCGCCGTCGGGCGATGTGTTCGCAGCCCTGCGCGAAGCCAAGAACCGGTTCTGAGAGGGTATCGCGATGAAGCTGGACGGCCTGACCGCTGCCGAGGTGATCGCGCTGCTCGACCTCAAACCCCACCCCGAGGGTGGGCATTACCGCGAGACATTCCGCGATCCCAGCGAGACGGAGGGGCGCAGCGTCTCGACCGCGATCTACTACCTGCTCGATACGGGTGAAACCTCCGAATGGCACCGCGTCGATGCTGCCGAGATCTGGCACCATTATGCCGGCGCGCCGCTCGTCATCAGCGTCTCGCCCAACGGGCACGACGCTTCGGCGCATCATCTGGGGACGGACCTCGCGGTTGGACAACGGCCGCAATTCGTCGTGCCGGCGGGCTGGTGGCAAAGCGCGACCTCGCTGGGCGCCTGGACGCTGGTCGGCTGCACGGTGGCTCCCGGCTTCGTCTTCGAGGCCTTCGAGATGGCGCCGCCCGGCTGGCGGCCAACCCCGCGCAAGCCTGGAGGGGCAATGTGATGGCAGACGAACAGACGGGTCTCAGTCAGGACGATCTCGCGCTCGTGCGCGATTGCGAGCGGCGCATCGTCAATGCCTGGCCGTCGCCGGCGACACTCCTGATCGGCGACTGGGTCGTGCGCTTTGCCAGCGGCTATTCGGGCCGGGCGAATTCCGCCTCGCCGCTGAAGCCAGGCGCCGAACTCGACGAGGCGACGCTGGCGCTCATCGAGGAGCTTTATCGGGCGGACGGGCTGCCGCCCTGCATCCGGCTGACACCGCTCGTCGGCGAGGCAACGACGGCCATGGTGAAAGCACGGGGTTATAGCGTCAGGGACGCGTCTTTCGGGCTGATCCGGTCGCTGGGCGACATCGCGGCCGCCATCGAACCGGATCTGCAGATCGAGGCACGCCCGAGTTCGGAGTGGGTCGCGGGTGTCGCGGCGCGCCAGACCGGGATCAAGGCCGATCCGGTCAAGCTCGCCGCCATCGTCGACGCGGTGCGCCTTCCCGCCGCCTTCGGGACCTGGGTGGTCGCGGGCGAGCCTGTCGCCTTCGGCATGAGCGTGGCCGAGCGCGGCATGGCCGAGATCGGCAGCGTCGTCGTCGATCCCGCCCATCGCGGTCATGGTTACGGCCGGCGCCTCATCGGCGGCCTGATGGCCTGGGCACACGCGATGGACTGCGAGCAGGCGTATCTCCAGGTCGACCAGACCAACGAGGTCGCGCTTGGGCTCTACGGCAGCCTCGGCTTCCGCCAGCTCTACGCCTACGAGACCCGGGTGCTCGACCTGGCGGGTTGAGAGGTAGCGTCATTCTCGGGCTTGACCCGAGTATCTCCGGTCGGATGAAGCGCCGGAGACATCTGGTCACGAGATGCTCGGGTCAAGCCCGAGCATGACGCGTTTGACCTCAGCCCAGGCTGGCCCGCTTCATGAAGGCGCCGCCCTTCATGATCAGCGGCATGTGCTTGCCCTGGCGAGTGAGCAGCGAGAGGTCCTTCAGCGGATCGCCATCGACGACGATCAGGTCGGCATGGGCGCCCGCCGCGATCGTGCCGATCTTGCCTTCGAGCTTGAGCAGCTTGGCCGCGACATGCGTGGCCGAGCCGATCACCTCATGGGCCGGCAGGGCCCGTCCGCGGATCACGAACTCTTCCGACTGGTAGCGATGCATCTCACCGAGCAGGTCGCTGCCATAGGCCATGGCGAGCCCCGCCTTCTTCATCACCGCGAGCGAGTTCATGCCGGCCGAGCGCACGACATCGACCTTGGCGACGGAGTCCGGCGGGAAGCCGAGCTTGGGACCGTCCGAGACGAGCTTGTCGTAGGTCACCAGCGTCGGCACCGCGACGGCGCCCTTCGAAGCTGCGAATTTCGCGGTCTCGGCCTCGATCAGGTTGCAGTGCTCCAGCGAATGCACGCCGGCCTCGACGCAGCGGCGGATCGCCTCGTCGGTGTACACATGGGCGGAGACGTAAGTGCCGGCCATGCGGGCTTCCTCGACGATCGCCTCCAGCTCGCTGACGGAGAAGCCGAGGAAGTGGATCGGGTCTGTCGGCGAGGCGCAGCCGCCATTGGCCATGATCTTGATGAAGTCGGCGCCGCCCTTCATTTCCTCGCGCGCGGCGCGGCGGACCTGGTCGAGACCGTCGCAGATGCGGCCGAGCGCGCCAAGCCGGTGGCGCGTCAGCGGCGTGGGCGTGTCGTCATAGCGGCCGCGGAAGTCGGCGTGGCCGCCGGTCTGGCTCAGCGCCTTGCCAGAGATGACGAGGCGCGGCGTCGGGAAATGGCCTTCTTCCGTCGCCTGCTTCAGGCCGAAATCAGCGCCGCCGACATCGCGCACCGTGGTGAAACCGCGCATCAGCATGTCGCGCATGATCACGAAGGAGCGCGCAGTCACCAGCGAATCCGGCAGCAGGGCGTTTTTGCCGAGATCGGCGACGCCCGCGACGACATGAACATGAGCGTCGATCAGGCCGGGCATCAGGGTCTTGCCCTTGAGATCGACGACCTTGGCTTTGGCAGAAGCGACCGACTTGCCGACCTCGCGGATCGTACCGCCCTCGACGAGGACGCTGACGGGATCGCCCGCTTGCGGCGCGGTGCCGTCGACGATGCGGGCATTGGTGAAGAGCGTGCTGGCCATGGTTTCGTCTCGATGAGGGATGAGTGGGCGGGATTTTAGCGGATGAGAAGCGCCGTGCCGTAGAGGCCGATGGCGAAGACGATGTGGCCAATGATGTTCATCAGCCTGATGCGGTTGGCGTTGGGTCGCTTCGAGGCCGCAATACCGGCGCCCATGCCGGGCGCCAGGATAAACCAGCCACAGCCGACCGTGACGAGCCCGACGATCAGCGCCGGCAGGAAGGTCGGGGCATGAGCCCAGCCGATACCCCAAATCGCCAGCAAGACGGCGGCGAAGAGAATGCCGACGGCATAGTGGAAGGCCCAGCCGATGGCGAGTTCGTTTGCGACCGGCTCGGCCTTGGCAAGGTCGTCCTGCCCATCAAGTCGGTCCGCCACCT
>QBLV01000003.1:16918-17586 GCA_003241815.1 Hyphomicrobiales bacterium | reverse complement strand
GGCAATGTCCTCATGGACCATTTGGCCGCGCAAAACATGAACGAGCCAGCGTCCGGGCATCGCCCAGTTGGTCGCAGGCCAGCCGATCGCGCGTTTCAGGAGCTGCCCCCAGAGATCGAGCAGCATTGTCGCGCCGACGCCGATCAGCACAGCCCGAATTACGAAATCCAGCATGTCATCCCCCCCGAGCCCGGAAGCCGGGCCCCTGCCTCGGCACCGGTTCGCGGCGTCATTTGCAGCCAGGCCCATGGAGCGGTGATCCACCCGTCGGGTCAACCGTCGCGGGTGATGAAAACGCCGCGACCGGCGCAGGCGCGCCATGCGTCAGGCGCTGCCGCCGGGACGATGCCTGTATCGGAACCTCGCCGGGGCATCCGGGGTTGCCCCAATCGAGTCAGTTTAGGGGGAGGACGATATGGGCACTGCCACGGCAGCGACGACACGCAACCGCGAGAGACCTCCGCACGGACCCCATGGCTTGAAGGAACTGCCATCCGTCAGCGTCACCAGCTATAATCTCGAGACCCGGGATGAAGACGGCTTTATCGGCGACAAGGCGAGTCGCAGCGCCTTCGTCGAGCATCTGGACGCGCTGCGCCTGCATCTGCGCGGCCACGGCGGCGACCCCCTGAAAGGTGAGACCGCCGCCGTCAGCAAGAAGGAACTGG
>QBLV01000003.1:3617-16908 GCA_003241815.1 Hyphomicrobiales bacterium | reverse complement strand
GACGGCGCTCCGCACGAAGCGGCGCTGATGCTCAGCGCGATCGAGAGCTTCGCGCAATCGCTGGCCTTCGTCATCCGCCGCTTCGTGCGGCTCAAGAGCTGGGCTGCCGTCGAGCGTATCGTCGTCGGCGGTGGGTTTAGCGACAGCCGCGTCGGCGAACTCGCGATTGGCCGCGCCGGCATCATCCTGAGCACAGACGGCCACAAGATCGATCTCGTTCCGATACGCCATCATCCCGACGAGGCAGGCCTCGTCGGCGGCGCCCATCTTGCACCGAAATGGATCTTCGAGGCCTATGACAGTATCGTCGCCGTCGATATCGGCGGCTCTAACATCAGGGCCGGCATCGTCGAGTTGCGCCAGGACAAGGCGCCCGATCTCGGCAAGGCCCGGGTGTCCTCGTCCGAGCTCTGGCGGCATGCCGAGGAGGAGCCTACCCGGGACGAGGCGATTGCGCGTCTCGGCGAGATGCTGAAGGCACAGCTCAAACAGGCGAAGAAGGACGGCTTGCGCGTTGCCCCCTTCATCGGCGTCGGCTGTCCCGGGCTGATCGAGCCGGACGGTGCGATCGAGCGTGGCGCGCAGAACCTGCCCGGCAATTGGGAAAGCAGCCGCTTCAATCTCGTCGAGAGCATTCGCGAGCTCATTCCCGAAATCGGCGACCATGAGACGCAAGTTGCCATGCACAACGACGCGGTGATCCAGGGCCTGAGCGAAATGCCGGCCATGCAGGACATCGAGAACTGGGCCGTGCTCACGATCGGTACCGGGCTGGGCAATGCAAGCTACCGAAACCGGGCGAAGCCGAAGGACAAAGCTGCTGATAAGGGGAAGGATAGCGACAAGGACAAGGCCTCCGAAAAGGACAAGGCCAAGGCCAGGGGCTGACGTCACGCGGCCTGCGGGGGCAGCTTTATTGCGGCCGCGCCATGATGATGTCCCGTTTGGGAGGGAATGAGGGGCCCTTCGCGGCGCCTCAATGGCGTCCCTGCCCACCGCCTTGCGGCTTTCATCCGTCCCGACAGGTCTTGCCCCTTGCTTTTCGATCGATTGCGCCGCGCTTGCCTTGGGAACGGAGCTGTGGCGAGGGTCGAGTCAGCACCGAATCATCATGCCGAGCGAGGCCGGACCGGAATGGCTGCGCGCATCGGGCAAGCGCCCTCACCCAGGCCTGGCTTTGCGCATGGACTTGTCTTCGCCCTTGCGCTGCTGTTGGCGGCGCTCCTGGGCGCCGGACCGGCCGTTGCTCAGCAGCCGGCAGCCGATGCGGCCTCGGCCCGTGCCCGGCTCGATGCGGTCCGGCTCGAACTGACTCAGATCGAAGCAACGCTCGCGGCGCCGACCGCCACCGAAGCCGAGCTGCAGCGCCAGCGCGTGCGCCTGCAGCCTGCGCTCGACCAGTTGCGCCAGCTTCTCGATGAGCAGGCACCGCGCGTCGAACAGGCCAAGCTGCGGCTCGACCAGCTCGGCCCCAAGCCCGATGCCGCTGCCCCGGCCGAGAGCGCGGAGGTGACGCGCGAACGCGACATCCGCCTCAAGGCTTTCACCGAAGCCGACGAGACCATGAAGATCGCCCGCGCGGCCTTCCTGCAGTCCGAGCAGCTCCAGACCGCGATCGGCGACCGGCGCCGCGAGCTCTTCGCCAAGACCCTGTTTGCCGCCGGCCCGACCGTGTTCAGCCCGGACATATGGTCGAACGCGATCTCGACCGTGCCGGAGGATCTGCGCGCGTCGGGCTACATCTTCGGCGGCTGGTTGTCGGGCGTGGCTGAAGCGCTGTCGGGTGTGCGCGGCGGCTTGGTTGCGCTCGCATTCCTCGGCGCGCTGCTGCTCTATTTCGCGCGCAGCCGCTATTTGCCGCGCTTCAAAGCGCGCTTCGGCAACACGCAGGACATCGGCAGTCTGCACTGCCTCTATATCGCACTCGCCCATGTCGTTGCCGGTGCCGCACCTCCGGCTCTGGCGAGCTGGCTGATTTATGCCGCGCTCAACACGTCCGGGCTGCTGCCGTTGCGGATCCAGCCGGTGATTGCGGCCGTCGTCGCAGGGTTCGCCGTCGTCGCCTTCGTCCAGGCGCTTCTCGATGCGCTGTTCGCGCCGGGCCAGCCGCAGCGGCGGCTGATCAGCGTGATGGATTCGACTGCGCGCATCGTGGTCTGGATGGGGACGTGGCTGGCACTGATCCTGTCTGTCAGCAAGGTCCTCGAAGCGTGGTTGACGGCGATCGCGGCTGGCCTCGCCGCCTCGATCATCCTTCGCAGCATCCTCGTGATCATCTTCGCGCTGACGCTGGCGGTGGGTCTCTACCGCCTGCGCGACAACGAGGATGTCGAGGAAGAGGCGTGCCTTGGCCCCTATGTCGCGGTCGATGGCGCGAGCCTGGGACCCGTCCGTATATTCGGCTGGTTCATCGGGCTCGTCATCACGCTCGCCGTGCTTAGCGGCTACGTCGTCTTCGCCTCGTTCCTCACCGAGCAGTTCATCTGGATCGGCCTGGTGGCATGCGTCTTCGTGCTGGTCTACCAGCTCGTCGACCTCGGCATTCCCCATGCGCTGACGGGGAAGGGCCGGCTCGCGCTGACCTTGAAGGCCGGGCTCGGGCTCCGCACCGGGACGCTGGACAAGTTCGCGGTCATCGCGGCGGGCCTTCTCAAGCTCAACCTGATCATCGTCGCCTTTCTGCTGGTGCTGGCGCCGTGGGGGCTCGAATCGGCGGATTTCTTCACCTCGCTGCGCGCGGCCTTCTTTGGCTTCCAGGTCGGCGGGGTCACGATCTCGCTGTCGTCGATCATCATCGCCGGGCTCCTGTTCGCGGCCGGCCTCACCGCGACCCGTTCGATGCAGGGCTGGCTCGAGGCCAAGTTCCTGCCCACGACGCAGCTCGACACCGGCCTGCGCAACTCGATCACCACGGCGGCGGGTTATGTCGGCTACATCGCGGCGGTGGCGCTGGCGGTCTCGGCGCTGGGCCTGAGCCTGGAGCGGCTGACGCTGGTGGCCAGCGCCCTCTCGGTGGGCATCGGCTTTGGCCTGCAATCGGTCGTGTCGAACTTCGTCTCCGGTCTGATCCTGCTTTGGGAGCGGCCCATTCGCGTCGGCGATCAGGTCGTGGTCGGCGACGCCGAGGGCATCGTCAAAAAGATCAATGTCCGCTCGACCGAGATCGCCACCTTCGACCGCTCGTCGGTGATCGTGCCGAACTCGAATCTGGTCTCGGGGGTCGTGCGCAACCGCGTCCGCAACGACCGCACGGGGCGCATCCTGATCGCGCTGTCGGTCCCGCGAAGCTTCGACGCCTCCGATGTCCGCAGCATGTTGGGGGAGGCAGCGGGCTCGCACGGCGACGTGATGCAGAAGCCGCCGCCGTCGATCATGTTCAAGAAGATCGGCACGACGACGATGGACTTCGAACTGGTCTGCGTCGTCGCCGATGTGGATATCGTCGGGCGCGTCACCAGCGACCTGAATTTCGCGATCCACAAGCGGCTGACCGATATGGAGCCAGCGGCCGGCACGCCGGAGCTGCTGGTGAAGGGACTCGAAGGGGTCGAGCAATCCCTCGGTGACATCGCCGCGGCCGTCCTCCGCGACGGCAAGGCGCCGAGAGCCGAAAAGCCTGCCCCGGCACCGGCCCGCACCAGCCGCAAGGCCCCGGCCGCGCTTCGGGCGGGTGACGACGGGACCGAAACGGATGATGCGCCCGCTCCTGCTCCAACAGCACCGGAGCCGGCCAAGGACGACAGCAAGGAATGATGCGATGTTCAGCCTTAGACGCGGCACGGCGAAAGCCTGTCCGATGACCTGCCCCGTCCTCGTCGCGGGAGCGCTCGCCCTGTTGGGCGTCGCCGGTTGCACCGAGCCGGCGCGTACGAGTCAGCCTGCCTTCTACCGCGATCTCGGCTCGGCCTCCGCCCGCGTCGATGCCGGCGAGGCGCGCGCCATGATCTCGGCCTACCGGCTGAACGCCGGGCTGAACACGCTGGTGCTCGACCCAGAGCTGGTCGCGGCCGCCCAGCAGGAGGCGAGCGCGATGGCGGCGGCCGACAAGCCGGCGCAGGCGGAGGCGGTGAAGGCGCGGCTGGCGCGCGGTGGGCAGCCGGGCGCGGAGGCCAATCTCTCGGCGGGCTATCGGCGGCTGGCGGAGGCCTTCTCGGGCTGGCGCGACTCGCCACAGCATGACCGGGTCATGAAGACGCCGGGCGCCAGGCGCATGGGCATCGCCACGGCCTATGCGCCGGGTTCGAAATACCAGGTCTACTGGGCGCTGATCCTGGCCCCGTAAGAGCCTGGTTTCGCCAGACCTTGACCCGGCAAGACCCGGGCCCCGCCTCATACCAGGGCCCGTCAGGGCTTGAGGCTGGCCGGCAGCGGCGGCGCGTCGGCCTTCAGCACGATGCCGACACGGCGGTTATACGGCAGATAGGGATTGTCCCTGACGAGGGGTTCGGTGTCGCCCTTGCCGGAAACGGAGGCAAAGCGGTCACTGGGTACGCCTGCATTGGCCATGATCTCGCGCACGGCGCTCGCGCGGCCGACGGACAGCTCCCAAGGATCGCCTTCAGGTTCGGCGCCGGGCCGTGGCGTGGCCGTATGTCCCGTGATCGTGATCTTGTTGGGCATGCGCCGAAGCGTCGGCGCCAGTGCCGCGAGCACCTTTCGCGTGCGCTCGTTGGGCTGGCTCTTGCCCTCCGCGAACATGGCGCGGCCTTCCTGATCGACGATCTGGATGTCGATGCCGGTGTCGGAGACCTCGAGCAGGACGTTGCGGGAGATCTCGGCGATCTCGGGCATGTCACGGAGCGCCTGTCGCAGGGACGCGGCGGCAAGGGCGAAGCCGCGATCCTGCGCCGGGTCCTGAATGCCGTCCTCGTGAGGCTGGTTCTTCGCCGGGCCGGGGGTGTCCGTTGCGTCGGATAGAGGCTTGATGCGGGCGTTCTTGATGTAGGTTCCCGTTGGGATACCGTCGGTCTCGACAATGCCGGCCAACCGAATGTCCTTCTGGTTGCCAAAGGCCTCGCGCATGGAACCGGCAACGATCTGGAGCTTGGCCTTGTCCTGGCTCGAATAGGCCGCGAGCATCACGAAAAAGCTCATCAGCAGCGCCATCAGATCGGCGAAGGTCACGAACCAGCCGTGCCCGCCATGGCCGCCGCGCTTCCTCTTTACCATCGGTCAGATTCCGGCCATCGCTCAGGACTGGGTCAGGTGGCTTCCGCCATCTCGGCCCGATGGTGATCGGGCAGATAGGCGAGGAGCATTTCGCGGACCAGCGTCGGGCTCTTGGCGTCGCGCATCTGCAGGACGCCATCGATGATCAGCGTGCGCGAAATCTCCTCTTCCTCGAGCTTGATGTGCAGCTTGTCGGCCAGCGGCAGGGCGAACATGTTGGCGATCACCGCGCCATAAAGCGTCGCCAGGAGCGCGGTTGCCATAGCCGGCCCGAGCTTGGACGGATCGGACATATTGGCAAACATGACAACCATGCCGAGAATTGTGCCGATCATGCCCCATGCCGGCGCGCAGTCACCGATAGCCCGGTAAACCTTGGAGCCTTCTTCGAGCCGCTGCAGGAAGTTGTCACGGTCGCGCTCCATCGTATTGCGGATGAAGTCCTTGTCATAACCGTCGGCAATGTAGCGCAGCCCCTGTGCCAGGAACGTGTCGGACACCTCTGCATTCTCGAGCGCGACCGGCCCGCTCTTGCGGGCCAGACCCGCGACGCGGGTGATCTCATCGATCAGTTCCCGCGGATGGATGGCACGCATCGTGAAGGCGAAGCGCATCCCCATCGGCAGTCCATTGATGATCACCGAAAACGGAAAACGGACCATGGTCGCCGCCCCGGCGCCGCCGAAGATGATAATGACGGCGTGGATGTTGTAATAGGCGCCCCAATTCGAGCCGTCGATGATGATGATTCCGCAGATCGTAGCTATGCCGGCCAGAATGCCTATGCCGGTTGCAATATCCATGGTGCCAACCCCGATCCGGCCGAATGCCGTTCGCCGGCGGAATGTCCCGTTCCGCGGCACCGTAACCGTAGGCGGACGGCCTTGAAGGAAGCGTTAAGGTTGAGGGCTTGCTCGTGGCTCCGGCTGCGCTAAAGGTCTGCCGATGTCCCTGTTTGCAATCTACACCCGCGTGCTTGGCGAGCTCGGCCCCGAGAAGCGCCTCGGACTGATTTTGGCGTTCGCCAACGTGCTGCTGGCGGCGGCTTCCTTCGCCGAGCCGATGCTGTTTGGCGCGCTGATCGACAAGCTGTCGAGCGTGCAGGGAGCCGGACAGAAGCTGGGCTGGGCCGATATCAGCCCGCTGATCATGGCATGGGTCGGCTTCGGCCTGTTCACCATCGCCGCATCGGTCTTCGTCTCGCTGCATTCCGACCGGCTGGCGCATCGCCGGCGTCTGGCGGTGATGGCGAATTATTTCGAGCACGCGCTGACCCTGCCGCTGGCCTACCATACGCAGACCCATTCCGGCCGCGTGCTCAAGGTGATGCTCGACGGCACCAGCGGCATGTGGGCCTTGTGGCTCTCCTTCTTCCGCGAGCACTGCGCCAGCCTCGTCGCGCTCTTTATCCTGCTGCCGTTCACGCTCTGGAAGAACTGGCAGCTCGGCCTGCTGCTGATCTCGCTCGTCGTGCTGTTTGGACTGTTGACGGCCTATGTGCTGCGCAAGACCGACAAGCTGCAGAGCAACGTCGAGGCCTATCACTCGAACCTCGCCGAACGCGCCTCGGACGCGCTCGGCAACGTCCCGGTGATCCAGAGCTTCACCCGCATCGAGGCCGAGGTGCGCGGTCTGCGCTCGACCATCGCCAGCCTGCTGGAAGCGCAGCTTCCGGTGCTGTCCTGGTGGGCGATCGCGACGGTCGCGACCCGCGCCTCTGCGACGCTGACGGTGCTCGCCATCTTCGTCGTCGGCGCCTGGCTCCTGATGCAGGGGCTGACGACGGTCGGCGAAATCGTCACCTTCATGGGCTTTGCCACCATGCTGGTCGGGCGGCTGGAGCAGATCGTCGCCTTCGTGAACTTCATCTTCATGCAGGCACCGAAGATGCGGGAGTTCTTCGAGGTGCTGGACACACTGCCCGCCGTGCGCGACCTCGCCAGCGCGCCCGATGCCGGCAGGCTTTCGGGCGCGGTCGCCTTCGAGGACGTCTCCTTCTCCTATGACGGCAAGCGCACCGCCGTGCAGGACGTTTCTTTTGCGGTGGCGCCGGGTGAGACTATCGCCATCGTTGGCTCGACCGGGTCCGGCAAATCGACGACGCTCGGCTTGCTGCACCGTGCCTTCGATCCTCAATCGGGCCGTATCACGGTCGATGGTCAGGACATCCGCGAGATTTCGCTGCTCTCGCTCCGCCGCAATATCGGCGTCGTCTTCCAGGAGCCAATGCTGTTTGCGCGCTCGATCCGCGAGAACCTGACCGTCGGCAAGCCGGATGCAACCGACGAGGAGATGATGGAGGCCCTCGACCGGGCGCAGGCGACCGAGGTGATGGCCCGCCAGACCGACGGACTCGACACGCTCGTCGGCGAGCGCGGCCGAACGCTCTCGGGCGGCGAACGCCAGCGCCTGTCGATCGCGCGCGCGCTCCTGAAGAACCCGCCTATCCTGATCCTCGACGAGGCGACGTCGGCGCTCGACGCGTCGACCGAGGTCAAGCTCCAGAAGGCGCTGGAGGAGGTGATGAAGGGCCGCACGACCTTCGTCATCGCCCACCGCCTCGCCACCATCCGCAACGCCGACCGCATCCTGGTGTTCGAGCAGGGCCGGGTCATCGAGATGGGCTCCTTCGACGAGCTCGTCGCCAGGGGCGGCCGATTCGAGGCGCTGGCGCGGGCGCAGTATCTCGTCACCGACAAGCCTGCGGCGCTGGCGGAGGCGGCAGCCAGCCCGCTGGCGGCCGAGATCGCGCTGGATTGAAGGCAGGCGGTTCGCACCGATCTTGCATGGTGCGGTGCGCGGCCGCCGGATCTGGCGCGCTTGCCCCCATCGCGGAAGGATATGATCATGCGTTCGTTCATCGCGGGCCTGCTGCTCGGCGCGGCATTGCTGACTCCTGCGGTTCCGGCTGCCGCCCAGACTGTCTGGGAGATGCCGACCGAATATCCCGCGACCGCGATCCCGGGCGAGGGTGTCGCGACCTTCGCAGCGATCGTGAACGAGAAATCCGGCGGTCGCCTGACGATCAGGCCGAGCTTCGATGCGGCGCGCGGCATCAAGTCTGCAGCCATGATCGGAGCGGTGCAGAAGGGCGAGGTCGCGGCGGGCGATGCCTTCGCGGGCGCGCTTGGAGCGGTCGATCCGTTGTTTGGACTGTCATCGCTGCCGTTCCTGGCGACCTCGATCGCCGACGCGCGCAAGCTCACCGATCTGGCCCGGCCGGCCTATGACAGGAAGCTCGCTTCCTTCGGCCAGAAGATTCTCTACACCACCCCCTGGCCAGCCTCCGGCATCTGGTCGAAGGAGCCGTTGACCTCGGCGACGGCGCTCGATGGCCTGGCCATCCGCACCTATGATGCGACCTCGACGGCCGTGATGAACGCGGCCGGCGCCAAGGCGAGCAACCTCTCCTTTTCCGACGCGATGCCCAAGGTGAAGGACGGCAGCGTCACCGCGGTCCTCTCCTCGGGCGATGGCGGGGCCGGGCGCAATCTCTGGGACTTCCTGCCGCATTTCGCGGAGGTCAACTACGCGCTGCCGATCTCGATCGCGACCGTCAACCTCGCGGCTTACGAGGCGCTGCCGGCCGATCTGCGCAAGATCGTCGATGATGCGGCCGATGCCACCGAGAAGCGGCAATGGACTGCCATCCGCACCAGGCTCGACGAGAACTACGCCCGCATGCGGGCCAACCGCGTCGCGATCCTCACCGAGGTGCCGCCCGGGGTCGGGCAGGCCCTGGCGAGCGCCGGAAAGGGCGTGGTCGACGACTGGCGCCTGAAGGCGGGCACTGACGGCACTGCCGTGCTGGACGCTTACCGCAGACCTTGAACGGCTCGGTGCCGCCCTGTTGGGTGCGCGCGTCGAAGGCCGGCGAGGCAGACAGCGAACAAAATCCAGTATAACGCGTTGAGCTGGCAGGGGCTGCCTTGGCGGCGTGTTTTCGCACGCCCATTTCAAGCCAATCATTTTTTGGGGCAAACCATTGAGCGCTATGATTTTTCGCCTTGCATGCGCTTGGGCGACCGTCGCCGCATACCTGCTTTTTGGAGACACTCTGCTCGGCCAACTCGGCGCGCCGCTCATGTCGGCAGTGATCTTCCTGTGGCTGCTGAGTATCATCATCTGGGCGGCCTTCGGCGTGGTGCATGAGGCCGACATCCTGGCCGTCCGGCTGGGCGAGCCGTTCGGAACGCTGATCCTGACGCTGTCGATCGTGATCATCGAGGTGGCGCTGATCTCGGCGGTGATGCTCGGCGCCAAAGGCGCACCGACGCTGGGCCGCGACACCATGTTCGCGGTCCTGATGATCGTGCTCAACGGCGTCGTCGGCATTGGCCTGCTGGTCGGCGGCCGGCGCCATTTTGCGCAGAGTTACAATCTCAAGGGTGCCTCGTCCTATCTGGCCATCATCATTCCCCTGACGGTGATCCCCCTGGTGCTGCCGAATTTCACCACCTCGACGGGTGCGGGGACATTGACGTCGATGCAGGCGATCAGCTTTTCGGTGTTCACGCTGGCGCTCTACGGCGTATTCCTGGTGCTGCAGACGGGGCGCCACAGCAGCTTCTTCCAACAGCCGACCGGCGACCAGGCGCCTCTGGTCCGGACCGCCGCCCGACAGGAACTCTTGGTCGAACGTCATCTTGATCATCACGACCCGGGAGGGCGTACGCGGACGCGCGTCGTTCTGCTGCTCGCCAACATGCTGCCGATCGTCATTCTGGCGAAGAGCCTCGCGACAGTCCTGGATTTTGGGATCGTCCAGCTCGGCGCGCCGGTGGCGTTGGGCGGGATCCTGATCGCGATGGTGGTGTTCACGCCCGAATGCATCGCGGCCCTGCGGGCGATCAGCGGAAACCAGCTCCAGCGCGCGATCAATCTGTGCCTCGGCGCGGCGGCCTCGACGCTGGGCCTTACCGTGCCCGCCGTGCTGGCGATCGGCCTGTTCACCGGGCAGGAGGTGGTGCTGGGCCTGTCGGGCGCCAATATGGTCATCCTGGCGATGACGCTGCTGCTCTCGACCCTGACCTTCACCGGCACGCGCACCACCATGCTGGAGGGCGCCGTGCATCTGAGCGTGTTCTTCGTGTTCGTGGTGCTGGTGTTTAGTCCGTAGGCGCAACCACTCTGGTGTTCGCGCGTTTAAATAGGGCCGCAACGTGCATTGAAGATTTCCTTCATCACTCACCAGTACGGATGAAGCGGGATCGGAAAAGCGGCTCATGGCGAAACAATGTGTCCAGTGCCAGAGCGGCGAAGGTTTCGAGACGCCGTTTTCCATGGCATTTCAGCCCATCGTCGATGTCTCGACGAACCAGATTTTTGCGCATGAAGCCCTGGTGCGTGGTCGAATGGGCGAGGGAGCGGCTTCCGTGCTCGCCTTGGTCGATGACGCGAACAAATATGCGTTCGATCAACAATGTCGGGTCAAGGCGATCGAGCTGGCATCGAGCCTGTTCGATCCCGATAGCAATGTCGGTCTTTCCATCAACTTCATGCCGAATGCCGTCTACGAACCGCGCGCCTGCATTCGGCAGACGCTCGCAGCCGCCGAGCGAGCCGATTTTCCTGCCGAAAAGATCATCTTCGAATTCACAGAAGACGAGAGGCTCGACACCGCCCACCTGTTCAGAATTCTGCGCGCCTATCGCGAGATCGGGTTCCGGACCGCGATCGACGATTTCGGCGCGGGCCATGCGGGGCTGGGCCTTCTGGCGGAATTTCAGCCGGATATCGTCAAACTCGACATGGCGCTCATCCGAGGAATCGATACGGATGATGCGCGGCGCAAGATCGTTCGAGCCATCGTCGGAATGCTGCACGATCTCGGCGTGACGCCGCTCTGCGAGGGGATCGAGACGGTTGAAGAGATGAGCGCGCTCGCCGATCTCGGCGTGAAGCTCATGCAAGGCTATTATCTTGCCCGGCCTGCGTTCGAGGCATTGGCCGTTCCGCTTTCGCCGGCGAACTCGCTCTCGACAAACGCCTGAACCTCCTCCGTCGCGACCCCATGCGCGATGAACGCCTTGCCGATGCCGCGCGCCAGAATGAAGGTCAGGACGCCGCGCCGGACCTTCTTGTCCTGGCCCATCGCCGCGACGATCTCCTGCGCGGTTCCGGCTCCGCCCGGTACCTGTTGCAAGGTGGTGGGCAAGCCGACGGCGTCGAGATGACGCGAGACGCGCACGGCATCCTGCCCCGAGCAGAGCCCCATGCGCTGCGAGAAGCGGAAGGCGAGTGCCAGCCCGATCGCGACCGCCTCGCCATGGACCAGCCGGGTGGAGTCG
Organism: Hyphomicrobiales bacterium; assembly: GCA_003241815.1. GTDB lineage: Bacteria > Pseudomonadota > Alphaproteobacteria > Rhizobiales > Beijerinckiaceae > Allobosea. The sequence continues at coordinate 5,449 of QBLV01000003.1, read as the reverse complement.
TAATTCGTCAGCCGCTCCAGAGCATGGGCGAAGGTATGGCCGAGATTGAGCAGGGCGCGGTCGCCCTCCTCCCGCTCGTCGCGCGCCACGATCGCGGCCTTGGCCCTGCAGGCGACGGCCACCGCATGGTCGCGCTCGGGACCGCCCGAGATGATCCGGCTCCAGTTGACCTCGCACCAGTCGAAGAAGGCGGGGTCGTCGATCAGCCCGTACTTCACCACCTCGGCATAGCCGGCCTTGAACTCGCGCTGGCTCAGCGTGTCGAGCAGCGCGGTGTCGGCGATCACCAGCACGGGCTGGTGAAAGGCGCCGATCAGGTTCTTGCCATGGCTGGTATTGATGCCGGTCTTGCCGCCGACGGACGAGTCCACCTGCGCCAGCAGCGTCGTCGGCATCTGCACGAAGCGCACGCCCCGGCGCAGCACGGCGGCCGCGAAGCCGGTGAGGTCTCCGACCACGCCGCCGCCGAGTGCGATGACGAGGTCGTCGCGCTCGATCTTCGCCGCCAGCAGCGCGTCGCAGAGCGCGATCAACTGGGCAGCGGATTTCGTCGCCTCGCCGGGCGGCACGGTGATGCGCGTCGAGGTGATGCTCTCCTGCTGGAGACAGGCCTCGAGCGCTGGGGCATGCAAGGCGGCGACGCTTTCGTCGGTCACCAGGGCGACCTTGGCGCCGGGCGCCATCGCAGCGATCAGCGCGGCAGTTTCGCAGAGCTGATGGCGGCCGATATGAATGTCATAGGGCCGGCCCTCCAGCGCGACCGGAACCACGATCCGGGCGCCGGCGGTCTCATGGGCGGGGATGGTCATGGCATCGGCTTTCGGTCGGGATCGGTGCGCAGATGCCGGTCCAGCGCCGTGATCGCGGCGCTGACGACGACATCAATCGGCTCGTCGCGGGAAACCAGCGTCAGCTCCGAAAGGGCATAGACCGGCTCTCGCTCGCGCAGCATCGCGCGCAGCGTCTCCTCGGGATTGGCGGTCTGGAGAAGGGGCCGGTTCGAGCGCTTGCGGACGCGCCGCATCAGCACCTCGGGCTCGGCCTTGAGCCAGATCGAGATGCCGAGATCGGCGATGCGCGCCCGCGTCTCGGCATTCATGAAAGCGCCGCCGCCGGTCGCCAGCACCAAGGGCGCGCGCGTGATCAGAATGCGGCTGATGACGCGGCGCTCGCCGCTGCGGAAGTCGGCTTCACCGCGTTGGGCGAAAATCTCGGGGATCGTCATGCCGGCCGCCGTCTCGATCTCGGTGTCAGCATCGACGAAGGGCAGGCCGAGCCTCGTCGCCAGCCGTCGGCCGACAGCGCTCTTGCCGGAACCCATCATGCCGACGAGCACGATCGCGCGGCTACCGATGGCAGCACGCAATTCGTCTCTGTCGAGGCTGTCGATGGGGTCGGCGATGGTCATTCTGGCGTATCCTCGAAAGCCCGTTTAGCATGAGCGATCATGCGACGTCATGCCCTGCAAAGGCAGGATTCGGGTAGTAGCCGTTCCGCCGCTCTTGCGTCCGGAGTCAGGCATCGGGAATAAGCGATGGGGCTTCCCCATCTGGGATGCGAAGCGATTCGAGGGCCGCCGCACCGTGCCGACGCTGTTCAGATTCGTCGCGATCCTCGCCCTGCTGGGCGGGCTCGTCTTTGGCGGCATGGTCGCGCTGGTCACCTTCGTTCAGCCGGTGCCGCGCGAGATGGTCGAGACGGTGCCGCCGGCAAAGCTGCTGCCGAAATGAGCCGGATCGCGCGGGCGAGGCTCAATGGATTCCTCGACATGCTCGCCGCCGAACGCGGCGCCGCCCGCAATACGCTCGACGCCTATCAGCGTGACATCGACG
>QBLV01000003.1:0-3573 GCA_003241815.1 Hyphomicrobiales bacterium | reverse complement strand
TATCTGGAGTTCCTGGGCCACCGCGCGCTCGACGCAGTGTTGGCCGATGACATTCGCGGCTGGCTCGCCGACATCTCGGAGCGCGGGCTGAAGGCCTCGTCGGCGGCGCGCAGGCTCTCGGCCGTGCGCCAATTCCACCGCTTCCTCTACACCGAGGGTTTTTCCACAGGCGATCCCTCGGCCGCGATCGAGGGTCCGCGCCAGGGCCGGCCGCTGCCGAAGGTGATCTCGGTGTCCGATGTCGACCGGCTGATCGAGACGGCGCGGCTGGCCTGCGAGCGCGAGGGGATGTCGCGCGCCGCGCGGCTGCGGGCGCTGCGGATGCGCGCCCTGATCGAGCTGCTCTACGCCACGGGCCTGCGTGTCTCCGAGCTGATCGCGCTGCCGCTGTCGGCCGCGACGACGCGCGAGCGCTTCCTGGTGGTGCGCGGCAAGGGCGACAAGGACCGGCTGGTGCCGCTGAACGACCCGGCCCGCGAGGCCGCCCGCGCCTGGCTCTCCGCCTTACGCGAGACCGGCGTCGGCGACAGCCGCTGGCTGTTTCCGGCCGAGGGCGAGAGCGGCCATCTCACGCGCCAGGCCTTCGGCCGCGATCTCAAGGTGCTGTCGGGCGCCGCCGGGCTGTCGGCATCGAGCCTGAGTCCGCATGTGCTGCGCCACGCCTTCGCCAGCCATCTGCTCCAGAACGGCGCCGATCTGCGCGTCGTGCAGGAGTTGCTCGGCCATGCCGACATCGCCACGACCCAGATCTACACCCATGTCCTCGACGACCGCCTCAAGAGCATGGTGCGAGACCTGCATCCGCTGGCGGACGATCCTTGAAGTGAGCCTGTGATGACGCCACCCACCCTGACACCGCTCCCACCCGAGAGCTTCCGCAGCAAGCCCTGGAAGAATGGCGGCGGCATCACGCTGGACATCGCCGATGCCAGCCATCCGGGCGCCGATCCCGCGGGCTGGGAGGGCATGATCTGGCGGCTCGGTCGAACGGCGATCGTTCAGCCTGGGCCGTTCTCCGACCTCACCGGCTATGAACGCCTCCAGGCGGTGATCGTCGGCTCCGGCTTGGTGCTGGACGGCGCGGATGGTGAGGTCGACCTGCGATGCCCCTTCATGCCGGTTCGTTACGATGGCGGCATTCCGCTCGTCAGCCGGCTGGAGAACGGGCCGGTCGAGGTCGTGAACCTGATCGCCGACCGGGCGCTTTGCACGGTCGATCTGGCGGTTCCGGTTGCGGGAGGGATGACACCTCTCAGCGGCGGGATTCATATCCTTTACGCGCCCGGCGAAGCCGTTCGCGGCCGCTGTGATGGGGAGGCCTTTGTGGTCGAGCCTGGACACGCCCTGCGCATCGACGCGGACGCGGACGGCGCGCTGACAGTGGAAGCAGGGCAGGCGCTGCTGGCGACGATCCGGCTGCGCTAGAGCAGATCTAGTCGCAGCGAATCGGCTGAGCCTTGCGCGGCAATTCGCCGATCGCAGGGACAAATTGCCCGGTCTCGGGGTCGAGCAGCATCAGGACGCCGGTGGCGACGGCGAAATAGGCGCCGTGCAGGTGCAGCCGTCCCTTGCCCTCGAGGATCTGCACGCAGGGGAATGTGCGCAGATTGGCCAGCGACTGCTGGATCGACGAGAAGGCGAGCCGCTCGACATAGCCGTCCAGGGTCTCATGGCGCCCGCGCCCGCCGGTGCGCTCGGCGGCCGGCCCGATCAGCGTGATCCACTTGCCGATGAAGTCGCCCGAGGAGAGCGGCCCTTGCGCATCGTCGGCAAAGGCACGGATGCCGCCGCAGCGACCATGGCCGAGCACGACGATATGCTCGACGCGAAGCGCCTGCACGGCGTATTCAAGTGCCGCCGAGGTGCCGTGGAGCTGGTCGTCGGGAGAGAAGGGCGGCACCAGATTGGCGACGTTGCGGACGACGAACATCTCGCCCGGCCGCGCATCGAAGATCACCTCCGGCGAGACGCGCGAATCGCAGCAGCCGATCAGCATGATCTTCGGCGTCTGGCCGGTTTCAGCGAGCTGCTCGTAGCGGTCCTTCTCACGGTCGAAGCGATCGTCGAGAAAGGTACGATAGCCTTCCGTAAGCCTGTCGGGGAAGGGGGCTGCGGGAAAGGGGGCTGCTGGCAATGCGGCTGCTGGCGTGTCCATGGCGCCTTCGAACAGCAGCCGCGCGGTTTCGTCAAGCGCGTGCTGCGTTGCGGCGGCCCGATGCCAGCTCAACAGGCAGCGAGTCGCGTCCGCAATCGCGCCGCCAGCGCCTGCGGCTCACCCGTCAGCGCCACCGTCTTGAGGCGGGCGGGCGCGCCGGCCACCAGCCCGGCCGTCGAGCGCGGCAGGTCCAGTTCACGGGCTAAAAGCGCGAGCACCGCCGCATTGGCCTCGCCATCACTGGGCGCCACGCGGACCCGAAGCTTCAGGACAGGGCGGCCATCGGCCAGGGTCTCAATGCCGTCGATCGCATCGCGGCCGCCGCGTGGGGTCAGCCGGACCGTCAGCCGCACGCCATCGCCGGCGACGGTCCATGGCTCGGCCATCCGGGAAGGCAGGCCGTCCCTCAGAAGACGGCCGGGTAGAGATAGAGCACGATCACGCGCTGAATGAAGAAGATCAGCAGCAGCAGGATGATCGGCGAGAGGTCGATGCCGCCCATATTGGGCAGCATGTTGCGGATCGGACGCAGGACCGGCTCGGTGATCCGGTAAAGCATGTCCCAGACGGTCGAGACGAACTGGTTGCGGGTGTTGAGCACGTTGAAGGCGATGAGCCAGCTCAGGACGGCCGAGATGATCAGCAGCCATGTGTAGATCTGCAAGGCAAGCAGCACCACATCGAGAACGGCACGCATCGGCATTCCTCTTGATCGTCGTTGAACAGCCGCGCCTTGTCCCCAAGCGCCTCATGAACTCATGGCGCAGGCGATTGACAGATACGCGACGCAAGGCCTAGAAGGCCAGCGCCTCGGGGCTGTAGCTCAGATGGGAGAGCGCTGCAATCGCACTGCAGAGGTCAGGGGTTCGATTCCCCTCAGCTCCACCAAGGCCTGCATGCTAGAATTAAGCTAGCATGTTCAAGGCTTTGGTGGAAGGGGCGTTCGGGTCGTGTACCCAGTGACGTCCCCATTCGTGTCCCCAAATGAACGTTGGCGCAGACGGCCTTCGGTTGGTTTGACAGTACAATCCTTCATTGGCGATTGGCTCTGGGCAGCATCCAGCGAATCGCACGGTTGGACACCTGTGGCGGGAGCGGCCCAGGTTCTCGCTTTTAGCCCTTCAGCTCGGCGCCCATAGCTGCCGTTCGGGACTTGCCAGGAACAGGACGTTGCGAGGCGAAAGTGGTTCAGGACTACTATCGACCCGATGCGGACATCAGCCGTCCAGTGACGCAAAACCCGCCAACTTTGACCGTCATACCGCTAGCCCTGATCGCGGGCCCGGAAGCAGATGTTCCAGACGTGGGCTTGGGCTGGAAGCAAACGCAGGCCTTCTGTGAGAGCCGCGCCTTGGCACTCTTCCCTAACACTACTTTGGCAGATTTTTGAGTTGGGCGGCATTTTTGGGATTCCCGCG
>QBLV01000039.1:33232-37150 GCA_003241815.1 Hyphomicrobiales bacterium | reverse complement strand
GACCGGGGCCTCAGACGGAGAGGCGGCTGCCGGCGATGGCTGCCTCGATGTCGTCGAGGCAGCGGCGCGTCGCCTGACGTCCCAATTCGATCGTCTCCTGCGCGCGGTGGAAGTCAAACAGCCCCATGCGGCCGAGCTTGGGGCCGATCATGACGTCGGGCGGGTCACCGGCGAGGCGCGAACGCGAGATCCGGTCCTGCGTGATATTGAAGGCGTCGATCATGACGCCCGCGAGACCCGGACGGTCCTCGTTCTGCCGGCCCACCAGGCCGCGGACCCGGCGCGCCGCGCCGGTGATGCCGCCGAGCCAGCGCGAGGTGGGTCGCACGACAAGCTCGGGGACGATTTCGGGCTCCGGCTCGGCTGCGTGGTTCTGGATCGTCGTGCCGCGCCCGGCCAGATCGCTGTTCAGGTTGACGCAGATCACGACATCGGCGCCGAGCGCACGTGCGGCCGTGACCGGCACGGGATTGACCAGCGCGCCGTCCATCAGCCAGCGCCCGCCGAGCTTGACCGGGTCAAACACGCCCGGCAACGCATAGGAGGCGCTCAGCGCATCCACCAGCGAGCCCCGGGTCAGCCATATCTCGTGGCCGGTCCCCAATTCGGTGGCGATCGCGACGAAGCGCTTCGGCAGATCCTCGATCTTCAGCCCGGCGAGGTCCCGCTCCAGCAGCCGCTTCAGGCGGCCACCACCGATCAGGCCGGCTCCGCCGATGTGGAAATCCATCAGGCCGACGACACGGCGCTTGGTCAGGCTGGTGGCGAACTCCGCGAGTTGCGGCAGCTTGCCGGCTGTGTAACAGCCGCCGACGACCGCGCCGATCGAGGTCCCGGCGATAACGTCGGGCTTGTAACCGGCTTCGATAAGGACTTCGAGAACGCCGATATGGGCCCAGCCGCGCGCCGCGCCGCCGCCCAAAGCCAGCCCGATCGTCGGCCGGCCGTTACGAGGGGGCGCCTCGGCGCTCATCATGTCGTTCATCGGCGTCCCGCCCTCGCCAATGCCATCTGCGCCAACTCCAAAAGCTCGCCGCGCGGCATCCCCCCGTAAAATGGGTTCGTTCCTGCGAGAGCGGTTGAAGCGTCGCAGGAATCGATGATCAAACCGTCACCGCCGAAGCAGAGCTCGCGAATATCGGTGGCTTTTGACGGAAAGATGAAGCCCGGTGGGAAATCATCGACGGTGGCGGCCTGATTCACGCGAAGGCGAGGGGCCTTGCTGCATCCTCGCGCAGCGGTTTGACCCGGTAGAAGCAGGAGCGGCGGCCTGTATGGCAGCAGCCGCCATCGCCGGCGACATTGACCTTCAGCCAGAGGGCGTCCTGGTCGCAATCGACCCGCATCTCGAGGATGGTCTGAATCTGGCCCGATGTCGCGCCCTTGTGCCAGAGTTCCCCGCGCGAGCGCGACCAGTACCAGGCCTCGCCGGTCTCGATCGAGCGCGCCAGCGCCTCGGCGTTCATGTGGGCGACCATCAGCAGCTCGCCGGTCGCTGCATCGGTGGTGACGCAGGTGACGAGGCCATTGGCATCGAAACGCGGGCTCAGCGTCGCGCCTTCCTCGAGCGCGCGTTTGTCGGGGGCAGTAGGGAAGGGAGACATGGGAGGCTCCGGAACAATCAAGGACGCATCGCGGGGATGCGCCCTTGTAGGGCCGGGCGATCAGCCCGCCAATCTCAAATCCGCAACCGTCACAGCCCGGGCGACTTCACCATGGTGAAGAAGCGCACCTGCTCCGAAGGCTCCCTGAACAGGCCGGTATACTGCGTCGTCATGGTCGAGGAGCCCTGTTTCTGGACGCCGCGCATCGACATGCACATATGCTCGGCCTCGATCAGCACGGCGACGCCTCGCGGCTTCAAAGCCCGTTCGATGACGGCGGCGATCTGGGCCGTCATCGTCTCCTGCGTCTGCATGCGGCGGGCATAGACATCGACGATACGCGCAAGCTTGGAGAGCCCGACGACGCCCTTCGAGGGGTAATAGCCGATATGCGCCTTGCCGACGAAGGGCACCATGTGGTGCTCGCAATGCGAATAGAACGGGATGTCGCGCACCAGGACCATGTCCTGATACCCTTCGACCTCCTCGAAGACGCGATCGAGAATGTCGTCGGGGTTCTCACCATAGCCCCGGTACAATTCCTTGTAGGCCCGGGCGACGCGGCCCGGCGTCTCCAGGAGGCCCTCGCGCGAGGGATCGTCGCCCGCCCACAGGATCAGTGTGCGGACGGCCTCCTCGGCCTCTTCCTGCGTCGGCTGCTTGATCAGAAACTTGTCTGCAGAGGGGCTCATCGACCTCTCGACGGACAAGGACTTAACCACAGGGTTCATGTGGTGCCTCCCGTTACGGTGACGCGTCATACGCTGGATCAGTCCGTCTGGACCACGCCGCGCGAACGCTGCGACAAGTTCTTTTCCAAAGCCCGTTGGAGCGCACATGCTCTCCCGCCGGCAGGCTTTCCATCCTATATTGCCTTCCATCCTATATGGGTGTCGGGCGCTGGTCACTCCAAGGCCCGGTGGAGAAACCGACATGCTGAGCGACGTCTACAACAAGCGCATCCTCGAACTGGCCGCCAACATCCCGCTGCTGGAGCGCTTGCCAGCGCCCGACGCCACGGCCAAGGCCCATTCGCGACTCTGCGGCTCCACCGTGACAGTCGATGTCACCATGGATGGCGATGTCGTCACCGGCTTCGGCCATGACGTGAAGGCCTGCGCGCTCGGCCAGGCCTCGTCCTCGATCATGGCGCACCATGTCGTCGGGTCGACTGCCGAGGAACTGCGCAGCGTGCGCGAGCAGGCCCGCGCCATCCTGAAGGACAATGCCGAGCCGCCGGCGGGCAAATGGGCCGATCTTTCCGTGCTCGTGCCGGTGCGCGACTACAAGGCGCGTCATGCCTCGACGATGCTGACCTTCGACGCGGTCGTGGATGCGATCGGCCAGATCGAACAGAAGCGCGGCGAGCGGCAGGCTATTGCGTGAGCGATCTGCGCGCGAGCGATGTGGGCGCGGGCTATTTGGGGCCGAGCGCCGGCCGGATTTCGGCCTTCGTCTCGTCGAAGCGCGAGCGGAAGGCCCGCTCGGCGAGGAGCGCCTTGGCGACGGCGCGCCCGGCCTTGTCGCCTGCCGCGAGATCGCTGCGATAATGGAAGCCGCAAACGAGACGGCTCTCGGCATAGTCGGTCACGCGTTCCTCGAATTTCGCGGCGAGTTCGGGCGCGGCCTGGGTGAGCAGTTCGGCATAGAGCGCCGCCGTCGCGGCATGGCCGGCCGGAAAGGAGCTACCTTCGGGGCGTCCGCCCGGGCACGGCTTGACGCGGACCCGGTTCCAGACGGTGAAGGGGCGCTGGCGGTTCGTCAGGCGGCGCACGCCGAGCAGCACGATGCTCAGCTCGACCTGCGCCTCGCGGAACAGCAGGCGGACCTCGCGATGCTCGTTGCCCGCGAAGGGAATGCCGGCGCCTTCAAGGAAGCGGTTCAGCGTCTGGTACTGGTCGGCGATCGCGGCTTTCTCGCGCTCGGGCGTGCGGTTAAGCGTGATCTGCAGGACCTCGTCGAATTCGCGCTTCTGCTCGGGAGAGGTCATCGCGGGCGGCAGGCCGATCAGGCTCGCGACATCGACCTTGCCGGGCTCGAGCCAGAGCAGGTTGGCGCGTTGCTGGGCTGCGGCCGGCGCGGCCGACATCAGAAGGCCTGCCGCAACGAACAGCGCGGCGGCTGTCGGGCGGAACGGGACGGGACGCATAACGGAACGCAGCATGACGAATCTCGGCTCTGATGATGAGCGCGATGAAATGGCATCGCTGCGCGGCTTGTCACGTCTTTTCGCGCAGGCCGAGCGTTTAAAGCTGGCGCCGCGGCGCGGCGCCCACTGGGCGATCCGCAGCTACCAGCTCAGCCTGTCGATGCT
>QBLV01000039.1:17890-33222 GCA_003241815.1 Hyphomicrobiales bacterium | reverse complement strand
ACCTACACCGACGAGGCGATCCAGCGCTTCGGGCTGTGGCGCGGCGGCTGGGTCGGCGTGGCGCGGATCTGCCGCTGCACCCCGCTCGGCACGAGTGGCATCGACCTTGTCTGCGAGGAATTGCCCGCGCAGGCCGCGTGGTATAGGCCGTGGCGCTATGGCCGCTGGCGCGGCGTCAACGCGCCGCCTCCCGATGGAGATGCTCCACAAGGAGACCCGGCGGCCAGCTTTTCCGACGCGCAACCGGCTGCGGGCGCCGGAGATGTGAAACCGCATCCGTAGCCGGCCTTGACTTACGGGGATCGTATCCCCGAGTGAGCAGGATTTTCAGACCATGACGATCTCCCTGACATTTCCAGATGGCGCGACGCGCGAATTCCCCTCCGGCATCACCGGAAAGGCGATTGCTGGCGGCATTTCTCCCTCGCTCCTGAAGCGCACGGTCGCGATGGCGATCGACGGCGTGGTCGTCGATCTCGGCGATGCGATCGCTAAGGACTCGAAGATCGAGTTCCTGACTCGCGACGACCCGCGCGCGCTGGAACTGATCCGGCACGACTGCGCCCACGTCCTCGCCGAGGCGGTTCAGGCGCTCTGGCCTGGCACGCAGGTGACGATCGGCCCCGTAATCGAGGGCGGCTTCTTTTATGATTTCGCCCGCAACGAGCCCTTCACGCCCGAAGACCTGCCGGTCATCGAGAAAAAGATGCGCGAGATCATCGCCAAGGACGCCCCCTTCACCAGGGAAGAATGGAGCCGCGACAAGGCCAAGGACTTCTTTGCAGCCAAGGGCGAGGCCTACAAGGTCGAGCTCGTCGATGCGATCCCCGCCGATCAGACGCTGAAGATGTATGCGCAGGGGGAGTGGATCGACCTCTGCCGCGGCCCGCACATGACCTCGGTCGGCAAGGTCGGCAACGCCTTCAAGCTGATGAAGGTGGCCGGGGCCTATTGGCGCGGCAACAGCGACAACGCCATGCTGACGCGCATCTACGGCACGGCCTTCGCCAGGCAGGAAGAGCTCGACGCGCATCTCAAGCAGATCGAGGAGGCGGAGAAGCGCGACCATCGCAAGATCGGCCGCGAGATGAACCTGTTCCACTTCCAGGAGGAGGGGCCCGGCGTCGTGTTCTGGCACTCCAAGGGCTGGCGGCTGTTCCAGGAGATCCTGACCTATATGCGGCGCCGGCTCGCGGCCGATTACGAAGAGGTCAATGCGCCGCAGATCCTCGACAAGTCGCTCTGGGAGACCTCGGGTCACTGGGGCTGGTATCAGGACAACATGTTCGCGGTGAAGTCGGCCTCGGCCTTCGAGAACCCCAACGACCCGACGCGCGATCAGAAGGTTTTCGCGCTGAAGCCGATGAACTGCCCCGGCCATGTGCAGATCTTCAAGCATGGGCTGAAGAGCTATCGCGACCTGCCGATCCGGCTGGCGGAATTCGGAGCGGTGCATCGCTACGAGCCGTCCGGGGCTCTGCACGGGCTGATGCGCGTGCGCGGCTTCACGCAGGACGATGCGCATGTCTTCTGCACGGAGGAGCAACTCGCGGCCGAGTGCCTGATGATCAACGAGCTGATCCTCTCGGTTTATGAGGATTTCGGCTTCACCGAAGAGCTGGTCATCAAGCTCTCGACCCGGCCGGAGAAGCGCGTCGGTTCCGATGCGGTCTGGGACCATGCCGAAGAGGTCATGACCAGGGTGCTCGAGACGATCGCAGTGCAGTCCGGCAACCGGATCAAAACCGAGATCAATCCGGGCGAGGGCGCCTTCTACGGGCCGAAGTTCGAATATGTCCTGCGCGACGCCATCGGTCGCGACTGGCAATGCGGCACGACGCAGGTCGATTTCAACCTGCCGGAGCGCTTCGGGGCCTTCTATATCGGCTCGGATGGTGAGAAGAAGCAGCCAGTCATGGTCCATCGCGCCATCTGCGGCTCGCTGGAGCGCTTCACCGGCATTCTGATCGAGAACTTCGCCGGGCATTTTCCGCTCTGGCTGGCTCCCGAGCAGATCATCGTCTCGCCGATCACGTCCGAAGCCGACGGCTATGCCGAGGAGGTCACGATCGCCTGCATGAATGCCGGCCTGCGGGCGCGCGCCGATCTTCGCAACGAGAAGATCTCCTACAAGGTGCGTGAGCATTCGTTGGCCAAGGTCCCGGTGATCCTCGCGGTGGGCAAGCGCGAGGCGGAGGAGCGCACGGTGACGGTGCGCCGGCTCGGCAGCCAGGCGCAGACGGTGATGACGCTGGATGAGATGATCGCGGCCTTGACGGAAGAGGCGATGCCGCCGGATCTGAAGAGGGTCAAGGCGGCGAGGGCGCGCTGACTTGGGAGCGCCGTCATTCCGGACCAGTCGCGAAGCGGCGCCGATCCGGAATGACGGCGTGTTTCGTCACGATGCGATGACCGATCTCGCCAACAGCCTCTCCCTCATGCCAGATTGTCGCACATGCTGACAGGGTCCTATCGCAAGCGGCTCGATGCCGATCTCACACGCTGGGTCGGGGAGGGCTTGCTCAACGCCGATTCCGCCAGCGCGATCCGCCGTTCCGTTGCTGCCGAGGGCGGATTTCGACTGCCAGGGCTGCTTGGGCTGTTCGGCGGCTTGCTGATCGCTTCCAGCGTTGCCGCTTTCGTGGCGGCGAACTGGGAGGCCATGCCCCGGCTGGTCAAGCTCGCCATGATTCTGATCAGCCTGATCGCGGCGCTGGGCATCGCGGCGCGGCTGGAGAACAAAGGGTCGTCATCAGGCAGCGACGCCGCCGCAACCTGCGGCGTCCTGATCTTCGGGGCCGGTATCGCCCTGATCGGCCAGATGTACCATCTGCCGGCGGACTGGCCGGCGGGCGCCCTGATGGTTGCACTTGGCGCGCTCTGCGTCGCGGTCCTGCTGCGCTCGAACGGAGCGCTCGTCGTGACCTTCGTGGCGCTGTGCGCCTGGAGCGGGGGGCGCTGGCAGGAGAGCCAGGGCGCCCTGCATATCGCCTTCTTCATGCTCTATCTGCCGGCGTTCTGGCTCGCATTGTCGCGCGGCAACCGGCTGGTGCATCACCTCGCCGTGCTGGCGCTGGGCCTGTGGCTCGCGCTGGTGCCGGGCGACTGGATCGGCGGGCGTTTCGACTACGGGCTGCTGGCTTATGGGCTGGCCGTATCGGCTGCCTATGTCGCCATCGGCGGCTGGGCACTCGATCGCGGCGGGCCGGCGCTTTTGACCTGCTGCCTGCCCTGGGGGCTGCTCGGCCTGCTCGTCGTTCTCGATGTCGAACTGATCCGTATTCTCGACGCGCGTGAATCGCGCGCCGGCACGGCGATCTGGCTGAACTACGCAGCCTATGCCGTGGCCGTGCCTGTCATTCTGGGCTTCGCCGCGCTGGCGCGCGAAAAGCGCTTCGCCTGGCCGCTGGCTGTCGGGCTGGTCCTGGCCCTGCTGGTCCCGCTCGTGTTCTGGAGCGGTGGGGTCGTCGGCCTGCCGGGCAAGGTCGTCGTCGCCAGCCTGATCCTCTCGGTGGCGATCGCGCTCGTCGTGGCCGGCGTGACCGGCGGCGTGCGACGCCTGACGCTCGCCGGTTCGGGCCTGTTTGGCATCGCGATCCTGATCCTGCTCTGGCAGACGATCGGCACGCTGCTCGACCAGTCGCTGTTCTTTCTCGTTGCGGGCGCCGCGCTGCTCGCGATGGCGGGCGGCGCGCGCCGCCTGTTCGCACGGCTGTCGCGGCCGGCAGGGGAGGTCGCGTGATGCGGGTCCCTCCGATGCGGGTTCCATCTTCGGCCGATGCGCTGGTTGGTCGCGTGCCGCTGCTCTGGCGTGCGTGCGCAGCGATGCTGCTCCTGAGCGGCGGCCTGTTCGCTCTGGTCGAAAGCCGGGCCAGCATTCTTCGCAACGGCACGGAGGTGCGGCTGAAGACCGTTCCGGTCGATCCGCGCGACCTGTTTCGCGGCGATTACGTCGTGCTGGCCTATCCGATCAGCACCGTGGAAGGGCCTGTCGACGGCGAGGGTGGCTACCGCCGTGGCGATGCCGTGTTCGTGACGCTAACACGTGATGCCGAGGGGTTTGCGCAGGCGACAGCGGTGGCGCGCACCCGTCCAGCGCTCAGCGGCGACACTGTGGTCATCGCCGGGCGTGTCCAGTCGACCGGGGCCTGCGCGCTGAACGCCGCAGGAGAGGCCGATTGCGACTCAGGCCGCCGTCGCCTGCGTATCGCCTATGGGCTGGAAAGCTATTTCGTTCCGCAGGGCGAGGGGCGCGCGATCGAGACCACCGAGCGCTCGCGGATCGAGGTGGTGGCCGCAGTCTCCGCCGGAGGCGACGCCGCGATCAAGCGCCTGCTGATCGACGGCAAGCTCGTCTATGCGGAGCCGCCTTATTAGCCCGTCCTGATTTTCGCGGAACGACGGCGTGTTTGCCAGCGAACCCGGCATGCTCTGCGGGGTGGGGGCGCCGACGTTCGAGATAGCTACATGGCGCGAGCAGCACACAGGCTTGTGAAGCGACGTTAGGTGACGATTAACCTCGTCCGCTTTATGAACGCCGGATGAACGGATGCGCTGGCAAACGTTCATGTTCGGGAACTCGCTGCCTGCTGGCAGGTTTCTGCGACCGCCCCGTTTTCATGGCCGGATGCCGCTGGTGACGCAGACACGTTCACTTTTCCGCTTCCTGCTCCTGGGCCATGGCCCGGAAGGCGCCATGCCCGTGGCGCAGCGGGATGCGCGCATCGATGTCATCCGCGGGCTGGCCCTGCTCGTCATCTTCATCAACCACATGCCGGGAAACGTCGTTGCGGCTTACATGCCGCATAATTTCGGCTTCTCGGACGGGGCCGACGCCTTCGTGCTGCTTGCCGGCGTGTCGGCGACGCTGGCCTATGGCAACCTGATCGAGCGGCGCGGGCTGACGGTCGGGGCGCTCAAGATCGGCGCAAGGCTGTGGACGCTCTACATCGCGCATATCGCGATGTTCATCATCGTCTGCGGCGTGGTGGCGGCTGCGGTGACGCGCACGCAGAACCCGCTCTATGTCGAGGCGATCAACATCCAGCCCGTGTTCAGCGACACCTTCGAGGCTCTCGTCGATGCGCTGACGCTGCGCTATCAGCCGTCCTATCTCGATATCCTGCCGCTTTACATCGTGCTGCTGGCTTCGTTTCCGCTGATCTATTTCGCGGTGCGGATCAGCCCCGTCGGAGCGCTGCTGGTGTCGCTGTGCGTCTGGCAGGCGGCGCTCTGGTTCGGCCTCAACCTGCCGAACGTTCACGCCGCCGGCTGGTTCTTCAACCCCTTTGCCTGGCAGGTCGTGTTCACGCTCGGGATCATCATAGGTCGGGCCGCGCAGCGCGGCATCACCTTGCCGCGCCTGCGTTGGCTCGATGCCGCGGCAGTCGTTGTCCTCGTCCTCGCCTTCGTGGCCAAGACCTCCTCGGGAAATCCGGTCGGGATCGCGCCCCTGAACGACTGGTTCGACTCGGTGCAGCTGGGTTCGGACAAGACCAATCTGGCCTGGAGCCGGTTGCTGCATGTGCTGGCCTTGGCGTGGCTCGCGATGCGCTGGCTGCCGGCCGGTGCTGGACTGCTGCGTCACGCGGTGGGCCGGACCCTCGCTGTGGTCGGGCGTCATTCGCTCGACGTGTTCTGCGCAGGGACGGTGCTGTCGATCGCCGGCCAGATCGTCCTGGCCGAGACCGGCTTCGCGCTGGGGCCGCAGTTGCTGGTCAATCTCGCCGGGGTTACATTGCTGGTGGGGTTAGGGATATTCCTGACGTGGTATCAGTCGCTCACGCTACCCAGCGGGACAGCCGCCGCGCCCTCGCGGCGGGCATCGGCGTCGCTGCACTGAGTTTTTTCGCCTGCGCCGGTGCGGCTTCCGCCGGGCCCATGACGCTCGCCGCCGCAACGGACATGCGCTGCCGCTCCGGTGCGGCCCAGCAGCCGTTCCAGCCGGTGCTGCCTGCGGCCAGGACCGCACTGCGCGAGACCGGCAAGCTCACTATTGTCGCGATCGGTTCCTCGACGACCGCCGGCTCCGGCGCGAGCGCCGAGGACCAGAGCTATCCCGCCATCCTCCAGGACGAATTGCGCCGGCGCCTGCCGAATGCCGAGGTCAGCGTCCTCAACAAGGGCGTGGGCGGGCAGTCGGCCTATGACATGCTGCTGCGGATGGATACCGACGTCATCGAGGAGAGGCCCTCGGTCGTGATCTGGCAGACGGTGGTCAATGAGGCGATCAGCCATGTCGGCGAGGAGAAACTTGCGAAAATCCTGCGCAAGGGCATCCAGAAGGTTCAGGCCGCCGGCATCGACATGGTGATGATGGATCTGCAATGGCTGCCGCGGGCGGGACGCTACCCGCAATATGACGCCTATCGTGCCGTGCTGAAGAAAACCGCCGAGGAGCATGGCGTCGCGCTGTTTCCGCGCTACGGAATGATGAGAGACTGGTCGCGCTCGAAGCGCTTCACGGCCGAGGAACTCGTCGGTATGGACGGGATGCAGATGGTCGATGCCGGCTATCGCTGCCTCGCCATCCGGATCGCCGACGGCATCGTTGCGGCACTGACCGGCGCCAAGCCGGACCTTGCCACGGGACCCAAGCCTACCAACTGAGAACGTCAGCGTGCCAGCACCTCGATGTCCCGGTCCAGCCCGGACTCGACCTTGAAGTCGCGCGAATGGACCTGCCCCTCCTGCCGGGCGATCAGGACATAGTCGCCCTCCGCCAGGATCACCTGCGGGAAAGCGCCGATCGCCTCACGGATGACGTCGCCGCCCGGCGTCAGCACGCTGAAGGCGGTTCCGGCGAAAGCTTCGCCGCCCGCCGCCGCGACGAGCTTCAGCGTCACGCGGGCGGCGCGGTGATGCAGCGTCGCATCGGTAACCTTGCCGGATTCGACCTTCACATCGGCACGCTGGATCGCGTTGGAATCGCCATAGGTCGAAACGACGTGATAGGTGCCCTCCGGCAGGCGTATGAGCTCGCCGCCCTTGGCGTTGCCGACGACGAGGCGCCCTTCGGAGTTGCCCTGCAGCGGAACGAAGACCTGGAAGCTGAGCTGGGCCGGGGCAATCGGCGCATCGCCGATCGAACCGGCCAGCGATAGCCCGCCGGCGCTGATCGCGACCTGGTCGCGCAGGCCCTGGGCTCCGAGGGTGACGCGCTTGGTGCCGCTGGCGAAGCCGTAAGCCGCATGCAGCAGATAGGTGCCGGGCTCCAGCGCGAAGACCGGTTCAGCCTCTGAAGAGCGGGCCACGATGCGCGGTGGCGAGCCGTCGGCGGTTTCGCTGAGGACGCGCCAGACGAGGCCGGAGCGGATCGGCTTGCGGTCGCCGGCGAACTGGGCCGCGAGCGTGAGCGGCGCCGTCTGTCCGGCCGGCGCCTGGGCGGACTCGACCGGCGGGTCGGCTGCGCCAGTCTGGGGCAGCCCCTGTCCTGCGGCCAGCATCGGGGCGAAAACGAGTGCGCAAGCAAGCCCGGCGCTCGCCAGCCGGCCCCGTCTCTCGAACCCATCCAATTTAAACATGCTCAAAGCCCTCGGCACCCTTGCGCCCACGTCTCAGCAGCTTCGCTTGTCCTGATCATGGCGAGACACTAGGTCTGCTCAGGTTCCTCGCATCCGGATGCTTCATGACCGATACGCTCTCCCTGCTCAAGCTGCGCCGGTCCGTACCGCCGCAGTTCCTGGCCGCGCCCGGCCCCGATGCCGGCCAACTCGACCAACTCCTGACGATCGCCTCGCGCGTGCCCGACCATGGCAAGCTGGTCCCCTGGCGCTTCATCGTCTTCTCGGGCAATGGTCGGACACAGGCGGCCGAGGTGGTGGCGCAGGCCTTCTCGGCACGTCATCCCGATGCAAGGCCCGAACAGGTCGATTTCGAGCGCAACCGCCTGTTGCAGGCGCCGGTGATCATCGCCGTCGTCTCGCGCGCGGCGCCGCATGTGAAGATCCCCGAATGGGAGCAGGAGCTCTCGGCCGGCGCCGTCTGCATGAACCTGCTTGTCGCTGCGCAGGCGATGGGCTTCGGCGGCTGCTGGCTGACGAACTGGTTCTCCTTCGACCGCGGCGTCCTCGATGCCTTCGGGCTTTCGGAAACCGAGCGCATGGCCGGCTTGATCCATCTGGGCACGCCGACATCGGTTCCGCCCGATCGCGACCGGCCGGCTCTCGCCGACATCGTCAGCTATTTCGGGGCGAAACAGTCATGATCTATTCTCCGGCCCTGCAGGATCACGGTCTGGGCCATGATCCCTTCAAGGCGATCGTGACACCGCGCCCGATCGGCTGGATCACCGCCATGAGCGCCAAGGGCGAGATCAACCTCTCGCCCTATAGCTATTTCAACGCTGTCTCGACGCGGCCGCATATCGTGATGTTCTCATCCGAGGGCAAGAAGGATGCGATCGCCTTCGTCGAGGAGACGGGCGAGTTCACCTGCTCGATGGTGACGAAGGCACTGGCGGGTCAAATGAACCTGACCTCGGCGCCGCTGGCGCGCGGCACGAGCGAATACGGTCATGCCGGGCTGGAGATGGCGGCGTCGCAATTCGTCAGGCCGCCGCGCGTGGCGGCGAGCCCGGCGGCGCTGGAATGCAAGCTGCTCTCGGTGCAGCAGCTCGTCGATCTCGACGGCAACGCAGTGGAGCGCTGGATGGTGCTGGGGCAGGTCGTCGGCATCTTCATGGACGATGCCTTTATCCGGGACGGGCGCTTCGACACGGCCGCCGCCCACCCGATCGCGCGCTGCGGCTATGCCGACTATGCCGAGGTCGATCATCTGTTTTCGATCGAGCGGCCGACGGGTGCGTGAGGGCGCTGCGGCCGTCCGAGATTCGCTTCATCTCGCATCGAAACTCAGCCGTCATCCTGGGCGACCGCAGGTCGTCCGGGATGACTCCCTCATTTCCGGTCAGCTCATCACGGCCTTCACCCGGTAGTCCCCGAGCGGCGCCAGCGCCGCGTTGATCGCAGCCGCGTCGAAAGGCGCGCCTCCCGGCAGGGTCAGCCTCGGCGGCTCCAGCGTCACGCTGGCGCCCGGCGCGAGCTTTGTGGCGGCCTGCTGCACGCGCGACAGGCAGCCGCCGCAATGCATGCCCGAAACCTCGAAAACCTGAGTCATTGGAATCGTCTCCAGCGGTTCATTCAGCCAGTTTCTCTGCACGCGCCTTGACGCGCTGCGCCCTGATCAGATGGGGACGATCCAGCATTTCGCCATCGAGCCCGATGACGCCGATGCCGGGATTGGCCTCGAACAGTGCGATGATCGCCTCGGCCCGGGCCAGCGTCTCGGGCGAGGGTGCGAAGATCTCGTTGATGGGCGCGACCTGGTCGGGGTGGATCGCCATCTTGCCGGTGAAGCCGTCGCGTCGCGCCGCGAGGCACTCGGTACGGAAGCCCTCCGCGTCGCGAAAGGCGGTGAAGACGGTGTCGATCGCGTCCACCTGGGCGGCCGCAGCCGCAAACAGCGTCAGCGAGCGCGCGAGGCGGTAAGGATCGGTGTAGGCGCCATTCTCCAGGCGGTTGGTCTCTGCGCCGAGATCCGCCGAAAGATCCTCCGCGCCCCAGGTCAGGCCTGCGAGCCGGTGCGTCGCGCCGGCATAGGTCCCCAGGCCGAAGATGCCCTTGCCGGTTTCTGTCGCGATCGGAATGATTTTGGTCGCGCCGTCGGGCAGGTCGCTCTCGGCTTCGCGAACGGCGATCTTGGCGCCGAGATGGCTGACGTCGATGCCCCCTTCCGATTTCGGCAGCATGATCGCGTCCGGTGCGCCGGGCATGACCGCGTCGAGATCGGCCTCGGTCAGGCCCGTCGTCAGCGCGTTGACGCGCACGATCAGCCGGGGGCGCCGGGGCAAGCTGCGAGCGGCTTCGAGGAAGGCGCGGGTGATCTCGCGGGCTTGAGGCTTGGCATCAAGCGCGACGGAATCCTCGAGATCGAGGATCAACGCATCAGCGCCGCTGTCGAGGCCCTTCTGCTGCTTGCGGGGGCTGTCGCCGGGGACGAACAGGAGCGAGCGCATGATGTGTCAGACCGCGACGGTGGCGGGCACGGGGTGCCGGCGCATGAAGGCCTGGCGACGGCATTGCGCGACGAGCGTGCCGTCCTGCTTGTAGGCTCGGTGATGGAACTCGACGATGCCGGCATCGGGCCGCGAGCGCGATTCGCGCTTGGCGACGATTTCGGTGGTGCAGTTGATCGTGTCGCCCTCGAAGAGCGGGGCCGGGAACGTCACGTCGGTCATGCCGAGATTGCCGATCGTGGTGCCGACGGTGGTATCGTTGACCGAGATGCCGATCATCAGCCCGAGCGTGAACAGCGAATTCATCAGCGGCTGGCCCCATTCGGTCTCGGTCGCGCAGAAATGCGCATCGATATGAAGGGGTTGCGGGTTCAGGGTCATGTTCGAGAACAGCATATTGTCCATTTGCGTCACGGTGCGGGTCAGCCTGTGCTCGATGATGGCGCCGATCTCGAAATCCTCGAAATAGATCCCGCCGCGCTTGTGGCGCTTCAGCTCTGGCATCGACATCCTCCTGGCGCAGTGCAGGCGGCACGGCCGCCCTGGCGATTCATCGCGATTAACCGTTCGCTTACCATAATCGGGCCACTCTCCACACAGCGCCGCAACGTCATGCGGCGGGCCGCCGGCGGCGGGTTCGCCCGAGTAACTCGATGTTCCTGTTCACCACCCCGCAGACGCGCGAAGTCCAGCCGGCCAACCCGGTCGTCAGTGCCATCCGCGACGGCGCGGCGAAGACCGGCGCCGGCTTCGATTATCTGCTGAAGACCGCGCAAAGGGAATCCTCGCTGGAGCCGGACGCCAAGGCGAAGACCTCGAGCGCGACCGGCCTGTTCCAGTTCATCGAGCAGACCTGGCTGTCGATGGTGAAGCAGGAGGGGCCCAAGCAGGGGCTCTCCAGCTATGCCGACGCGATCAGCGAGACGGGAAGCGGACGCCTGACGGTGGCGGACCCTGCCGCGCGGGAGAAGATCCTGGAGCTTCGCAAGGATCCGCAGGTCGCCGCCGTGATGGCCGGAGCGTTCACCCAGAAGAACCGCGAGCAGCTCGCCGGCGCGCTCGGCCGCCAGCCGCATGCCGGCGAGCTCTACATGGCGCATGTACTGGGCGCGCGTGGCGCCTCCGACCTGATCAAGACGGCGGCGAGCGATCCGACGCGCAGCGCCGCCAAGGATTTCCCGGATGCCGCGGCCGCCAACCGCAGCATCTTCTTCGACAAGACCGGCCGGGCGCGCAGCGCGCAGGAGGTTTATGGCGTGCTGGCAGCCAGCCACGCCAACACGCAGCTTGCCGCCGCGACCACGCCGGCCCAGGTGGCGACGGCGCAAGGGGCTGCCGCGACAGGGCAGGGCGCCGACAAGCCTGCCGAGATCGCCGCGGCGCTGTCTCCCGGCCGGGCCAAGGGGCTGATCGGCCTGTTCTCGACCGAAGGCTCGCGGGCGCCGGTTTCGCCGGCCGTCGCCAATCTCTGGACGACGCCGCGCACGGATGGCGCGCGCATGGCCTCGCTTGACGCGGCCGAGCGCTATTTCCCGCGCCAGACCAAAACCGACGCGACTGCCATCGCACCGACCGCTTCCGACGCAGCCGTCGCGAACGCATCGGCCGCGAAGGCCGTCGGCGCGCCGCTGCCGCCCTCGCGCCCGGTCGAACTGACCCAGCCCACGGCTGCCGCCCAGGAGCGCCCGACCGCGCGGGCGCGTCGCGCGCCGCTCGACCTCTCCTCCTTCATGATTCAGCGGAGCGGCCGATGATCGTTCGCCGATTCCTGCTCTGGGCACGCACAGCCAATGCCGAGGCTCGCGCCAGCGGCGCGGCCGCGCTGGCCGGTGCCTATCTGCGCTCCGGCATGGCCGAGGAGGACTGCGCCGAGGCCGAAACGGCGCTGATGTCGCTGATCGACGATCCCTCGCCGCTGGTGCGCCGGGCCATCGCCGAGGAGATGGCCTCGTCGCCGCGCGCACCGCGCAATCTCGTGCTTGGGCTGATCGCCGACCAGAGCGATGTCGCGGCGCTGGTGCTGGCGCATTCACCGGTCCTGACCGAGGCCGATCTGGTCGATGCCGCCGCGATCGGCGATAGGCTGGCCCAGCGTGCCGTCGCGATGCGCCCCGCTTTGCCCGCGGGCGCCTGTGCCGCGCTGGCGGAGGTCGGTTGCGACGAGGCGCTGGTGACGCTGGCCGGCAACCGCACAGCCGATATCCCGGATTTTTCGCTGGAGCGGATGGTCGAGCGGGCCGGAGAAAGCGGTGCGCTGCGCGAGGAACTGCTGGCCCGTGCCGATCTGCCGGCAAGCTTGCGGCAGGCGATCGCCGCCAAGGTGTCGGATGCGCTGGCGAGCTTCGTCACCGACTGCGGCTGGCTGACGCCCGAACGCAGCGCCAGGCTCGCGCGGGAATCGACCGAACGGGTCGCCGTGGCGCTGGCCGCAGGCGGCGAGGAGAGCGATGCGCCGGCCATCGTCGAGGTGCTGCGGATCAACGGGCGGCTGACGCCCGGCCTGATGCTGCGCTCCCTGCTGAGCGGCGAACCCGCCCTGGCCGAAGCCGCGTTCGTGGCGCTCGCCGGCCTGCCTGCGCAGCGTGTCGCCGCGCTGCTGCGCGACCGTCGCGGCGCCGGCCTCAAGGCGCTCTACCGCAAGGCCGGGCTGCCGGTCTCGCTCCAGCCCGCTTTCACCGCCGCCATCGCGACGCTCAACGCGCGGGGCTTCGATGCCGGCGGGACCGGGCGTGGTATCGACCGCAGGCTGCTGCGCGAGGTGCTGATCGCCTGCGAGGTGCAGGATGGTTCGGATGGCCACGCGCTGATGGGGCTGCTGCGCCGGATGGATGCGGAAGCGGCACGCGAAGAGGCCAGGGCCATGGCGGACTCGCTCGCCGACGATGCGGCGCTGGCCTATCTGGTCGAGGCCGATCCGGCGCTGCTGATCGAGCTGGAGATCGGAGATATCAGGCAGGCGGCTTGAGGTCGCCTTGTTCTGATCAGCCGGCAGCGGGATGTTCGTCGCCTTCCGAAAAACGCCGGTACAGCCCGTTGGCGCGGTTGAGATGGTCCGACATCGCCTGCGCCGCCTCGTCCGCCCGGCCTGAAGCGACCGCATCATAGATGCGCTGGTGCTCCTGCAAGGTCAGGCTCTCTGCGCCCGGCGCCCGCACCAGCGAGTGGTAGTAGGCGCCGAGCCAGGCCAGCATGCCCTCGACTGCGGCCGGGAAGACCGGGTTGCCGCTCATTGCCGCGATCTGGCGATGGAAGGCGATGTCGCGTTCGAGGAAATCGTCGAGGCTGGCTTGCCGATGCTCGTCGAGCCGCTGGCGCAGCAAGGCGCGGCCCGCCGCATCGGCGCGCTGCGCCGCAAGCCGTGCGACCCCGGCCTCGAGCAGGACGCGCGCTTCCTTGAGGTGATCGAGCGTGCGCGGCTCGACGCTCAGCAGATAGCGCGCGGCATCGGTCATCTGCTCGACCATCGCCTGCGCGGTCGGCAGCAGCACGCGGGCGCGCTCGCCATGGCTGATGCTGACGAGGCCGGAGCGTTCCAGTTGCTGCAGCGCCTCGCGGATCGAGGGCCGGCCGACGCCATAGACGTCCATCAGGTCGCGCTCGGACGGCAACTGCTCGCCGGGGGCGAATTCACCCGCGTGGATGCGCGCCATCAGGCGGTCCAGCACCTCCTGATGCAGTTTACGGCGCGGGATCGGTTCGGAGGTCACGGCGTGCTCATTTCGACCATCATGTCGTCCCGATCGGGCCGCCTGCGCGGACGGCGCTGAAATAGTCGATGCCGCCGATCTGCCCGCCTTTCAGGGCGAGTTCAAGCCGGTCGCGACTGCTGTCGTCGGCATGGGCGCGGCACAAGGGCGAACCGGGCGCGATCTCCGCGATGGCCGAGAGCGCATCCACGCCGAGTGCCAGCGTGGCATGGCCGGAGGTGTCGCCACCGGCGATGAGGGCGCGGCTGAGACCCGACCGGTCCAGGATCGCGCCGAGAATTTCACCCAGGCCCGCACCGATCCTGTCATTGACCTCGGCCATCTCCAAGCCGGCGCTGTGGCAGGCATCCGTGAGGGCCGGCACGGCGGGGTCGTCGGGTCCTTGCGCCGTGAAGACCAGCGGCGAGGCGCCCTGGCCGAGCGCGTCCAGCGCCGCCTGGACCGCGCGTCCGCATTCGGTCTCCCACGCTGCGGGATCGACCGCGCGGGAGGCGTCCAGCCGGATGCCCGCAAAGCCGTGGGCCTGCGCATGGGCGATCTGGCCGGCCGTGACCGGCGAGCAGGAGCCCGAGACGACGGCGATACGCTCGACTGCCGCGACGCGCAGGGCCGCCGGCGAGCGCGGGATCAGGCCGGCCGCGCGCCAATGCGCGACCAAGGCGTATTCGATGCCCTGCGAGCCGGCCACGAATCCGCAGGCCCTCCGGTTCTCCCAGATCAGGCGCCCCGCGGCGGCGAGGCTCGCTTCGTCGACGCCGTCGATCATGATGATGGGCCGGTCGTCGCCCTGGATCGCAGCCAGCGCGGCCTGCGGCTTGCTCCCCTGGAGCGTGGGGAGGTCGATCAACCCGATCCGGCGGTCTGTCTGGCGCGCGAGGTGGCGGGTCAGGTCGGCCTCGTTCATCGGCGTCACGGGATGGTGGGCCATGACAGGGTGTCGGTCGAGCCTATGTCCGACGCCGGCGACCGCAGCGAAGAGATGTCCGAAGAGCTGGTAGCGTCCGATGGCCGGTGCCGCGACGACAAGCGGCACGAAAGTCGGTGCGAGCGTGGCCATGCCAAGGTCGATCGCCCGGCCGATCGAGCCGATCTGTGGTGCTGAATCGAAGGTCGAGCAGACCTTATAGTGGATCAGCGGCGCGCAGATGCCGGCGAGTGCCCCGTAAATCGACGGCAGGTGCTCATCCATCCATTCGGGAGGCTTGGAGCGGGCGATGCCGGCGATGCCGATGCAGCGCCTGTCGGCGAAGGCCGCCAGGCGTTCGGCCGAGGGCGGGCCCAGGAACATCACCGAATCGAGGCCGGCAAAGCTCATCACCTCCATCACCGCCGCCGAGCCGGTGAAGTCGTCGCCATAATAGGCGAGCAGCGGGCCGGGTGGCAGGGCCTCGGTCATGGCCGATCCTTGCTCATGCATAGTGGTCCAGAGCCGCCGCAAGAGACGGGCTGGCGAGCGCTTTCCGTTCCAGCGCCACGCCCTCGACCGCCGCGCTCCAGGCATCGCGCAGGGCGGCCACACCGGCCGCCGGGCCGTCGGGATGGGCGAGGATGCCGCCGCCTGCGGCGAAGATCAGGTCGGTCGTGCCCAGCGCGCGAAAGGTGCCTTCCGC
>QBLV01000039.1:8962-17880 GCA_003241815.1 Hyphomicrobiales bacterium | reverse complement strand
CCAGAGCTTGTGCCAGGCGGTGTAGTTCCAGCCCAGCGCCGGGCTGCGCGAGAGATAGCCCCAACCATTGCGGTGGGCGTGGATCGGCAGTTGCGAAAAGCGGCCGAGCTCGATCATGCCGACGAGGCCGACCGAATTCAGGCTCGCCATGACGCAGGTTCCGCCGGCTTTCAGGACATGGTCGTGGCGGCGCTTCATCTGGTCGAGATCGCCGGTCAGGTTGAAGGCGACCATCGTCTTGCGGCCGCTGCGGTCGGCCTGCGTCTCGACCACGCGCATCACCGCATCGACCCGCGCTTCGAAAGGGCAGAGCGCCCCGTCCGACTGCAACTCGTCGTCCTTGATGAAATCGATTCCGGCGCGGCAGAGCGTGTCGACCAAAGCCGCCGTCTCCTCCGGCCCGAAGCCGACGCTGGGCTTGATGATGGTGCCGATCAGCGGGCCGCTCGTCGCGCCCGCCAGCCGGCGCGTCCCGGCGATGCCGAAGCGCGGCCCCGCATAGGCATCGGCGAAGGCGGGGGGCAGCCGGATGTCCATCAGCTTCAGGCCGCTGACCTGCCGCAGTTCGAAGAGGTTCCCCGCGACCGTGGCGACGAGGTTGGGCAGTGAGGCGCCGATGGTCCCGATCGGCCAGGACAGGGTGACGCGGGCGCGTCGATAGCCCTCCCTCGGAGCCGGCAGATCCGACGTCGCGCCGGGCAGGGCAGGGCTCTCGGCGCGGTCGAGCAAGTCCAGCCGCTCGACTCGCGCTGCGGCGCGCGCGGTCAATTCCGGCGTTTCGCCGGGTACGGCGATGAAGGTGCCGCTTGACTGCTCGCCGGCCATCGCCTCGGCGGTCTGGCGCGGGTCGCCGGGCGTCTCCAGCCAGTAATCCGCCTCGACGCGCTGACTCATATCCACGGCCACTCCTAAACTCATGATGTCATCATACCAGATTGACAGCATGAATAGCCTATGTGATCAACTCATCATACCAGTTTATTGCTGATAGGGAGATGCAAGATGACGGTGATCGCCCTGTTTGGCGCCGGTGGGAAGATGGGCATGCGGCTGGGCCGCAACCTCGCCGGCTCGCGCTTTACCACCCGCCATGTCGAGGTCAGCCCGGCTGGCCAGGAGCGCGTGCGCGAGGCCTTCGGCGTCGCCTGCATTGACGCCGATACCGCCATCCAGGGTGCCGAGGTCGTCGTGCTGGCCGTGCCCGACACGCATGTTGGAGCCGTGGCAAAGACGCTTTTGCCGAAGCTGGCGTCAGGCACGATCGTCGTCATCCTTGATGCCGCCGCGCCCCATGCCGGGCATCTGCCGGAACGGGCCGACATCACCTATTTCGTGACACATCCCTGCCATCCGCCGATCTTCAACGACGAGACGGACCCGGCGGCCAAGGCCGATCATTTCGGCGGCATCGCGGCCAAGCAACACATCGTCAACGCATTGGCGCAGGGGCCCGAAGAGCACTACGCGCTGGGCGAGGAGGTCGCGCGGACGATCTGGGCGCCGGTGATGCGCTCGCACCGCGTCACCGTCGAGCAGATGGCGATCCTCGAACCCGGCCTGTCGGAAACCGTCTGCGCGACCCTGCTCGACGCGATGCGCGAGGCGATGGAGGAAGCGATCGCGCGCGGCGTGCCGCGCGAGGCGGCGCGCGACTTCCTGCTCGGCCATATGAACATCCTCGCGGCGGTCACCTTCGAGCAGGTCCAGGGCGTGTTCTCGGACGCTTGCAATAAGGCGATCGTGTTCGGCAAGGACACGATCCTGAAGCCGGACTGGAAGCGGCTGTTCGAGCCCGAGGAAATCGCCGCCAGCGTGCGCCGCATCACCTGAACCGCGTCGTCGGCTGTCGGCGTCGCTACCCGCCCTTGCGCTGAAACGATCGCGTGCGCCGCTCGCAGCGCAGGCCAACCGGGATGCATGTCTCCCGCCGGTGTCGGTGGAGCGGAGGGGCCGGATACCGCGTGACCACAGCCGTTTGCGTATAACGGGTTGACTTCCGCCGTCCGCTGGGGAATTTCGGGGATATGCGGGTGTAGCTCAATGGTAGAGCAGCAGCCTTCCAAGCTGAATACCCGGGTTCGATTCCCGGTACCCGCTCCAGCCCTTTTCCGTTCGATTGCAATTGCTTGCCGGAGATCGCACCAGCGGTTTTCCGGGCTGCCGAACCCTGCGATACAACGGCCATAAGGTACGCCCTGCGACTCTGCCGGTCCTTCCGAGCGAACCTCTGGGGCGTGCCTCACGGAATGGGATGCTGCGAGAACTCTGGTGCGTCCCTCTCTGTAAGCGACCGCACCCAGGACGCGGCTCCTTCAAGCGCGGCCAAATCGATTCCGGTCTCGATCCCGCGCGCCTCGAAATATGCCACCAGCGTTTCCGTGGCGAGATTGCCGCCGGCACCGGGCGCATAGGGACAGCCGCCGAGACCGCCGACGGCGCCGTCGAAGATCCGCACGCCCAGATCCCAGGCCGCGGCGACGTTCGCGATGGCGCGGCCATAGGTGTCATGAAAATGCCCTGCGAGCCGTGCCGGTGGCACGACTATCCGGGTCGCCTCGACCATCCGCGTCGTTCGCTCCGGCGTGCCGCGCCCGAGCGTATCGGAAACCGCGATCTCGTCGCAGCCGATGTCGAGCAGGCGCGCCGAGACCTCCGCCACGGCATCCGGCGCGATCTCGCCCTCATAGGGACAGTCGAGTGCGCAGGAAACATAGGCCCGCACCGGGACGCCGGCCCGCCGTGCCAGCGCCAGAACAGGCTCGAAGCGGGCGATGCCCTCGGTGATCGTGCAGTTGGTGTTCTTCCGCGAGAATGTTTCGGATGCCGCCGTGAAGACGGCGAGCGCCTGCGCGCCGGCGGCCAGCGCCGCCTCCGCGCCCATTTCGTTGGGAACGAGCGCGGAATGGACGATTCCGGGTCGCTGCCTCAAGCCGGCCATGACCTGCCCGTGATCGGCCATCTGCGGCACCCAGCGGGGCGAGACGAAGGCTGTCGCCTCGATCCGGCGCAGGCCGGCATCGGCCAGCTTGCCGATCAGCGCGATCTTGTCGGCGGTCGCGACAGGGGTCTTCTCGTTCTGGAGCCCGTCGCGCGGGCCGACCTCGACGATGCTGACGCGACGCAACTCCATGTCAGGCTCCGAGATAGGCGGAGCGAACGCGCTCGTCGCGCAGCAGTTCGGCGCCGCTGCCCTCCAGCGTGATCCGCCCGGTCTCGATGACATAGGCACGATCGGCAACGGCGAGTGCGAGGTTGGCCATCTGCTCGACCAGCAGGATGGTGACGCCTTCCTCGCGCAGACGCCGGATCACCGCGAAGACTTCGCGGACGATCAGCGGGGCGAGGCCCAGCGAAGGCTCGTCCAGCAGCAGCAGTTTCGGCCGGCTCATCAGTGCGCGGGCGATCGCCAGCATTTGCTGTTCACCGCCCGACAGGGTGCCCGCCTGCTGGTCCTGTCGCTCAGCCAGGCGCGGAAACACGGCGAAGTACTTGTCGATGTCGGCTGCGATGGCGTCCGCGTCGTCACGGGCGTAAGCGCCGAGCATCAGGTTGTCGCGCACGCTCTGGTCGCCGAAGACGAGCCGGCCTTCGGGCGAATGGCCGATGCCGAGCCGGACGCAGTGATGCGGCCTGATGCCGGTAATCGGACGGCCCTCGAAGGCGATCGCGCCCGAGGCCGGCTTCACCAGCCCGGCGATGGCGCGCATCAGCGTCGACTTGCCGGCGCCGTTGCCGCCGATCAGCGTGACGATCTCGCCTGCGGCGACATGCAGCGAGATGCCCTTCAGCGCCTCGATAGCGCCGTAGCGCACGCACAGATTGTCGATGCGGAGCATGCTCATGCGACGCTCTCCGCGACGGTGGCGGCATCGTCATCCGCGCCGAGATAGGCGGCGACGACACGGGGATTCTTGCGGATCGCGTCGGGCGCGCCCTCGGCGATCAGCGCGCCATAGTCGAGCACCAGCACATGCTGCGAGATTCCCATGACGAGGTCCATGTGGTGCTCGATCAGCAGCACGGTGACGCCTGCCGCCTGGATTCGTTTGATGACATCGCCGAGCTCATGCGTCTCCTGCGGGTTGAGGCCCGCCGCCGGCTCGTCCAGCAGCAAGAGTTTCGGCCGTGAGGCCAGCGCACGCGCGATCTCGAGGCGGCGCTGCAGTCCATAGGGCAGGCTCCTGGCCGGCTCGAAGGCGCGCTCGCCGAGGCCGAGATCGGCCAGAAGCGCCAGCGCATCGGCCCGGGCGCGTGCCTCGGCGCGCCTGCCTGCGGGCAGGCCGAGCAGCGCGGCGGGAAAGCTGGCCCCGACATGGCGATGCGCGCCGAGCAGGACGTTGTCGAGAGCCGAGAGATCGCCGAACAGCTTCAGGTTCTGGAAGGTGCGGGCGATGCCGAGGCTCGCGACCCGGTGCGCCGGCTGGCCCGCCAGTTCCTGCCCCAGAAAGCGGATCGAGCCGCCATCGGGTGCGACATGGCCGGAGAGCAGATTGAGCAGCGTGGTCTTGCCGGCGCCATTGGGGCCGATCAGCGCATGGACCTTGCCCTCGCTGACGGTGAAGCCGACGCGGTTGACCGGCACGATGCCGCCGTAGGCCTTGTGGAGATCGGAGACGACGAGGAGTGCGTTGCCGTCGCCTGCCGGCGGACGCGCTGCCAGAACCGAGACACCCGCATCGGCCTGCGAGGGGTCGAAGAGTGTCGGGCGACCCCGGAACAGGCTCGAAAGAGCGCCGGCCAAGCCGTTGGGCATCAGATAGAGCGAGAACAGCAGCAGCGCGCCATAGCTGAAGTGCTGCAGAGCCGGCCAGCGCGCCAGCCAGGCATCGAGCAGGGTCAGCACCACCGAACCCAGCAGCGGGCCGTAGATCGAGCCCGAGCCGCCGAAGATCACCACGACGAGGAAGAAGATCGACAGGTTGAAGGTGATGAAGTCGGAGTTGAAGTACTGGTTCTGCTGCGCCACCACCGCGCCCGCCAGCGCGCAGGTCACCGCCGAGACGACGAAGGCCAGCGTTTTGTAGCGCGAAACCGAGATACCGACCGATTGCGCGGCGGGCTCGGCCATCTGCACCGCGAGGAAGGCACGGCCATAGCGGCCCCTCAGCAGCGAGCGCAGCATCAGATGGGTCAGGATGCAGAGCACACCGATGAACCAGACCCAGTGCAGGTTGGTGAAGGCGCGCCCCGCGATCGAGGGCGCGCTGATGCCGTACAGGCCCGCCTGACCCTTGAAGATGTCGGTCCATTCCGTGACGATCTTCTCGACCACGATGCCGAAGCCGATCGTCACCATCGCCAGGCTCGGCCCCGAGACCCTGACCGAGGGCAGGGCGATGACGAGCCCGAAGACCGCGCCGAGTCCGCAGGCCAGCAGCAGCGACAGCCAGGGACTCAGTCCCCATTCGACGCTGGCGATGGCCGCCGTATAGGCGCCGACCGCGAACAACCCGGCATGGCCGAGCGATTTCTGCCCGGCATAGCCGACCAGCACGTTGAGGCCCGCCGCGGCAAGGTAGTTCACGCCGATCGTGAACAGAATCTGGAGATGGAAGTCGTTGAGCGGCAGCGTCGGCAGGAGCGCGAGAGCGGCTGCCAGCAAAGCGAGGCAGAGGCCGTGGACGAGACCCATCAGATCTTCTCCACGCTGCGCGCACCCATGAGGCCGCCGGGCCGCAGCACGAGCACGATGATGATCAGCAGGAAGATGGTGATCTCGCGCATCTCGGCGCGCCAGAGTCCGACCAGCGCCTCGATGATACCGAGCAGGAAGCCGCCGAGCATGCAGCCGCGGGGGCTGGTCAGCCCGCCGACGATCGCAGCCGAGAAGGCCTTGAGCGCGACGCCGAGCCCAATGAAGACCGAGGCCGTGGTGATCGGCGCGATCAGCATGCCGGCCAGTCCCGCCAGCGAGGACGAGATCACGAAGGCGATGATGACGATCTTCTCGACATTGATGCCGACGATCGCGGCGGCCTGCGGATTGAAGGCGACGGCCCGCAGCGCCTTGCCGAAGCGGGTCTTGCGGAGGACGAGGTCGAGCCCGACCATGACCGAGATCGCGACGACCGCGATCAGCACCTCCTGCGGGCGGATGCCGGCCCCGGCGATGCGCCAGACCTCGTTGCCGAGTGGGGACGGCACCGCGATCGAGGCCGGGCCCCAGACCGCGAGCGCCGCGTTCTGCAGGATGATGCCGAAGCCGATCGTGCTCAGCACCCAGTTCAGGCCGCCGGCCCCGACAAAGGGCTTGATGGCGCAATAATACAGGACGACGCCGATCGCGCCGACGATGGCGACGCTCGCCAGTGTGGCAAGGGCGTAGCTGAGCAGCGTCATCTCGGAGGGGGCGAGGTTGCCCCAATGCGGCTTGCCGGCGGCCAGCAGCAGCAGCGAGATGCCGACCAGGCTGCCCGGCACCAGGAAGGCGCCCTGGCCGAAATTGAAGGTCTTGGTCGTGGCGTAGGTGATGTTGAAGCCGAGCGCGATCAGGCCGTAAATCGCGCCCAGCGCCAGTCCGCTCGCCAGCGCCTGAAGGATTGCCGTCATCTTTGCTCCATGCCGGGTCGCGGCGTCGGCCGTCTGCTGCGTCGAGCCTAGCCGTCATGCTCGCCCTTGTGGCGAGCATCCACGTCTTGGTCACAGCGCGCGACGGTCGAAGACGTGGATGGTCGGGACAAGCCCGACCATGACGGAAGGAAATGCCGGCTCCGAATTGCCTATGGTTGCCGGGACCTGCCGTCAGCGCTTCAGATCGGCCGCTGTCAGGGATTTGACGATCGCGTTGTCGACCTTGACGACGCGGCCGTCCTTCCACTGCGCCAGATGAAAGTCCGCGACGCCGAGCGCCTCGTGCTGCTCCTTGGAGAAGGGCTTGTCATAGGCCTTGATGATGCCCTGCACCTTGCCGAGATTCTCCAGCGCCTTCTGGATCTTATCGCCATCGGTGCTGTTGGCCTGGGCGATCGCCGCTGCGATCAGGGTTACCGCATCATAGCCCTGCGCCGCCGAGACGAAGGCCGGCATGTTGGGGTGCTTGGCGATCAGCCGCTTGTGCAGCGCCACCGCCCGTTCGTTGGCATCCTCGGTGGTGGAGGCCGCGAAGATCGTCTTTTCCGCAAGCTTGGGGCCGGCGATGTTGATCAGGGGCGTGTTGATCGAGCCCCAGGTCGAAAGCAGCCCGGGATAGTAGTCCATCTTCTCCATGCTCTTGAGCACCTGCGCGGTCGCATCGCCGAGCGAGCCGGAGATCACCATGTCGGCGCCCGCCGCCTTCACCTTGGCGAGCTGCGAGGTCATGTCGGTGTCCTTGGGGCCGAACTTCTCGACCGCCACCGGCTTGACGCCGTGCAACGTCAGAATCTCCAGCAGGTCCTTGGTCGCAGCCTGGCCGTAGCCCGTCGTGTCCGCGACGATGGCGATGTTCCCGCTCTTGGAGGCCTTGATCGCATAGGCGGCGAGCAAGGCGAGCTGCTCGCGATCGACCATCGAGACGCGGAAGATGTAGTTCTGCGGTTCCTTCATGTAGCGCGCGGTGATGTCGGTCGCGGTCGCGACATGGGAGATGACCGGGACCTTCTTCTGCTGCGGAATGTGCAGCCAGGCCAGCGCGTTGCCGGAATTGGTCGGCCCGACGACGGCGGCGACCTTCTCATTGTCGATCAGCTCGTTCATGTTCTGGATCGACTTCGGCGGCGAGGCGACATCGTCGCGCACCACGCCGACGAGCTTGCGCCCGAGCACGCCGCCCTTGGCATTGATGTCTTCGATCGCGGCCTGGAAGCCGTAGAGCCCCGCTATGCCGAGTTCGGCGACGCCGCTTGCCGACTGGTCGGCATTGTAGCCGATCTTGATCTCATTTTGGGCCAAAGCCGGCGCGGCGAGGCTAAGGCTGGTCGTGACGAGCAGGGCGCCGAGCATACGGCGTGAAAGCAGGGTGGTCATGGTGTCTCCTCCGGGGATGATCCGCTTTTCGCGGTTTTCTGTGGTGGCAGGCGCGTGGAAGGCGTTGGATCGGCGTCAGGTCTTGCGGCGCTCGCTCAGAAGTTCGCGGGCGCGGTCGACGCGGACGTCATGAGTGCGGGCGAGTTCGGCAGCAATCGCCTCGATCTCCGCGCCCTCGGCGCCGGCGACGATGGCGATGTTGCGGGCATGCAGCGCCATATGGCCGCGCTGGATGCCTTCGGTGGCGAGCGCACGCAGCGCCGCCATGTTCTGGGCAAGACCGACGGCGACGGTGACCTCCGCCAGCTCCTGCGCCGTCTCGACGCCCATCAGCCGCAGCGACCATTGTGCCAGCGGGTGCGTCTTGGTCGCACCGCCAACGAGCCCGAGCGCCATCGGCATCTCGATCGAACCGACCAGTTCGTCGTCCTTCGAGACCTCCCAGGTCGTCAGCGAGGTGTAGCGGCCGCTGCGGGCCGCATAGGCGTGGGCGCCGGCCTCGATCGCGCGCCAGTCATTGCCGGTGGCGACCACGACCGGGTCGATGCCGTTCATGATGCCCTTGTTGTGGGTGGTGGCGCGGTAGGGGTCGATGGCGGCGAAGGTGTAGGCGTCGAGCATGCCGTCGATCATGCGCTGGCCCGAATATTCAGGGGTGGCGAGCGCCGCGGCGGGAATCCGTACCGTGGCGCGCGCCAGCCTGAGATCGGCGAGGTTCGACAGGATGCGCAACCGCACGGTGCCGCCGGTGATGCGCTCGACGATCGGAGCGACCGTCTCGGCCATGGTGTTGACGGTGTTGGCGCCCATCGCGTCGCGGACGTCGACGAGCAGGTGCATGACCACGATCGGCCCGCGCGGCGTCTGCGGAAAGACGTGAACCTCGATGTCGCGGCAGCCGCCGCCGAGCGAGATCAGCACCTTGTCCCGGGCATTGGCGGCCGCGACGATTTCGTTTCGTGCGGCAAGCAGCT
>QBLV01000039.1:390-8952 GCA_003241815.1 Hyphomicrobiales bacterium | reverse complement strand
GATGAGCTGAACCTGGGCGCGCATGATCGGCAGGCTGCTGGAGGTGAGGAAGCCGCCGGAGCCGCGCGCGATCCGGGCCATGTAGGACGCGGCTGCGACGACCGAGGGCTCCTCGACTGCCATCGGGATCAGGTAATCCTTGCCGTTGACAGTGAAATTCGTGGCGATGCCGAGCGGCAGTTCGAAGGTGCCGACGACGTTCTCGATCATGCCGTTGGNGTTCGAGGGTGCCGACGACGTTCGCGATCATGCCGTTGGCGAGCGTCAGCGGCAGCGCGCCGGGAGCAGCCAGCAGGGCGCGGTCGCTGGCGGGAAGACCGGCTGCTGCGACGGCCTGGTCGAGCCGGTCCAGACAGGACAGGTTGCGATAGTTCTCGATGCGCGAGTTTACGGGGCGCGCGGCGCCTGCGCGCGCTTGGGCCGTCGTCATGGTGCTTCCTCCGCCCGCACTGGGCTTGTTGCCGGCTTGTTGGTTGACAGGCTCTCGCAAAGGCCCAACAGGAACAAGGCACAATTACCCGTACGATCCCATTCCGCGTACCAGTCGACCAACTGGTACAATCGGAGGCCGCGATGGACGATGGCACTGAGGGCAGCCGCACAGACCGCATCATTGCGCGCATCGCCCGTGCGATCGAGGCCGGCCAGCTCCCGCCGGGCCGGCGCATGCCGTCGCTGCGCGCGGCGACGCTCGAATACGGTGTCTCCAAGAACACCATGGTCGAGGCCTATGACCGTCTGGTCGCGCTCGGACGGCTGGAGGCGCGGCCGGGCTCCGGCTTCTATGTCCGGGCCGCCGGCCGCAATGCGATCGCGGCGCCGCCGCCGCATATGACGGAGGCGATCGACATCGTCTCGCTGCTGCGCGAGCAATTGCGCCAGACCCATCCCGTCCGCGTCGGCGATGGCCGTCCGCCGGCCTCATGGACCGAGGATTCCGAACTCGGCCGGCACCTGCGCCTCAAGACCGGCAAGGGCGAACGGCCGATCGAGCATGGCTATGGCGATCCGCTCGGCTATGGCCCCTTACGGGCGCAGATCGGGCTGATGCTGGCCGAGCGCGGCGTCCATGTTTCGCCCGAGCAGGTGCTGCTGACCTTCGGCATCAATCATGGCCTCGACCTGATCATCCGGCATCTGCTGCAGCCGGGCGACACGGTGCTGGTGGATAGCCCTGGCTACTATCCGCTCTTCGGCAAGCTCAAGCTGGCGCGGGTCGAGGTCGTCGGCGTCAAGCGCCTGCCCGACGGGCCCGATCTCGACGACCTCGCGTTGCAGATCGCGCGGCACGCGCCAAAAGCCTTCTTCACGCAGTCGGTGGCGCATAACCCCACCGGCGGCTCGATCGCGCTGCCGGTGGCGCATCGCCTGCTTCAGATCGCGGCGAAGCATGATCTGATCATCGTGGAGGACGACGTTTTTGCCGACGCCGTGCCGGCGGGCCTGCCTCGGCTGGCGGCGCTCGACCAGCTGGAGCGCGTGATCTATCTCGGCACCTTCTCGAAGACGCTCTCCGCCAGCCTGCGCGTCGGCTATGTCGCCGCCAGTTCCGGCGTCAGCCGTGCCCTGACCGACATGAAAATGCTGACCGTCGTCAACAGCTCGGGCTATCTGGAGCGGATGGTGAGCGAGCTGATCGCCAGCGGGCAGTACCGGCATCATCTGAAGCGCCTGCGCGAGCGCATCGAGCGGGCGACCGCGCGCACGCTGCAGAATCTCGACCGGCTCGGCCTGCCGGTCTTCGCAGCCCCGACCGGCGGCTATTATCTCTGGGCCGATTTCGAGCCTGGCCTCGACGATCTGGAGCTGGCGCGCCGCGCCTCGGAGCAGGGCATTTTCATCGCGCCCGGCACGGTCTTCTTCCCCGATCGCCAGCAGACGCGGCCGGGAATGCGGGTCAACGTCGCCTATGGCGACGACACGCGCCTGATCACATTCCTGCACGACGCGATCGCCAGTCCATAATTCTGGCCGGCATACATGGTGGCGGACTCGCCGCGGTGATTCGATGCCCTCAAAATAAGCCGGGTCGCCCACATCATTGGTCGCGCATTGTGCACATTGTGCGCGCAACATGCATGTGATAGCCGCTTGAGATAGGCTGATTGCCGCGGCCGACAAGCGGGACCGAAGACCATGAGAAAGACGTTGCGCGGAGGCCTTGAGTCATGTCGGGGCCGTCGAGCATCCCGCTGTTCTGGCCGCGTTTGGGGGCGTCGCGGCTGCAGCGGTGGCGCATGGCAAGGCCTTCGGCGTCATCGGCGTCGGCGAGGCGCTGCTCAGGAGCCATGCCTATGATCTGGGTGCCAAGCTGATCATCGCCACCAACGACATCAACCTGCTGATCGACCGTGGCATCGAGGTTGCAGCCCGGGTGCGCGGTCTCGCCTGAGGGCGGGGCAGAACATGCCGACGCCCTCACGGCGAGATTCACTTGGGAGACCGGATATGGCCTACGACCTGATCATCGCCAACGGCACGATCGCTACCGCTTCGGACGTCTTCTCCTGCGATGTCGGCATCCGCGACGGCGTCATCGTCGCGCTCGGGCATGATCTCGGCGCTGCCCAGGAGACGATCGACGCCAGCGGCCACCTCGTCCTGCCCGGCGGCATCGACAGCCATGTCCACATTGCCCAGCCGAGCGGCGATGGTATCGTCATGGCCGACGATTTCACGTCGGGCACGCTCTCCGCGGCGTTCGGCGGCAACACCACGGTGATGCCGTTCTGCATGCAGGAGAAGGGCACGTCCCTGCGCGAGACGGTGAAGGATTATCACAAGCTCGCTGAGGGCCGCTGCTACACCGACGTTTCCTTCCACCTCGTCATTTCCGAGCCGACCGAGCAGGTGCTGGGGCAGGATCTGCCGGCGCTGATCGAGGACGGCTACACCTCCTTCAAGGTCTTCATGACCTATGACGGGCTTGCCTTGAACGACCGCGAGATGCTCGAGGTGATGTCGGTCGCGCGCGAGACCGGCGCGCTCGTCATGGTCCATGCCGAGAACTATGATGCGATCCGCTTCCTGACCGACCGGCTCGAACGGGGCGGGCATATCGCGCCGAAATTCCACGGCACCTCGCGGCCGATCCCCGTCGAGCGCGAGGCGACGCATCGCGCGATCTCGCTGGCCGAACTGGTCGATGTCCCCGTGATGATCGTCCACGTCTCGAACCGCGACGCGATGGAGGAGATCGCGCGGGCCCGCTCGCGCGGCCTGAAGGTCTATGGCGAGACCTGCCCGCAATATCTCGTGCTCACTGAGAAAGACATGGACGGGCTCAACATGGAGGGCGCGAAATATGTCTGCTCGCCGCCGCCGCGCGACACCGCCAGCCAGCAGGCCTGCTGGGAGGGGCTGGCCAACGGCATCTTCAACGTCTTCTCCTCCGACCATTGCCCGTTCCGCTATGACGACCCGGCCGGCAAGCTGATCCCGAAGGGCAAGACATCCTTCCGCTGGGTGCCCAATGGCATTCCCGGCGTCGAGACAAGGCTGCCGATCCTGTTCTCGGAAGGGGTGGGCAAGGGCCGCATCACGCTGAACCAGTTCGTCGCCTTGTCCTCGACCAATCACGCCAAGACCTATGGGCTGACGAAGAAGGGCTCGATCGCGATCGGCATGGACGCCGACATCGCGATCTGGGATCCCAAACGCGAGGTCACGATCAGCCAGTCGTTGCTGCACCATGGCAGCGACTACACGCCCTATGAAGGCATCGCGGTGACGGGATGGCCGGTGACCACGATCCTGCGCGGTCAGGTTATCGTGCGCGACGGCACTCTCGTCGGCAAGCCCGGCCAGGGCGGCCATGTCGCGCGCGCTCGTTCGGAACTGGCCGCCCCAGTGGGCCAACTGCCGAGCGGGTTCGAGCCGGCGGGCCGATACAGATGAGGATGATCGCGGCGTCCGGTCTTGATGGCCGGCGCCGCCTCGTCCAAAAGCGGTCCTGCAACCTGAACACGAAGACGACAGCATGACCCTCACCGAGCCGAGCGACGCTCCCGAGCAGACGGGCGGCTACAACCTCTCCAACCTCGCCTACAAGGCGGTGTCGGACATGGTGCGCGGCCGCCGGTTGAAGGGCGGCGAGGTCATCGTCGAGGCGAAGCTCGCCGAGATTCTCGGCATTTCCCGCACGCCCCTGCGCGAGGCGCTGCAGCGGCTGGAAGGCGAAGGCCTCGTGGTCAAGGCCGCCAACCGGTCCTTCATGGTCCGCAATGTCGATCTCGGGGAATATCTTCAGAGTCTGAAGGTCCGCGAATTGCTGGAAGGCGAGGCGGCGTTCCTGGCGGCCGGGCGGCTGTCTCAGGCCAAGCTGGCCATGGTCCATCGCGAGATCGACGAGCTCATGGCGGCCACGACCTATCACACCGACGCGCATTGGCGCTCGGACGACAACGTTCACGGCCTCTATATCGACGGCTGCGGTAACGCCGTGATGGGCCAGATGATCCGCTCGCTGCGCGTCACCACCCGCCTGTTCGAGATCGCGCGGCTGGCCGACCGTGTCGGACAGGACGCTGTGGAGCATCTCGAAATCGTCGTCGCGCTCGAGGCCGAGGATGCAAAGCGCGCCCGCAAGGCTGCCCAGGCACATATCAAGAGCCTGTCGCGCTTCTCGCTCAACAATATTTCCTGAGCGCCCGATCGCTCAACCCCGCGAGCGGATGAGCGCCACGCCGCTGGCGATGACGATGATCGCGCCCAAAAGCGTCGCCAGCGTCGGCACCTCCCCGAAGACGAGATAGCCGATCAGGCAGGCGGCGATGATCTGGGAATAGATCATCGGCGAGATGACGGCGGTCGGTGCGCGCCGGAAGGCCTCGATCAGCAGGAGATGCGCCAGCGTGCCGAAGGCGCCGCCGATCGCCAGAAGGCCCCACTCCCACGGCGCCATCCAAGACCAGGACCAGGGTAAAGCGAGTGAGGTAATGACCAGCGCGAAGAAGCCGACATGAAACAGCATCGCCAGCGGGTCCTCGTCGCCGGCGATCGCGCGGGTCAGGACGTGATAGCCGGCATTGGCGAGCGCCATGGCGAGCGGAAAGACGAGAAAACCTCCAGCGCCGGGCGCGGTCGGCTGCAGGGCGACCATGACGCCGGCGAAACCTGCGAGAATGCAGGCCCAGCGCCGCAGCGAGGGCTGCTCTTTCAGGAAAATCATCGCCAGAATGGTGGCGAGCAGCGGGGCCGAGAAGGTGATCGCATAGGTCTGCGCCAGCGGCATCGTCTTCAACGCCAGCACGATGAAGACGGTGGTGCCCACCAGCGCCGCCCCGCGACAGACCTGAATGACGGGATGTCGCGTCACCAGCATGCGTCGAGCACCGAGAAACGGCATTGCGGCGATGAGGTAGACCACCTGGAACAGATTGCGTCCCCACGCCAAAAACAGCACGTCATGCCGCGCGGCAAGCGCCTTCAGGATCGAATCGAGGCTGACGAAACAGAATGTCGCCACCACCATCAGCAGCGCGCCGATGACGATATCGCGCCGGCCGCGCCGCAGGACCTCGGCGCCGTCCTCAGACAAGGGTGAGCAGGCGGCGCGGCGTTTCGATCAGGAGCTGGTCGATCATGGCCTCGTCGAATCCCTTGCGGCGCATCATCGGCACCACATTCTCGATGAGATGGCCATAGCCATGGCCGCCATAACGCTTGAGCCGGGTCTTCGTGCAGATGTCCTGCGAGATCGTCACCTGCGCGCCATGGCCCCGAGCGAACAGCCCGGAAATCCAGTTCAACCGCATCCCGTCATTGGGCAGGTCGATCGGCGCGAAAGGGTAGTGCGAGGATTCGATGCCGAAGAAATCCCATTCGGCGACGGCCCCCGTCGCGACCAGCGCGAGCGCCTGATCCAGCGTCGAGAACGTCCGGTCGAGATGGCTGATGATCAGCCGGGTGACGTCGCCGCCGGCCGCCGCGATATGCGCGACGACCTGCAGCGGTGAGGCCGGGTCGCGCCCGGGATGGACGTTGATGCTGGCGCCGGTCTCGCGCTGGGCGATGGCCGCGGCGGTGAGCGCGCGCAGTTCGCCTGGTGTCGGCGGATCGCTGATGCCGATCTCGCCGATGATGCCGGCGCGGACATCGGTGCCATGGAGCCCGCCCCGAACGCTGGCGATCATCAGCGCGGCGAGTTGGTCGATCGACCGCGTGGTCACGGCGTTACCGGCAAAGCTCTCGATATAGACGCCGCAGCCGGCAATGATCGGCACGCTGCTCGCCTGCGAGATCGCCCTGAGACCAAGCGGGTCTGGCTTGATGCCCTCGATGGTCAGCTCGACGATCGCGCCGCCGCCGCTCTCGCGGAAGAGCACGGCCTCCTGCGTCATCTCGGCGATGTCGGAGAGGATGTGGTTTCCGTAGTGCCGGCACCAGTGATAGCGGATCTCGGCGGCGTTCCAGGGCGTGATCTCGACCTCCGGCACCCCCTGCGCGGCAAGCTCCGGCGGCGTGACGTCGCAGAGCAGATGCTCGTGCATCAAGGTCGGACCGAGATGGCCTGGCGCGAGCGGGCCGCAGACGGTCTGGATTTCGCCGGGCAGGGCGGGGCGGTCAGGCGCAGTCACGGGGGCCCGTCAGTCGGGTTTGAGGATAGGCAAGAGGCAAGCCGCCATTGCGAGGAGCGCAGCGACGAAGCAATCCAGGGGGACATCGAGCGGCTCCTCTGGATTGCTTCGCTGCGCTCGCAATGACGGCGGAGCGATCAGAAATAGGGCGTGAAACCGGTCGGATTGAGCATCTTGATGCCGAACCACTTCATCCACATTTCGTCGGTCTTGCCGCGACGGTGCATCTCGAAGATCGCGACGTTGAGCCAGTCCTTCAGCCCGGTCGCGTTCTTGGCGAGGCCGAAGCTGCAATAATAGACATCGACGGGTGTCTCGACGACCTTCCACTTCACGTCCTTGAAGCGGTTCATCTGCTCGCCGACGAAATCGATCACGTCGATCATCGCGTCGCCGCGTCCCTGCGCGAGCGCGCGCACCGCGTCGGGATAGTTGTCGAGCAGCGTGACCTTGGCCTGCTTGAGGTTGTCCTCGATAAACTTGACCGGCGTGGTGCCCCGCACCTGGATCAGGGTGACGCTGGGGCTGTCGAGCTCTTTCCAGTCCTTGTAGGGCTTGGCTTCGGTCGTCAGCACGCCGAACACCTCGGTGTGGACGGGCACCGTGAAGTCGATGACCTTGGCGCGCTCGGGATTGCGCGTCATCGCGCCCATGACGAGATCGATCTTGCCCGACGCGACGAAGGGGATGCGGTCGGGCGAGCCCGTCTGCACGATCTCCAGCTTGACGCCGAGCATCTTGGCGATCTCGGTGGCGAAATCGACGTCGAAGCCGACGATCTGGTTCTTGTCGTCGAACTTCGCCAAAGGCGGCAGCGTCGGGTTGACGCCGACCTTGAGCGTGCCGGATTTCAGAATCTCGTCGAGCGAACGGGCATTCGAGATCGTGGGCAGAGCGGCGGTGGCGAGGCCGATGAGCGCGGCAAGGCCGAGCGCGAATTTATTGAGCATGGGTCCCCTCGGACATGTCTGGTTGAAACGCCTCGGCGGCAACCATGCCCGCTCTTGACGACAGGCTATGTTGCGCCGATTGTCTACGGACTGTATACACTGCGTCGCCCTTGTAAAGCGGCGGCGGGCGGGGAATCGGACGAACAGATGACGGCTCTGCGGATTGCGGACGGGTTTCGACGGGGCCCCGCCGTCACCTTCGACGTCGATGGCATGGCGATCCGCGCCCATGCCGGCGAGACGCTGGCGGCGGCGCTGCTGGCGGCCGGCATCACGCGCTTGCGACGCAGCCCGCGCGAGGGCGCGCCGCGCGGAGCCTATTGCTTCATGGGTGTCTGCCAGGAATGCGTGGTGCGGGTCGATGGCGCGTTGCGCCAATCCTGCCAGGTCCCTGTCGAGGACGGCCTCGTTGTCGAACTCAAGGGCTCGCTCGTTCATGAATGAGGCCGATCTGATCGTCGTTGGAGGCGGGCCGGCGGGTTCCGCCGCCGCGCTGGCCGCGAGCGGCGCCGGATTGTCGGTGGTGCTGCTGGACGAGGCCATGAACCCGGGAGGGCAGGTCTATCGCGCCCCGCCTGCTGGCCTCTCGGTTGCGCCGGGGCGGCAGGGCGCCGACGAGCGGGCAGGGGACGCCCTGCGCGATGCGGTCGCCGCCTCGACTGTGAGCTGGAAAGGCGGCGCGCGGGTCTGGTCGATCTCGGGCGCGTTCCGGGTCGATGCGGTGACGGCGTCGGGCAGCGAGAGCTTCACCGCGCCGCGGCTGGTCGCGGCCACCGGCGCGCATGAGCGGCTGGTGCCGTTTCCGGGCTGGACGACGCCCGGTGTGATCGGGCTCGCGGCTGCGACGATCCTGCTGAAGTCGCAGGGGATGGTGCCGGGCCGTCGCACAGTCGTGGCCGGCTGCGGGCCGTTGCTGGCGGCGGTAGCCGCCAAGATCGTCGCAGGCGGCGGCGAGGTCGCGGCCGTGGTCGATCTCGCGGGGCCGGGCGACTGGCTGAAGGCCCTGCCGGCCATGGCGCGTCGGCCGGGCCTGC
>QBLV01000039.1:0-380 GCA_003241815.1 Hyphomicrobiales bacterium | reverse complement strand
GGCGCTGAAGCTGGGCGCGGCGCGCGTGCCGGTGCTGTTTCGCCACGGCGTCACGTCCGTCTCCGGCGGCGAGGCCTGCCAGGCGGTCACGGTCGCGCCGGTCGATGCGGAAGGGCGGCCCACCGGCGGCCGATCACGCGTTTTCGAAGCGGACGCGCTCGCCATCGGCCACGGGCTGGTGCCGGGTGCTGAGATTCCCAAGCTGCTGCGGGCGGCGCATCGCTTCGAGCCGGAAGCGGGCGGCTGGACCCCGGTGCGCGATCCATTCGGCCGCTGCTCGGTTGCAGGGCTCTATGCGGTCGGGGATGGCGCCGCTGTGGCGGGCGCGGAGCCGGCGCGGCTGTGGGGCCATCTCGCCGGTCTGGCGGCAGCCCACGATG
>QBLV01000038.1:29450-29718 GCA_003241815.1 Hyphomicrobiales bacterium | reverse complement strand
GTCAAAGCGGGCGCGAGCGCCAGCACCATGACGCCCCAGGCGGTGACGAGATAGAGAGTGGCCTTGTAGAGCGGGGTCGGCGACAGCAGGGCCAGTACGACCAGCGCGATCGCGAGCCCTGGCAGCGACACGGGCACGCGCTCCCGAAACAGGTAGATCAACCCGCCGGCCAGGAAGATCAGCGGCAGGCGCAGCGCGGTCTCGATGCCCTTGGGGCCGTCGGGCGTCACGAATTCGCGCAGGATCGTGGCCAGCAGCAGCAGCCCGC
>QBLV01000038.1:27294-29440 GCA_003241815.1 Hyphomicrobiales bacterium | reverse complement strand
CGCCAGTGCCAGTCTCGGCCGCCCGAGCAGGCCGACCAGCCCCGCCACCAGCACGCCGAGATAACAGAGCGTCTCGTATTTCAGCGTCCAGACCGTCCCCATCGGCGAGCGCAGCGGGTTGCT
This sequence comes from Hyphomicrobiales bacterium, assembly GCA_003241815.1. Classification (GTDB taxonomy): domain Bacteria; phylum Pseudomonadota; class Alphaproteobacteria; order Rhizobiales; family Beijerinckiaceae; genus Allobosea. Next base: position 29,317 of record QBLV01000038.1, on the reverse strand, counting down.
CTCGAAGACACCGGGCAGAATCGTTGCGCTCTTGAAGGTCGTCAGCGTCCCCATGATGAAGCGCCGCAGCTGCGGGTCGGCAAGATAGCTGCCGAGATCCAGCCGCGTCATCGCCGGACCGAGTAAAAGCGCGACCACGAGCGTTGCCGCGATCAGTCCGGGCGCGATCCGCAAGGTCCGTGCCAGCACGTAGTCGCGCCAGCCGCGCCGGTCATAGCTCATCGTCACCAGGAAGCCGGAGATGGCGAAGAAGCCGTTGACGCCATGCTCGCCCAGCGTGAAGCCGGTCGCCTGGAACCAGGGCTCGTCCTCGACGCGCCCGGTTGCGACGCTGAAAGCATGCGAGACCACGACCGCCAGCGCCAGAGCCAAGCGCAGCAGGCCGAAATTATTGTGGCGGCCGGCCATGGCGTCCGCGACGCTGATCCCGCTCAGGCCGCTCACGGCGACGGCTCCAATCCCTCGCGGCCGATCGCCGTCCGGCCGTGACGCCAGGCCAGGGCACCGGCCGCCGAGCCGGCATGGGCGAACATCTTTTCGCGTCTGAGCATAAGTCCGTAACCTGCTGCCTTTGCCAGATTTTCGAGAATTTTCACGAAAGCCGGCCGGGGCAGACCGTATTTCCCGGAGACATAGCCCTCCGACCAGGCGAGGTGCCAGCGCGCCTTGAAGCGTCGCCCCGGCATCGGGGCAGTCGAGCGGCCCCGCCCGTGTCCCGCCTCGGCCTCGTGGACATGGACGAGCGCGCGGCCGGAATCGCGCATGCGCCGGCAGAGATCGTCATCCTCGTAGAACAGGAAGATCGCAGGATCGAAGCCGCCCAGCGACGCGAAAACCTCGCGACGGATCAGCAGGCACGCACCCGACAGGAAGGGCAGGCAGGCATCACCTTCGGGAATCCGCATGGTGCCCGCCCGGTTGAGATGAGGCGGCGAGAGCAGCGAACGCGGCTGCAGGAAGACGCGGCCCGACGGCTCGACAATGCGCGGCGCCAGCATGGCGGCGTCGGGATAGCGTTCGGCCGCGGCCAGCAGCGCGGCGACCGCGCCGCGCCTGATCTCGACATCCGGGTTGACGATCAGCACATAGGGCGTCGAGCTGGCGGCGACGCCCCGGTTGTTGGCGCGGCCATAGCCCTCGTTGCGGGTATTGACGATGACGCTCGCACCGCGAGCCCTTGCGATGTCCGCGCTGCCATCGCCGCTGGCATTGTCGACGACGATGGCGGGCACGCCCTCGGCCGCCAGCGCCGACAGGCAGGCCGGCAGAACCTCGGCACTGTCATAGGCGACGACGATGGCGGTGATCGGGCTGGCGGCGGGCATCGCCGCCTTGTGGCCGCGATGATGCTTCCGAGGCAAGTGAAATTCAGCGGCGGCCCAGCGCGGCGACGTCCCGCTGGACGCTGGCGCGCTCGGAAGCCTCGCAGGAGCGTGGCGCCTTGTAGGCTTTCACGGCGAAACTGGCATTGGCCGCCACGAAGCGCTGGCGCTCCTCGCGCGGGAGCCTCGCTAGCATCTGCCCGCGATCGACCCGCAGACCGCAATCATAGGCGCGCGAGACCTGCGCGGCGGCGAATTCCGGCGTGCCCGGCTCCGGTCCCATCGTCGTGCAGGCGGAAAGGCCGAGCAGCAGTGGTACGGCGAGGTAACGTGTCGGAACGGGCATGGATGGCGGCCGGGATGATCAGAATGCGCTGAAATCGCCGGCGCGCACCCGCGTCATCTTCTCCCTGACGGCCGCGCGCTCCTCGGGCGGGCAGGCCTGCGGCCTTATCCCCTGATTGATCGTCTCGGCCTCGGAGACCGTGACATAGGTCGAGCGCGCGCTGGCGAGCTGCTCGGGCGTCGCGCCGCGCGCCTCCTCGGACGCGATGAAGCGCTGCAGCGTGCTGGCGCGGGGCGCCCCCGCCCGGCAGGCGACAGAGCGCGAGACCAGGCTGGCGAGTTCCGACGCCCGCGACGCGCTGGGATTGGCCGGACCCGAGACGCAGGCGCCGAGCGGCAGCGCGACAAGACAGACG
>QBLV01000038.1:11405-27284 GCA_003241815.1 Hyphomicrobiales bacterium | reverse complement strand
ACGAGCGCGAGCGGTCGCGCGAAGAACGGGACGGTCATCGTGGGATCAGCCGTTCTTCTCGGGGGCGTTGATGCGCAGATGCGCCTCGCGGAGCTGCTTGGGCGAGGCTTCGGCCGGTGCGCCCATCAGCAGATCGACCGCCTGCTGGTTCATCGGAAACAGCGCGACCTCGCGCAGATTGGTGGCGCCCGCCAACAGCATGATGATGCGGTCGACGCCGGCTGCCATGCCGCCATGCGGCGGTGCGCCATACTGGAAGGCGCGATACATGCCGCCGAAGCGCTCGATCACGGTCTCCTCACCATAGCCAGCGATCTCGAAGGCCTTCACCATCGCTTCGGGCTTGTGGTTGCGGATGCCGCCCGAGGCCAGCTCGAAACCGTTGCAGGCGATGTCATACTGGAACGCCTTGAGCGAGAGCGGGTCTTCCTCGGTCAGCGCCTTCAGGCCGCCCTGGGGCATCGAGAAGGGGTTGTGCGAGAAATCGACCTTCTTCTCATCCTCATTGTACTCGAACATCGGGAAATCGACGATCCAGGCGAAGGCGAAGGCGTTCTCGTCGATCAGCCCGAGTTCCTGGCCGACCTTGTTGCGGGCGGCGCCGGCAAATTTGTAGAACTTGTCAGGGTTTCCGGCGGCAAAGAAGCAGGCATCGCCCGGCTGAAGCCCCATCTGAGCGACGATCGCAGCGACGCGTTCAGGTCCGATGTTGTTGGCGATCGGCCCCTGCCCTTCGCCGTCTTCCTTGATCATCAGATAGCCCAGCCCCGGCTGGCCCTCGCCCTGCGCCCAGGAGTTCATCCGGTCGCAGAACGCGCGGCTACCGCCCTTCGGTCCGGGGATCGCCCAGACGCGGTTCTTCTCGTCCTCGAGGATGCGCGAAAACACCTTGAAGCCCGAGCCGCGAAAATGCTCGGAGACGTCCTGCATCACCAGCGGGTTGCGCAGATCGGGCTTGTCGGAGCCGTATTTGGCGATCGCCTCGGCGTAAGGGATGCGCGGCCAGTTTTTGGTTACCGACTTGCCGTTGCCGAACTCCTCGAAGATGCCGGAGATGACCGGCTCCATCGTCGCGAAGATGTCCTCCTGCTCGACGAAGCTCATCTCGACGTCGAGTTGGTAGAACTCGCCCGGCAGCCGGTCGGCGCGCGGGTCCTCGTCGCGGAAGCAGGGCGCGATCTGGAAATAGCGGTCGAAGCCCGCCATCATCAAAAGCTGCTTGTACTGCTGCGGCGCCTGCGGCAGCGCGTAGAACTTGCCGGGATGCAGGCGGCTCGGCACCAGGAAGTCCCGCGCGCCCTCCGGCGAGGACGCCGTCAGGATCGGCGTCTGGAATTCGTTGAAGCCTGAATCTTTCATGCGCCGGCGCATCGAGTCGATGACCTTCGCGCGCAGCATGATGTTGTTGTGCAGCTTCTCGCGGCGGAGATCGAGGAAGCGGTATTTCAGCCGGGTATCCTCGGGATATTCGAGATCGCCGAAGACAGGCAGCGGCAACTCGCCCGAGGCGCCGAGCACCTCGATGCCGGTCGCGAAGACCTCGACGGCGCCCGTCGGCAGGTTGGCATTCTCGGTGCCCGCGAGCCGGGCCTTGACCTTGCCGTCGATCCGCACGACCCATTCCGAGCGCAGCGTCTCGGCGTCGGCAAATGCCGGCGAATCCGGATCGATCACGACCTGCGTCATGCCGTAATGGTCGCGCAGATCGATGAAGAGCACGCCGCCATGGTCGCGGATGCGGTGGCACCAGCCCGAGATGCGGACCTGGCTGCCGATGTCGCTGTCGCGAAGGGCGCCGCAGGTGTGGGAACGGTAACGATGCAAGGTCACGGGACTGATCTCTTTGAAGGCGCGAATGGCCGCTCGGGGCGGGCCGATGCTCGTCGCGTAAGCACACGCGGGCGCGCGGCTTGTCAAGGATAGGCGAGACAATGCCGCCGCCCCTCTGTAGCATCGGCTTTCGGATTGGCGCGACGATCGAACGGATGATCTGCCTTGAGAAAACGCTCCCGGTTGCGCAGCATGACGGTGGCTGCCCTGATCCTATGCGGCAGTGCCGCTTTCCTCGATGCCTCCGCGCAAGCGCAGAGCCGGTCAGGCGCCTATAACGCCGGCCTCGACGTCGCAAGGAAGCGCAACTACGCGGAGCCGGACTGCTTCGCGCGCGTTTTTGCCCGGCACGCACGGCCTCATCACGACGGACGCAGGGGACACTGGGCCGCGACGCCCACGCCTGCCTATAGAGGCGAACTCTGGCAGCAATGCCGGATAAGCCGCTAGAGTTGGACTCGACGGCTCCCCCTCTCCTCCGTTAAGCCGGCCTGATGAACCTGATCGCCACCACCGCCGACCTCGCCGACGCCTGCGCAAGGCTGGCCCGCCATCCCTTCGTCACGGTCGACACCGAGTTCCTGCGGGAGACGACCTATTATCCGAAGCTGTGCCTGATCCAGCTCGCATCGCCCGACGAGGCCGTGCTGGTCGATCCGCTGGCACCCGATCTCGATCTCGCGCCATTTTTCGGGCTGATGACCGACGAGGCCGTGGTCAAGGTCTTCCACGCCGCGCGGCAGGATCTGGAGATCGTCTGGATGCTCGGCCGCGTACTGCCGACGCCGCTGTTCGACACGCAGGTCGCTGCCATGGTCTGCGGCTATGGCGACTCGGTCGGCTACGAGCAGCTCGCCAACGACCTCGCCAAGGCGCGCATCGACAAGTCCTCGCGCTTCACCGACTGGTCGCGCCGCCCGCTCAACGAGGCGCAACTCGTCTATGCCGAGGCCGACGTCACCCATCTCCGAGATATCTATCTGGCGCTGAAGGCCGATCTCGAAGCGACCGGCCGGGCCTCCTGGGTCGCCGAGGAGATGGCGGTGCTGAACTCGCCCGGGACCTATGAGGTCAAGCCCGAGAACGCCTGGCTGCGGCTGAAAGGCCGCATCCGCAAGCCGAAGGAGCTCGCCGCCCTGATCGAACTCTGCGCCTGGCGCGAGCGCGAGGCGCAGCATCGCGACGTGCCGCGCCAGCGCGTGCTGAAGGATGACGCGCTGATGGATATCGTCGCGCGCGCGCCGCGATCGGTCGAGGCGCTGGCGGAATTGCGCTCCGTGCCCAACGGCTTCGAGCGCTCGCGCTCGGGAGCTGAGGTGCTGGCGGCGATCGAGCGCGCGATGGCGCTCGATCCCAAGACCCTGCCCCGGCTGGAGCGGGAGCGCGGGCGCGGCGGCAACGGCGCCGTGCTCGACCTGCTCAAGGTGCTGCTCAAGGCAGTCGCGGAAGCCGAGCGGGTCGCGCCCAAGATCATCGCCTCCTCCGACGATCTCGAAGCCATCGCCTCGGATGACGAGGCCGATGTGCCGGCGCTGCAAGGCTGGCGTCGCGCGGTCTTCGGCGACAAGGCGCTGGCGCTCAAGAGCGGCGCGCTGGGCCTTCGCATCGAACGCGGTCGCGTCGTCGTCGGCTAGGCTAGCATGATGATTTCACTATGAAACACGACGTCATCCTGGGCGACCGCAGGTTGTCCCGGGATCCATCATAGAGAACCGACCGAGCCCTATGATGGATCCCGGAGCTGCGCGGCTTCGCCGCTTGTCCGGGATGACGGAGTGTTCGAGACAAACGCATCAAGCTCTGGATTGGATGACAGGCGGCAACGCCTCTCTACCCAGCAGCTCCTGCGTATCCTCCCCGCTGGCCGCGACCCGTTTCAGGCCCGGCATGCGGTCGCGGAAGACCGGAGCCAGCGGCAGCGGTGTCGAGACGATACGGCGGCCGCCCGGTTCCTCGGCCTGGGCGTCGAACAGGCCGCGCGCGGTCAGATGTGGATCGGCCAGCGCCTCTTCCAGAGTCCGCACCACGCCGCAGCAGCAATCGCGCGGTTCGAGCTGGTCGCCCCAGTGGGCGGCAGACTGGCCTGCGATGATGGCGGCGACGGCGGCGTGCGTCGCTTGCGGATCGAGGCGATCGTCGCGCAGGGCAAGCTCCAAGCCGATCGTTTCGCAAAAGATGTCCCAGAACTTTGGTTCCAGCGCGCCCACAGCGAGAAACCAGCCATCTGACGTGGCGTAGAGGCCGTAGCGTGGGCTCGCGCCCGTCAGCAGCCCCTCCCCGCCCTCCGGATAACGCCCTGAGGCCTGGCCCTGCGCCAGCGCGTACCAGGCGAAGGTCGGCATCGCATCGACCATGGCGATGTCGAGATGGCAGCCCAAGCCGCTGCGCTCGCGCTGGCGCAGCGCCAGCAGGATGTTGAGCAGGGCCGGCATCGTCCCGCCCGCAATGTCGGCGACAAGCGGCGGCGGCAGCGGAGGCGCCTCGCCGCGCTTCAGCGACTGGCCGAGCAGACCGCCGATGGCCTGGTAGTTGATGTCGTGCCCGGCCTCGCCTGCACGCGGGCCGGACTGGCCGTAGCCGCTGATCGAGCAATAGATCAGGCGCGGATTGATCCGGGCCAGCGCCTCATGGCCGAAACCGAGGCGGTCCATGACACCTGGCCGGAACTGTTCGATCAGGATGTCGGCGCCTGCGATCAGCGGCGTCAGGCGCGCCAGTGCGTCGTCGGCCTTCAGATCGATCTCGACGCTGGCCTTGCCCCGGTTGAGCACCGCATAGGGCGCCGAGGTTTCGCCGAAGCGCGGCGGAAAGCGGCGCATCTCCTCGCCGCCCGGCCGCTCGATCCGGATCACGCGCGCGCCGGCCTCAGCCAGGAACAGGCTGGCGAGCGGCCCCGGCAGCAGGGTGGAAAAATCCAGGACCGTGAGGTCGTCCAGCGGCAGCATCGGCGCTCCGGCATTGGGCCGGCCCGGCCGGCGGTCAGGGAAACAGGTCGGCGGCCATCCTGCCCGTCTTCACCAGCCACAGGAAGCCCGTCAGCGTCACCATCGAGACGATCGTGCCCACCAGGATGCAGGCCGAGGCGCGCTCGATGCCGACCTTGTATTGCGTCGAGATCACGAAGATGTTCAGCGCCGGCGGCAGCGCCGCCATGATCACCGCGGTAAAGATCCAGATGTCAGGAAAATTGCCGATCGCCGAGAGCAGCACCCAGACCAGAAGCGGGTGCAGCACGAGCTTGATCGCTACCAGCACCGGCACCTCCACCGGCAGTCGCTTCATCGGCCGCAGCGCCACCGTCACGCCGAGCAGGAACAGCGCGCAGGGCGCCGCCGCCTGCGACAGCCACAGCGTCATCTTGTCGAGCGCGGTCGGTAATTCGAAATGCGTCGCGGCCGCGAGTACGCCGAGCAGCGTCGCGACGTTGAAGGGATGCGTGGCGACCTGCCAGACGACCTGGCGGGCGGTGTCGAGCGGGCTTTTCTTCTCGACGCCCGCCAGGGCCATCAGGAAGGGGATCAGCGAGAACAGCAGCAGGCTGTCGAAGACGAAGATCAGCACCAGGGGCGCGCTTGCCGCCGGGCCGAGCGCCGCCAGCAGCAAGGGCGGCCCCATATAGCCGATATTCGAGTAGGAGCCGGCGACGCCCTGCATCACGGCCTGCGGCAGTTCGCCCCGCGTCGCCTTCCAGCCCACCGCCAGCGACAGGGCGAAGGCGAGGAAGGTCGAGAGCGTGGTCGCCAGGATGAAGCGGCCATTGGCCAGTTCGGTCACCGGCTTGTCGGCGATCAGCCGGTAGAACAGCGGCGGCAGTGCGACATAGATCAGGAAGAACTGCAGCCAGATCAGCCCGGATTCCGGCAGCTTGCTGCGCCGCCCGATGACGAAGCCGAGCAGGATCAGCCCGAAGAAGGGCGCGACCAGATTGGCGATGTTCGCGAGATCGGCCATAGCGGCGAAAGTCCCAGCGGAGGCACCGACCAAGCCGGGTCGGGAAATGAGATCGCCGCTGTTTAGCCGGTGGGCTCCAGCGCACAAGCGGCATCGACGCCGTGGCGGTAGGCGGCAAGCAGGGGACAAGAGTAAATACCTAGGAATTTACAGCTGGAATTGTGTCCTAGGCTTTCAACCCTATATCCGCCGCGCCATGCTGCCTTCGAATGGATGATGGACGCCGCTCGCCCGCTCCGCCACATTCGCCGCGATGCAGCAGGGAGCGCCCGCATGACCACCAAGACGCCGCGCCAGTTCTTTCGCCCGCTCGCGATCGGCGCGCCGGAGCCCTATCGCGAGCTGCCGCTGAAGCTGGAGCGGATGATCCATTTCGTGCCGCCGCATCTGGAGAAGGTGCGCGCCAAGGTCGGCGAGCTCGCGGGACAGGTCGACATCGTGCTCGGCAATCTCGAGGATGCCATTCCCGTCGAGGCCAAGCAGGCGGCGCGCGACGGCTTCATCGCCATGGGCAAGGCCGTCGATTTCGGCCAGACCGGGCTGTGGACGCGGGTGAATGCGCTGAACTCGCCTTGGTTCCTCGACGACATCACCGCGATAATGGGCGAGATCGGCGGCAAGCTCGACGTGGTGATGGTGCCCAAGGTCGAGGGTCCCTGGGACATCCATTATGTCGACCAGTTGCTGGCGCAGTTCGAGGCGAAGCACCTTCTCCCCAAGCCGATCATGATTCACGCCATCCTGGAGACGGCCGAGGGCGTGAAGAATGTCGAAACCATCGCCACCGCCTCGCCGCGGATGCACGGGATGAGCCTGGGGCCGGCCGATCTGGCTGCCTCGCGCGCGATGAAGACGACGCGGGTCGGCGGCGGTCATCCGGACTACAAGGTCATTGCCGACCCCTCGCCCGATGGCGCTGCGCGCGCGGTCGCCCAGCAGGATCTCTGGCACTACACGCTGGCGAAGATGGTCGATGCCTGCGCGGCAGCTGGCATCAAGCCATTCTACGGGCCGTTCGGCGATTTCTCGGACACGCAAGCCTGCGAGTCGCAGTTCCGCAACGCATTTCTGCTCGGCTGCGCCGGCGCATGGACGCTGCATCCCTCGCAGATCGGCATCGCCAAGCGGGTCTTCAGCCCCGATCCGGTCGAGGTCGCCTTCGCCCAGCGCATCATCGAGGCCATGCCGGACGGGTCGGGCGCCGTGATGATCGACGGCAAGATGCAGGACGACGCCACCTGGAAGCAGGCCAAGGTGATCGTCGATCTGGCACGACAGGTCGCGGCCCGCGACCCGGAACTGGCCGCTCATTACGGGATGTGATCGAAGCCTTGCGTCAAAACGGTTGATTTTGACGCATTTGCGACGCAATTCTCACGCAAGCGCGGGGTTTCATCCTCGCCTTAGATCATTTGCTCTGGCTGTCGAAGTATGGACCCGTCTCCCATGGAAGCACGTTCCGCCAAGTTCAGGATCGGACAGGTCGTCAAACACCGGGTCTACCCGTTCCGGGGCGTGATCTTCGACGTCGATCCGGTGTTTTCCAACACGGATGAGTGGTGGCTCGCGATCCCCGAGCATCTGCGCCCGTCGAAGGACCAGCCTTTCTACCACCTCTTCGCCGAGAACGAGGAGACGGAATATGTCGCCTATGTCTCGGAGCAGAACCTCGTCATCGACGAGACCGGCCGGCCGGTCCGCCATCCGCAGGCCAAGGAATTCTTCCGGCGCGACCGCAAGGGCCGCTACACCATCGACCGCGCCGGGCTGAACTGAGCCTACCGCTCTCGGCGTTCGGTCGTCAGTGTCTGACGCGACAAAAAAGGCCGCCCTTTCGGGCGGCCTGATTTTTGAGCCGATGCGCCCGGGATCAGGGCTTGGGCGGCACGGCCGGCGCGACACCCGGAGCCGGCGCTGCGCCGGGAACCGCAGGCGCGCCCGGAGCGGCGTTGGCACCACCGGAGCCCAGCCGCTGGCGCAGCTCTTCCTGACGCTTGGCAAGCTCGTCCTGAAGCTGCTTCTGCTGCTCCTCAAGCACCTTCGGGTCGATCGCGGCGCCGTCGAAGCCCTTGGCGAAGTCGGTCAGCGGAATGGCGAAGGAGACCTCGCGGGCGCCCTGGTTCTGGACGCTGACGCTGAGCGTCGTGCCCTTCTTCATGGCGTTGATGAAGTCTTCCTTGACCTGGGCCTCGGCGAAACAGCCATTCGGGAAGCAGATCGCGAAGCGGCCCGGCGTCGGCTGGGCGCTATCGACACCAAAGCGGATACCAGGCTGCAGCAGGAGACCGAGCGGCATCAGGAAGCGCACGATCTTGTTGGCGTCGCCCTTGACGTCGTAGATCGCGACCGCCAGCACCGGCTGGCCCTGATCCGAGACGAAATCGCGCGTCGTGTAGCAGATTTCCTTCTTGGCCGCCTCGTCCTTGCCGCAGACCTTGGTCCAGGCCGTCTGCGACGGCTCGGGCTTGACCTGAACGACGGTCGGTCCCGTGGCTCCAGCCTGGCCGGCCGGAGCCTGCGCGGGAGCGGGCTGGCCCGCACGCGGAGCAGGCGTGCGCGGCTGCGCCTGCTGGGCGAAAGCCGCCAGCGGGGCAAGGCCGATCGCCGTGCTGAGAACCATGCTCAGGGCGCGCGTGGACAGGCGAAACGAAGCGGACATCATGTCTTTCCTCAATCAGGCGAATTCGGGATCACGACTTCGCAAGCCGCGCGCGTCATCACCGACAGCCCCATCGCATATCCGCGCCGGCCATCGCAAGCCGTGCACATCAGGGGCGATTGAGGCGTTTGAATGACACCTAGGCAAGGCTTTAGCGAGTTCCGTAACGGGATTCCAGCCCGAATAGCTGCGCGCCAGCAGCGCCAGCGTGTTATTCTCGTGCCGGGAATCAGGTTGAACGATGGATATGCTGCCAGTGGCCGGGGCTGTTTCACGCAGTCCGGCCGGACAAATCTTCGCCATGCTGGCGCTCATCCTCGGGATGGGCGTGCCTTCGCATGCCGAATCGCCGAAGCCGGACCTCCCTGTCGTCGAGCGCACCATCGCCGGTCACGCGATCGCCATGCATGGCGAGCCGGCGCTGCCGCCCGGCTTCACGCATCTGCCTTATGCCGACCCGAAAGCTCCCAAGGGCGGGCGGATCGTCTTCGGGCAGCAGGGCACCTTCGACAGCCTGAACCCGCTGGTGGTGCTCGGCGTCGCGCCCGACGCGGTGCCGCGCTATGTCCAGCAGAGCCTGCTCATGCGTTCGGCCGACGAGCCCTTCACCGCCTATGGGCTTTTGGCCTCGCGCGTCGAACTCAACGAGCAGCGTACGAAACTCGCCTTCGAGATCGACCCGCGCGCGACCTTTTCCGACGGCATGCCTGTGACGGCGCAGGACGTGTTGTTCACCTTCGAGATGCTGAAGACCAAGGGCAAGCCGTTCCATCGCTCCAGCCTGGGGCGGGTCACGAAGGTGCAGGCGCCCTCCCCGCGCCGGGTCGAATTCGAGCTCGGCGATGGCTCGAACCGCGAATTGCCGCTGGTGATCGGGGCCATGCCGATCTTCGCCAAGCACGCCACCAATGCCGAGACCTTTGGCGAGACCAGCTTCAAGGCGGCGCTGGGCTCGGGGCCCTATGTCGTGTCCGACATCGTGCCGGGTGCCACCATCACCCTGAAGCGCCGCAAGGATTTCTGGGCGGAGGACCACCCGCTGACGCGCGGGCTCTTCAATGCCGACGAGATCCGCTACGATTTCTACCGCGACGCCAACGCCCTGTTCGAGGCCTTCAAGGCCGGGCTCTACGATGTCCGGCTCGAGGGCGACCCGACCCGCTGGATGACCGGATACGATGTCCCCGCCGTGCGGGAGGGCCGCATCCTGCGCGAGACTCTGCATTTCGACACACCCAAAGGCATGACGGGCCTCGTCTTCAACACGCGCCGTCCATTCTTCGCCGATGTGCGGGTGCGCGAAGCACTCGGCATCCTGTTCGATTTCGAATGGGTCAACCGCAACCTGTTCCACGGCGTCTATCGTCGGGCCGGTAGCTTCTTCTCGGATTCGGAGCTGTCGGCGCTGGGAGTGCCGGCCGATGCGCGGGAGAAGGCGCTGCTCGCGGCCTTTCCCGGCGCGGTGCGCGACGACATCCTAGCCGGGGTCTGGTCGCCATCGGCGACGGACGGCTCGGGCCGCGACCGGGAGCAGGCGCGCCGGGCGCTCGATCTGCTCAACAAGGCCGGTTACGGCATGGTCGATGGCGTTCTGCGCAGCATGAAGGGCGGCGACGCGCTGGCCTTCGAGATCACCGTCACCAACCGGCCGCAGGAGCGGTTGGCGCTGAACTATGCCCAGTCGCTCGGCCGGCTCGGCATCGCGGTCACGGTCCGGTTGATCGACGATGTGCAGTACTGGCGCCGGCTCTCGACATTCGATTTCGACATGATCCAGTGGACCTGGCCGGCCTCGGCCTCGCCGGGCAACGAGCAGATCGGCCGCTGGGGCTCGGCCAATGCGGCCCGCCAGGGTGCGTTGAACTACGCCGGCGTGGCCTCGCCCGCCGTGGATGCGACCCTGGCCGCGCTGCTGGGCGCGCGCGAGCGCGAGGACTTCGTGGCGGCGGTGCGCACGCTCGACCGGCTGTTGCTCTCGGGCTTCTATGTCGTGCCGCTCTACTATCTGCCCGACACTTGGCTGGCCCATGGCCGCGACATCGTCCTGCCGGCGCGCAAGCCGGCCTATTTCCTCTCCACCGAAGTGTTGGCGCGCCTTCCGGCGACGCCAGCGCCCGCGAACTGAAAGAGCGTTTCGATGCGGGCCGACCAGGACGAAGCCGCCGCCCTGCTCGATGGCCTGAACTTCGATACGCTGCTGAAGGCACTGACGGTGGGTCGCGGCTACGAGCCGGCTCTGCGAGACCCGCCGGGGCGCCAGGGCTGGAGCGATACAATCCCGAATTCGCTGAGCTTCGGGCAACTGGAGACCAAGGTCGATCAGCTTGCCCGGCTGCTTGCCATTAACCGGGCGCAACCCGGTGCGCGTGTCGCGATCCTCGCTCCGATGGGCCCCGAGGCGATCATCTCCGTCCTGGCCTGCCTGCGCGTCGGTCTCTCGCCGATGCTGATGCCGCTGCACGGCAACGAACTCGAATTGCTGCGGCTGATCGAGGCCGCCGATGCGGTGATGGCGATCGGCGTCGGCCGGGTCGGCACGATGCGACCGCTGCTGATGCTGCGCGAGCTCGCCGTCCGGGCCTTCGGGACGCGCTTCGTCGGCGGCTTCGGCGCTCAGGTTCCCGACGGCATCGCGCCGCTCGACACGTTGATGGCCAGTGCGTCCCTGCATCCGCTGCCGGAGGTGGCGCAGCGGACGGCGCTCCAGGTCGTCGACGCGGTGACGCTGGCCGGGCCGCTGCCGGTTTCGGAGCGCGACCTGCTCGCAAGGGCGCTGGACATCTCGCGGCTGCTGAAGCCCATGGACTCATCGCGCATCGTCACCACCCTCGTCGGCGGCGATCTCGCGGCGCTGGCCAGCGGCCCCGCCATGGCGCTGCTGACGGGCGTCGAACTCCTGCCGCTTGGCCTGTTCAGCCTCGGCGACCTGCAGGCCTGCATGGAGGGTGGCCGCAACGTCCATCTCGTCCTGCCGGGCTCGATGGAGCCGGCACTGGCGCATTCGCGGCTGGCGAGCCATCCCGCGCTGGCGAGCCTCGTCTTCGTGCAGCGCCCGGCCGGGAGCCGCGCCCTGCCGGCGGTTGACCGCTCAGACATCGCGATCGTCGATGTCGATGTCACCAGCGCAGCCGAAGTTACCGTCAGCCGGCGTTGAGGGATAAACGTCCTCAGCCCGCCTTCTTGCGTTCCGCGATCCGGGCCAGATCCGTCAGCAAACGCCGCGTTCCCTTGAGGCGGGCTTCGGCCGTCTCGTAATTGTCGATGAAGACCACCCGCATATCGGGGCGCACCTTGGCCAGCGTGCCGATCTTGGCGACGTAGGAGACGAGCCCCTCGGGATTGGCGAACTCGTTGTCGCGGAAGGCGACGATGATGCCCTTGGGCCCGGCCTCGACCTTCTCGACATTGGCGCGCTTGCAGAGCGCCTTGATGGCGACGATCTCCAGCAATTGCTGAACCTCTTCGGGCAGCGGGCCGAACCGATCGATCAGTTCCGCGCCGAAGGACTGGATGTCGCCATCGTCATCGAGCGTGGACAGGCGCTTGTACAGCGTCAGGCGCAGCGTCAGATCGGTGACGTAGTGCTCGGGGATCATCACCGGCGCGCCGATCTGGATCGTCGGCGACCATTGCGCCTCGGTCTCGAAATCGACGCCCGATTTCAGCGCCGCGACCGCCTCCTCCAGCATCTGCTGGTAGAGTTCGTATCCGACCTCCTTGATGTGGCCCGACTGCTCGTCGCCGAGCAGGTTGCCGGCGCCGCGAATGTCGAGGTCGTGGCTGGCGAGCTGGAAGCCGGCGCCCAGCGTGTCGAGCGACTGCAGGACCTTCAGCCGGCGCTCCGCCTGGTCGGTCATCTTGCGCTTGGCCGAGACGGTGAACAGCGCATAGGCGCGCACCTTCGAGCGGCCGACGCGACCGCGCAATTGGTAGAGCTGAGCGAGACCGAACATGTCGGCGCGGTGGACGATCAGCGTGTTGGCGTTGGGGATGTCGAGGCCCGATTCGACGATCGTGGTCGAGAGCAGCACGTCGTACTGGCCCTCATAGAAGGCCGTCATGACGTCTTCGAGCTGGCCCGCCGCCATCTGGCCATGCGCGATCCCGACCTTGGCCTCGGGCACCTGCTTGTCGAGGAAATCCTTGACCTCGGCGATGTCCTCGATGCGGGGCACGACATAGAAGCTGCGGCCACCCCTGTAACGCTCGCGCAGCAGCGCCTCGCGCACGATCAGCGGGTCGAAGGGCGTCACGAACGTCCTCACAGCCAGGCGATCGACCGGCGGCGTCGCGATGATCGAGAGCTCGCGCACCCCGGTCATGGCGAGCTGGAGCGTGCGCGGGATCGGCGTCGCGGTCAGCGTCAGCATATGGACCTCGGCGCGGAACTCCTTCAGCCGCTCCTTGTGGTTGACGCCGAAATGCTGCTCCTCATCGACGATGACGAGGCCGAGATCCTTGAACTCGACGCCTTTGGCCAGCAATGCATGGGTGCCGACGACGATGTCCATCGTGCCGTCCTTGACGCCCGCCTTCACCGCCTTGAGGTCCGGCGCGCCGACGAAGCGCGAGGCCTGGCCGACATTCACCGGCAGCCCTTTGAAGCGCTCCGCGAAATTGCGGTAGTGCTGCCGCGCCAGCAGCGTGGTCGGCACCACCACCGCGACCTGCTTGCCGTTCAGCGCACAGGCAAAGGCGGCGCGCAGCGCGACCTCTGTCTTGCCGAAGCCGACATCGCCGCAGACCAGGCGGTCCATCGGGCGGCCGGCCGCCATGTCGTCGAGCACGGAATCGATCGTCGCCTGCTGGTCTTCCGTCTCCTCGAAGGGAAAGCGGGCGCAGAACTCGTCATAGAGCCCCTCCTGCGGGACCAGCCGCGGGGCTTCTTTGAGGGCGCGCGCGGCGGCGATCGCGATGAGCTTGCCCGCCATCTCGCGGATGCGCTGCTTCAGCTTGGCCTTGCGGGCCTGCCAGCCTCCGCCGCCGAGCCGGTCGAGCGCGACTTCGGTGTCCTCCGACCCGTAGCGCGACAAGAGCTCGATGTTCTCGACCGGCAGGAACAGCTTCGAATCGGCGGCGTAGTGGATCTCCAGGCAGTCATGCGGCGCGCCGACCGCCGTGATCGAGCGCAAACCGATGAAGCGGCCGATGCCGTGGTCGACATGGACGACGAGATCGCCGGGAGAGAGCGAGGACAGCTCGGCGATGAAATCCTGCGGCCGGCGCGTCTTTTTGCGCGGGCGGACCAGCCGGTCGCCGAGAATGTCCTGTTCGCCGATGACCGCGAGCTTGCCGGCCTCGAAACCGGTCTCGAAGCCCCAGACGGCAAGCGCGACCGTTCCGGGCTTGAGATCGAAGGCCGCACGCAGCGACCCGGTCATCTGCACGGTCTTGAGGCCGTGGTCGGCCAGCACGGAGGAGAGCCGCTCGCGCGAGCCCTCCGACCAGGCCGACAGGATGACGCGTCGGCCATCGGCCTGCAGGGCCTTCACATGCGCGACGGCCGCATCGAACACGCTGCCGGCGTTGTCCGCCCGCTCGGCGGCGAAGTTGCGGCCCTGGCGAGCGCCGAGATCGACGATCAGCTTGCCGTCGCTGTCGGGCAGCTGGAACGGCGTCAGCGTGGCGACGCCGGACTGGTCGATGACGCCGCGCCAATCGGCCGGCGACAGATAGAGCGCGTCGGGCTTCAGGGGCTTGTAAGGCGCCCCGCCCGCGCTCGGCTGGTCCATCGCCGCCTTGCGGGCGTCGAAATAGTCCTTGATCAGGCTGATGCGCTCCCCCACCGCATCCTCGGCCTGGTGGTCGAGAACGAGAGGCACGTCGGGCAGATAGGTGAACAGTGTGTCGAGCCGCTCCGCCAGCAGCGGCAGCCAGTGCTCCAAACCCGCAGGCCGGCGGCCTTCGCTGACGGCTTCATAGAGTGTGTCGTCGCGGCCGGGCGTGCCGAAGGTGGTGATGTAGCTCTGGCGAAAGCGCTTGATGCTCTCGCTGGTCATCTGCGCCTCGGACATCGGCACGAGATCGAGCCCTCGCATCTGACCCGTCGTGCGCTGCGTCTCCGGATCAAAGGTGCGGATCGATTCCAGCGTGTCGCCGAAGAAGTCGAGCCGGATCGGCGCCGGCATGCCCGGCGGGAAGAGATCGACGATGCCGCCGCGCACCGCGAATTCGCCGGTCTCGCGAACGGTCGAGGTCCGCAGATACCCGTTCATGTCAAGCCAGCGGGCGAGCTGCTCGGTATCGACCATGTTGCCCGGCGCGGCCGAGAAGCTCTCTGAGGCGACCTTGGAGAAGGCCGGCACGCGCTGCAGTGCCGCGTTGACCGTAGTCAGCAGCAGGCGCGGCTTGTCGCCCGACTTGGTCTTGGCCAGCCGCGACAGCGTCGTCATCCGGTGCGCAACGATGGAGGGCACCGGCGAGACGCGGTCATAGGGCTGGCAGTCCCAGGCCGGAAACGACATCACCTCGAGATCGGGAGCGACGAATTGCAGCGCGTTTTCAAGTACCTGCAGGCGCTGGCCGTCGCGTGCGACGAAGACGAGCATCGCCGGGCCTTCGGCCTTCTTCGCCCGAGCCCGCGTCAGATCGGCAAGGACGACGGCGTCGAAGCCGTCGGGCACGCTGGCGAGCGTGGGTTTGTCGCCGCGCTTGAGCGCATCGAGAATGCGGTCGCTCTGCAGCTTGGCGATCTGGGCGGGAGGCGGGATGCTCATGGGTCGGGCGTCATTCTCGGGCTTGCCCCGAGAATCTCAGGACGAGAGGTCACTGGTTACTGAGATGGCCGGGTCAAGCCCGACCATGACGAAGGCGCGGTTCGGCGCCCTGTCGCATCACACGTGGATCGGCTTTTCATGATGATGAAACGCTTTGAGCCGTCGGAAAACCTCAGTGTCGTAATTCTCCGGCACGGTGGCCTCGCCGGTGATCCAGCTCAGCAGGTCGCGGTCGAGCACCTCGATCAGGCGCTCGAACTCATCGAGCTCGGCCTCGGTCAAGGTGCCGATGTGAGCATCGGCGAAGCCGCCCATGATCAGGTCGTTCTCGCGCATGCCGCGATGCCAGGCGCGAAACAGGATCTTGCGCCGGCGGGGGTCGAGATCGGCGCTGGTTCGGGTCGAGCCGCTCATGGGAACCTCTGGAAGCCTCGGAGGGATGGGAAACCACAGGATGGTGCAATGACAATCGGGCCGGCCCCGTCGCGGAGCCTGCCGATGCGGGCTATATAGCGTTGACACAAGGCGAAGTCAGCGGCGTAAGCCCCGCGATTTTCGCACTCCTGACATCCTGTGCCGAGAAGCCGCTTGCGCCCGTCCCTGCTCGATCCGCTCTTCGCCCCCGCGACCACGCTGCCTGGCGTCGGCCCCAAGACGGCCAAGGCGCTCAACAAGCTGCTCGGCGACGAGACCCGCGGCGCCCGCGTCGTCGATCTTCTGTTT
>QBLV01000038.1:0-11395 GCA_003241815.1 Hyphomicrobiales bacterium | reverse complement strand
TTTCGGCTGCCGACGGGCGCGATCGACCGTCGGCCCAGCGACTCGATCGTCGATGCGCCGATCGGCGGGATCGCCACCTTCGCCGCACGCGTCGCCGAACATCGCCCCCCGCCCGAGACCAAGGCAAAGGCGCCCTATCGCATCCTGGTCGAGGACGAGACCGGCGACGTCACGCTGGTCTTTTTTCACGCCGATGTCCGTCATCTGCTGCAGACCATGCCGATCGGCGCCTATCGCATCATCTCCGGCAAGCTCGAACTCTGGGACGGCATGCGCCAGATGGTGCATCCAGACCGGCTGCTCGACCCCAAGCATGCGGCGACCTTGCCCTCGATCGAGCCGGTCTATGGGCTGACGGAAGGTGTCGGCCCGCGCGTCATGGCCCGCATTGTCGCGGCTGCGGCCGAAAAATGCCCCGATCTCGCAGAATGGCAGGATCCGGCATTTCTGACCAAGAGTGACTTCCCGCCCTTCGCAGCGTCGATGCAGGCTTTGCATCATCCGCCCGATCTCAAGGCGGTCGAGGGCGACACGATCGTTCGCCGCCGCGTCGCCTATGACGAATTACTGGCGAGCCAGATCGCACTCGCGCTGGTGCGCCGCCAGCAGAAGAAGAGCGCCGGCCGCGCCACCACCGGAGACGGCCGGCTGCGCCATGCCATCGAAAGCGCCCTGCCCTTCACGTTGACGGACGGCCAGCGTCAGGCGCTCGTCGACATCCATGACGACATGGCAAGACCTGAGCGTATGCTGCGGCTCCTCCAGGGAGATGTCGGCTCGGGCAAGACGGTCGTGGCGCTGATGGCGATGGCTGCGGCCGCCGAAGCGGGCCGGCAATCGGTGCTGATGGCGCCGACCGAAATCCTGGCGCGCCAGCATGCCGAACGCTTGGCGCCGCTCGCCCAGAAGGCCGGGCTCAAGCTCGCCTTGTTGACAGGCCGCGAGAAGGGTCCGGGCCGAGCGCGGGTCCTTGAAGGTCTCGCGACGGGCGAGATCGCGATCGCCGTCGGCACGCATGCCCTGTTCCAGGAGGGCGTCGCCTTCCGCGACCTTGCGCTCGCCATCGTCGACGAGCAGCACCGCTTCGGCGTGCATCAGCGTCTGCTGCTGGGCGCCAAGGGCGAGGCCGTCGATATTCTCGTGATGACCGCGACGCCGATCCCGCGCACGCTCTCGCTGACCTGGTTCGGCGACATGGACATCTCGATCCTGGCGGAGAAGCCCGCCGGTCGCCAGCCGATCGTCACCAAGGCAATCTCGTCGGAGCGCCATGACGAGGTCGTCGGCGCGGTGGGCCGCGCGGTGGACAAGGGCGCGCAGGTCTACTGGGTCTGCCCACTGGTGCAGGAATCCGACACGCTCGACGTCGCCGCCGCGCAGGAGCGCTACGATTCCCTGCGCGAGGTCTTCGGCGACAAGGTCGGGCTGCTGCATGGCCAGATGCCCGGCCGCGACAAGGACGCGGCGATGGCCGCCTTCGTCGCCGGCGAGACGCGCATCCTGGTCTCGACCACGGTGATCGAGGTCGGCGTCGATGTGCCCAATGCCAGCGTGATGGTGATCGAGCATGCGGAGCGCTTCGGGCTCGCTCAGCTTCACCAGCTCCGCGGCCGGATCGGGCGCGGCTCGGCGGCCTCGACCTGCCTCCTGCTCTACAAGGGACCGCTCGGCCCCGTCGCCGAGGCGCGACTGACGATCATGCGCGAGACGGAAGACGGCTTCCGCATCGCCGCAGAGGATCTGCGCCTGCGTGGCGAGGGCGAGGTGCTCGGCACCAAGCAGTCGGGCGCGCCCGACTGGCGCATCGCCCGGCCCGAGACGGACGGCGATCTGCTCGCCGCGGCGCGCGACGACGCACGCCTCCTGATCGAGCGCGACCCGCATCTCGACAGCGAACGCGGCCAGGCGGTGCGGACGCTGCTCTATCTGTTCGAGCGCGACGTCGCGATCAGGCTGCTGCGGGCGGGGTAGACGCCAGTACAGTTGTCTTCGGCGCAAACTCGCCCGGCTGGATCAGCCCCGCCGACATCACGAGCTTGGCGCCCTCCTCGACCGACAGCGCGACCTCCACCACCTCGCGACGCGGCAGATAGAAAAAGAAGCCGGTCGTCGGGTTCGGCGCGCAGGGCAGGAAGACGCCGATCTGTTCATCGCCATCGGGCAACCTCTCCGCGATCTCGGGGGCGGCTTCCTGCGAGATGAAGACGATCGACCACATTCCCGGCTGGGGGAACTGGACCATGCCGACCTTGCGAAACGACGTGCCCGATTGCGAGAAGATCGTCTCGAAGACCTGTTTGACGCCCTTGTAGAGCCCGCGCACCACCGGCATGCGGTTCAGGATCGCCTCGCCGGCCTCGATCAGGGTGCGGCCGACGAAGTTGGCCGTCAGGAAGCCCAGCAGCGTCAGCCCGATCAGGCCGATGATCAGGCCGAAGCCCGGAACCGGATAAGGCAGATGGGCGTCGGGCCAATAAGCGGTCGGAATCAGCGGCTTGACCAGGCCATCGACGAAATTGACGAACCACCAGGTTACCGAAGCGGTGATCGCCAGCGGCGCGGCGATGACGAGGCCCGTGAGGAAATAGCGCCGCAACCGGGTGCCGAAGGTCGGACGCAACAGGTCCGTATGGACAACGAGGCGGGGATCGGGCGGCGCGTGTGTCATTCACAGAGGGTCCGATACGGCTGGCTGCAAGCAAGCACTCTTCGCGCGCCTGATGCGACAGACGTGCCAGTCACAGGGGCGGATTTCAAGGATGGCGCAACCGCCGCCGGCTTGCGGCGTTCAGCAACATGGTGCTTTCGTTTCCGCAGGCGCGAAGGCAAACACGAATCGACAGGGCAATCAGGGCCATGATGCGCGGCGTTCGACAGTTTCGCCGCCCGCTCCTGTTCGCGGCCGGCTGGATCTTCACGGCTCTCGGCGTGATCGGGCTGATGCTGCCGCTGATGCCGGGAACGGTCTTCCTGATTTTGGCAGCCTGGTGTTTCTCACGGTCATCGCCGCGATTCGAGGCGTGGCTGATCGGTCACCCGAGGCTGGGGCCCCAGGTCCTGCGCTGGCGGGAGACCGGCTCGATCGCGCGGAGGGTCAAGTATGTCGCCTGCGGCTCGATGCTGCTGAGTTTCGCGATCCTGACCCAGACCGATGCACCGCCGGTCGCGCTGTGGATCAGTGCCGCCTGCCTGCTGGCGGCTGGAACCTATGTCGCGAGCCGGCCGGAGTGATCTCCGGCCGGTTTGAGCGAACTCACTCGACCGTGACGGATTTCGCGAGATTACGCGGCTGATCGACGTCCTTGCCCATGAAAACCGCCGTCTGGTAGGCGATCATCTGGATCGGCAGGGCATAGACGATGGCCGCGAAGGTCGGGTCCATGTCCGGCATGATGATCGTCGTCTCGGGCTCGATGCCGCATTCGGCCGCGCCCTTGGCATCGGTGATCAGGATGATCCGTCCGCCGCGCGCAGCGACCTCCTGCATGTTCGAGGCGGTCTTCTCGAAGAGCGCGTCATGCGGCGCGACGACGATGACCGGCATCGCCTCGTCGATCAGCGCGATCGGACCGTGCTTGAGCTCGCCCGCCGGATAGCCTTCGGCGTGGATGTAGCTGATTTCCTTGAGCTTCAATGCGCCTTCAAGAGCGAGCGGGAAGCTCGTTCCCCGGCCGAGATAGAGCACGTCGCGCGCCTTGGAGAGTTCGCGAGCGAGCTTCTCGATCTCCGGCTCGAGTTCCAGCGCCTTCGCGATCAGCCCCGGCAGCGCGATCAGGCTCTGGACATGGCGCGCCTCGTCTTCCGCTGAGAGGGTGCCGCGTGCGCGGGCGGCGGCCAGCGCAAGGCAGGCCAGAGCGGTGAGCTGGCAGGTGAAGGCCTTGGTCGAAGCGACGCCGATCTCGGGGCCGGCCAGCGTCGGAGCGACGGCGTCGCTCTCGCGTGCGATCGTCGAGGTCGGGACGTTGACGACCGAGAGGATCGTCTGCGCTTCCTGCCTGGCATAGCGCAGGCAGGCCAGCGTGTCGGCCGTTTCACCCGATTGGGTGATGAACAGGGCCAGCCCGTTTTCAGGCAGCGGGGCCTCGCGGTACCGGAACTCGGAGGCGACATCGATCTCGACCGGCAGACGGGCGAGCCTCTCGAACCAGTATTTCGCGACCAGACCGGCATAATAGGCCGTGCCACAGGCCGAAATCGACAGGCGCGTCAGTTTTGTCCAGTCGATCTTATCCTGAAACGGCAGGCGCACGCTGCCGGCCGCCATGTCGAGATATTGCGTCAGCGTATGGCCGACGACCTCGGGCTGCTCGTAGATTTCCTTCGCCATAAAATGGCGATGATTGCCCTTCTCGACCAGGAACGCCCCGGCCGCGACGCGCTGGGCCCGGCGCTGAACGACCGTGTTGGCCTTGTCGTAGAAGGTCGCGCCCTTGCGGTTGAGGACGACCCAGTCGCCCTCCTCCAGATAGGCGATCAGATTCGTGAAGGGCGCCAGCGCCAGTGCATCGGAGCCGAGATACATCTCGCCATCGCCGATACCGACCGCCAGCGGCGAGCCCTTGCGCGCGCCGATCAAGAGATCCTCTTCGCCTTCGAACAGGAAGGCGAGTGCGAAGGCGCCGCGAAGACGCGGCAGGCTCGCCGCAACGGCCTCGACCGGCGTCCGGCCGCGATCGAGTTCGCGGGTGACGAGATGGGCGACGATCTCGGTGTCGGTTTCGGTCTCGAAGACATAGCCGTCGGCCTGAAGCTCGGCGCGCAGGTCCCGGAAATTCTCGATGATGCCGTTATGGACAACGGCGAGCTTGGCGGTCGCATGCGGATGCGCGTTGGTCTCGTTGGGCTTGCCATGCGTGGCCCAGCGGGTGTGGCCGATGCCGATCAGCCCTTCGAGCGGTTCGTTGGAGAGGCGGACCTCGAGATTCCTGAGCTTGCCCTCGGCGCGGCGGCGGGTCAGCAGGCCATGCTCCAGCGTCGCGACGCCGGCGGAATCATAGCCACGATATTCGAGCCGCCGCAGCGCCTCGACGACCTGGGGCGCAACCGCTTCCTTGCCCAGAATCCCGACGATGCCGCACATGCGAATACCTCTTGAGACGTTGCCGCTGGCCAACCGCATAGCGGCCCGGCCACCCCACGCAAAATCAATCTAAATGTCGAACTATGAACGTCGGCTTGCGCCGATCACCGCGTTTCAGGGCTTTTTGCGGCTGCCTTGCGCGCCATTGAGGCCTCGCGGAAGGTTTGTGCCCAGCCCTCCTTCGCGACCTGACGCCCGCGCGCCACGGCCAGCGCATCCGGCGCCACATCCTCCGTCACCACAGAGCCGGAGCCGACGAAGGCGCCTGCGCCGATCGTGACCGGGGCGACCAGCGAGGAATTCGACCCGACAAAGGCACCGGCGCCGATGGTCGTGCGATACTTGAAGAAACCATCGTAATTGCAGGTGATAGTTCCCGCTCCGATATTGGCCTCGGCGCCGACGGTTGCGTCGCCGATATAGGTCAGGTGGCTGACCTTGGCGCCGGCCCCGATTTCGGCAGCCTTGATCTCGACGAAATTCCCGACCTTGGCCTTCTCGGCGAGCTTCGCTCCCGGGCGCAGGCGACCATAGGGGCCGACCGTCGCGCCCGGCCCGACCTCAGCCCCCTCCAGATGCGAGAAGGCATGGATCACCGCGCCGTCGGCGACGCTGACGCCGGGGCCGAACACGACATGGGGTTCGATCAACACGTCGCGACCGATCCGCGTGTCGTGGCTGAAGAAAACGGTGTCTGGCGCCGTCAGGGTCGCGCCCCCGGCCATGATGGCGAGGCGCTTGCGGCACTGGAACTCGGCCTCCGCGACGGCAAGCTGGGCCCGGTCGTTGACGCCCTGCACTTCGCTTTCGGGCGCCGTCAGCGCCGCCGTGGTCAGACCACGCGAGCGCGCTACCGCCACCGCGTCGGTGAGATAGAATTCCGATTGCGCATTCGCGTTGCCGATCGCCTCCAGCAGCGACAGCGCCTGGTGGCCGTCCAGCGCCATCAATCCAGCATTGCACAGCGTGATCGCGCGCTGCTCGGGTGTCGCATCCTTGTGCTCGACAATGGCTTCCAGCGCTTCATCGCGCATCACGAACCTGCCATAGCCGGCGGGGTCGCGGGCCTCGAAGCCGAGCGCGACGACGGCCGCACCGCCCGCGAGCGCGGCACGCAACGCGCTGAAGGTTTCGGGCCGGACCAGCGGCGTATCGGCGAAGGCCACGATGACGTCGTCATACCCGGCTGTCAGCGCGTCCCTCGCCGCAAGTGCGGCATGAGCGGTGCCCCGGCGCTCGGACTGGATCGCGCTCAGCGCGGCGGGCAGGATGGCCCGCGCCTCGAGCGCCACCTCCGGACGATCGGGCCCGGTGACGACGACGACCGTGTCGGCTCCCGCTTCGGAAAGCGCGGCCAGCGCATGACCGAGCAGGGAGCGGCCGCCGAGTTCATGCAGCACCTTGGGCCGCGCCGACTTCATCCGCGTGCCCTCGCCGGCAGCCAGGAGAATGGCCAGGCAGGACCGGCTGGACTGCATTTTGGTCATGTTTGTCGTCTCCCCTGCAGGCGAAGGCTTAGTGCGGACGAAGGCAAGACTTGGCCGAGCGAAGGCTTGGCCGAGCGGTCTGAGATCGGGAACTCTTTCCCTCCCGAACACTTGTTCGTCGGGGGCATCCGCCATCGATATTGCTGCAAGATGGTCTTGCGGATGCCGTGGATAGCCGATCCCGTCGGCATTTGCCAAAGCGACGATGATCGTCGTTTTTGCCATGCTGCGACCACGAGAGCGAGGAGACGAGCGATCGGTTACGAATTACCGGCGCGACCGCTTTTCAGATCGCGGGGAAATGCTCTAGAAGCGCGTGAGGGCGAGGGCGTCGCCCGCGCATGTTGGATATGATGTCGAACCCCCTGAATCGTCGGCAGTTTCTCGAAAGTTCCGGCGCAGCCGCAGCCGCCTCGCTGCTGGCGGCCAGCGGGGCCCACGCGCAGACGCAGTCGCCTGCGGCGGCCATCACGCAGTCCTTTTTGTTCGACGGGCAGCGTTTCGATCCCTCGCTCGTTGTCGAGGCGGCGCGCATCCTTGCGCAGCGCCCGCTCGTGCCGCTCGTGGCGAACGACCTGCCCGAGGGCTACGCAACCCTGCCCTTCGACCAGTATTCGGGAATCAGGGCGCAAGCCAGCGGCCTGATCTGGGCCGGCGAGAATCGTGGCTTCACGGTCGAACCGCTGCATCGGGGCTATGTCTTCTCGAATCCGGTCAGCCTCTTCACCATCGAAGACGAGACCGTGCGGCGTGTCGGGTTCGACCGCAGCAAGTTCGATTATGGCCGGGTCGCGCCCCCGCCGGCGAATGTCGATCTGCAATTTTCAGGGATGCGCATCGCGACCGGGCTCGAGCGCCCCTTCGAGGTCGCGATTTTCCAGGGCGCGACCTTTTTCCGCTCGCTGGCGCGGGGGCAGAATCTCGGAGCGCTGTCGCGGGCCCTGATTCTGCGGCCCGGCGAGACGCGCGGCGAGGAAATCCCGTTCTTCCGCGCCTTCTGGATTGAACGCCCGAGCCCGGCCTCGGGCCTTCTCGTGATCCACGCGCTGCTCGATTCCGAAAGTCTGACCGGCGCTGTCCGGATGACATTGAGGCCTGGCGACGTCACGCTGATCGATGTCGAGATGACTCTGTTTGCGCGGCAGGCCCTCGAACATATCGGGTTCGGCTGCACCATGGGCACCTTCCTCTCTGGCCCGCAAAGTCGGCGCAGCTTCGACGATGTCAGGCCGGCGGTGCACGAGATTTCCGGCATCCAGATGCGCTCGGGCACCGGCGAATGGATTTATCGCCCGGTCAGCAATCCGACGGCTCTGCAGGTCTCGTCCTTTATGGACAACAATCCGAAGGGCTTCGGGCTGGTCCAGCGCGAGCGCGACCCCGCGGCCTTCATGGATGACGACCAGCGCTTCGAGCTGCGTCCCAGCGTCTGGATGGAGCCTCTCGGCGAGTGGGGCGCGGGCTCGGTCCAATTGATCGAGATCCCCAGCGAATCCGACGTCAACGACAACATCATCATGTACTGGCGGCCGCGCCAGGCGCTGGCGGCCGGTAGCGAAACGACGGTCGCCTACCGGCAGGCCTGGTGCTGGCAGCCGCCCGAGCGGCCGGGGCTCGCGCTCGCCACCCGCGTCCGTCAGGGCCGGGGAACGCAGGCGCGGCGACGCCGCTTCATCGTCGATTTCACCGGGGACAGGCTGGCCGATGCCGGCCTCGTCGCCTCCACCCGTGCCAACATCACCACGCAGCCCGGCCAAATTCAGAATCTGAGGCTCTGGCCCTATCCCGAGCGCAAGCTGATGCGGGTCGGCTTCGAGGTCGATCCCGGCACGGATAATCTCTGCGAGCTCAGGCTCGTGCTGCAATCCGGCGGTCAGCCGGTTTCGGAAACCTGGTTGAACCGATGGACGTGGTAACCGCGACCCGCCCTGGCGAGGCCGCACAGCAGGCGCGACCCCATGTGGCGAGCCAGGAGCCAGCGACGCCACCCGAGAGCCGGCTCGTCATGCCGGTCCAGTCTTTCCGACGCTGGAAGGCGTCCGACCGCAGGACGCCGGTGGCGCCGCGCGACTGGAAGACGCCCTGGCTGAAGCGCCTTTTCGTCTTTGGCGGCGGCCTGGCGCTGACCGCCTATGGCGCCTGGGAAATGTACAACGTCGTGTCGGTCAGCCGCACGACATCCCTGCAGTATGTCCTGCTCGTGCTGTTCACGGTCAATTTCTCCTGGATCGCGCTCGCCTTCACCAGCGCCGTGCTTGGCTTCTTCGGGCTGCTCTTCAACAAGGGCTTCTCGGGGCGCGTGGAGACGTTGCGGCACCGCACCGTCGTGGTGATGCCGATCTACAACGAGTCGTCGGCGCGGACCTTCGCGGCGCTGGCGGCGATCCGCGAGTCGGTCGAGGCGACGGGCCTTGGCGGCCATTTCGACTATTTCATCGTCTCGGACACGACGAATCCGGACGTCTGGATTGCCGAGGAGCGGGCCTTCCTGGCGCTGCGCCAGCGACTTGGTCCCGATGCGCGGGTCTATTACCGCCACCGGCCCAAGAACCATCACCGCAAGGCCGGCAACATCGCCGATTTCGTGACGCGCTGGGGCGGGCATTACGAACAGATGGTCGTGCTCGACGCCGACAGCCTGATGACGGGCACCTGCATCGTGCGCCTCGCGGCGGCGATGGAGGCCGACCCCGATGCCGGCATCATCCAGTCGCTGCCTTTGATCATTAACCGCAACACCTTCTTCGCCCGGCTCCAGCAGTTCGCGGCGCGCGTGTACGGGCCGGTCATCGCGACGGGCTTGGCGATGTGGTCGGGCCGCGACGGAAATTACTGGGGCCACAACGCGATCATCCGCACCAAGGCCTTCGCCGACCATTGCGGCCTGCCCGATCTCAAGGGCAAGCCGCCCTTCGGCGGCCATGTCTTGAGCCACGACTTCGTCGAGGCCGCCTTGATCAGGCGCGCCGGCTGGTCGGTCTACATGCTGCCCGACCTGACGGGATCCTATGAGGAAAGCCCGCCCTCGCTGATCGACGTCTCGGTGCGGGACCGGCGCTGGTGCCAGGGCAATCTCCAGCATTCACGCATCATCGGCGCCAAGGGTTTCGTCTCGCCGACGCGACAGCATTTCGCGACCGGCATCATGGGCTATCTCGCCTCGCCGTTCTGGCTGATGCAGCTCGTGGTCGGCATCCTGATCGTGCTCCAGGTCAGCTATGCCAGACCTGAATACTTCACGCAGGAGTTCACGCTCTTCCCGGTCTGGCCGCGCTTCGACCCCGAGCGCGCCTTGAATCTGTTTGCGCTGACGATGGCGATCCTGCTCGCGCCAAAACTGTTCGGGCTCCTGCTGACGCTGTTCAACGGCAAGCTGCGCCGCGCTGGAGGCGGCGCAATCCGCCTCGTGGTGTCGGCGCTGATCGAGGTGCTGTTCTCGGCCTTCTTCGCGCCGATCATGATGCTGATCCAGTCCGGCTCGGTGTTCCAGATTCTGCTCGGCCGCGACACGGGCTGGAATCCGCAGCGCCGTGACGATGGCTCGATCCCGCTGAAGGACATCATCCGGCGGCACCGCACCCACACCGTGCTCGGCATCGTCACCGGCATCTCGGCCTTCCTGATCGCGACCTCGCTGTTCGCCTGGATGTCGCCCACCATCGTCGGCCTCGTGCTGGCGATCCCGCTGTCCTGGGCCTCGGGCCAGCTCGCGATCGGGCTCTGGCTCAAGCGGCACAAGCTGTTGGTGACGCCGGAGGAAGGCGATCCGCCAGCCGTGGCACTGCGCGCCAACGCGCTGCAGGCGGAGTTCGACGCGGCCGGCTTCGACGATGCCGATGGGCTGAGGGCTCTCCATGCCGACCCCGCGCTGCGCGAGGCGCATGAGGCGATGCTGCCCGAAAGCGCGCCGCGCCGCCGTGGCGAAATCGAGCCCGACCGGGCTGTGGCGCAGGCCAAGCTCGTCGATGCCGAGACGATCGACGATGCCGCGAACTGGCTGAAGCCGAAAGAGCGCATGGTCGTGCTGCACGACCGGGCACTGGTCTCGCTGCTGGCGTCGCTTCCGGAAGCGCGCGGGGCCTGAGGCGCGCGCGCCGCCTTTGTCAGAAGCTCATCTTCGTCAGAAGCTCATTTTCGTCAGAAGCTCATGGCGGCGGCGTTGATGACGCCGGCCGCCAGCGACGCCGCGCCGAGGAAGAGCGCCGCCGCCAGTTCGCCTCTCGCAATGCGCGCCGACAGATTCGGCAGCACGATCCTGACCAGCACATAGACGATCAGTTGTACGATGATCGCGACCATACCCCAGACCACCAGATCGGGGATGGTGTTGGAATGAACCACCGCGCTCGACAGCGGCAGCGCGAAGCCGGTCAGGCTCAGACCCAGCGAAAGCGCCGCCGCGATGTTGTTCTGCCGGATCAGGCCGAATTCGTTATGCGATGTCGCGAGCGTGTAGACGAGCAGGTAAATGCCGACGAGGGCGAGTGATACCGAGAAGAAGAGGGCAAAATCCGGAAGCTTCAGCAGCGCCTGCGCGATCATCGTCGTCCGAATCCCCTGTTATCCTGGCGCCGACCCTGCCCCTCAAGCCTGCTCGAAAGCAATGACGCAGCCAAAGCCCGCCTCCGCTGGAACGACGATGCGCTCCTCGCCGCGCCCGAACGACACCTCGGCCGCCTCGAGCCGTTCTGCCAGCGCGTCGAGATCCGGCACGGTGACGCAGAAGCCCAGAAAGCGGGCCGGCGTCGTATCCGGTTCGGCATGGTAGATCGCCTGAGCGGCCTCGGGATCGAGAACGTCGATCCGCCCGCGCGGCAGCGTCAGGACA
>QBLV01000037.1:28715-29907 GCA_003241815.1 Hyphomicrobiales bacterium | reverse complement strand
TCTCACCAGTGATTTCTGGGTTTCGGCCTATCTCAGGCAGGCCGCCCATGACGGGTTCGTCGCCGTGCTGAGACGCCGCGGCTCCGCCGAGGCCGGTGCGGTCTTCGTCAAGCTCGACCGGCTCGACGGGACGGCGGTGCTTTATGGCCCTGCGCCGCAGTCCATGGCCCAGGATGACGGCAGCCGCTGCTTCCAGCTCGTTCTCGACAGCGATCCCGGCAGCGTCGAGGAGCGCGTCGCCCGCGAGCTGCGCTTCGATTCCGATCTCTGGCTCGTCGAGATCGAGAACCGGCAGGGCGACCCAAGGCTCGACCTCGTCGAGTAGGAGGGGGGCGGTCGCTGCGTTCGCAATGACGGCAGTTCAGCCCTGATCGCGCCTCAGGCCGAACTTGCGCAGGATCTCGGATGCGGGCATCGCACTCTCCGGGCGTGCGGGGCCGATCCGCGCGGGCGTGCCGCTCGGATCCATCGCCGGCTGATGCTGGCCCTTGCGCATGGCGCCCGGCATCGGCGTGCCGCTGACCTGCATCACCAGCCGAAGCGCCACCGCCGGCCGCACCGAGCGCATCAGCGCGACCACGGCGAAGATTCGCTCCACCGAATGGGCCGCCTCGTCGCCGAGCCTGATCAGGAAGCGCGTCGCGTCCTCGACGCTCGCGCCGGCAGCCGTCAGGGCCAGCGCGACGAGATCGCGCGAAAGGTCGGCGCCGATCGCTTTGGCAAGCGCCTGCCCGCCGCCGAGATGGCTCGCAAGTGCGTTAAACGCGCCGTCACGATTATCCGCCGCCATGACGAGCCAACCCATGAAGGCGTCATGGGAGACCGACTGGCGGCGCTCGGAGGGGCTCAGCGAATCCTGCGCCGCCAGCGATTCGAGCATGGCGACTCGCCGCTCCGGCCCGGCGAGCAGGAAGAGTGGTGCCAGTTCGGCGCTGGCGATGTCGCGACGGGCCAGCAGCGGATGGGCGTAGGCAGCGTCCTCTCGCGAGCGCGCCAGCAGCAGGTCCAGAGCGGCGCGAGGCAGGGCGATGGCCGTGTTGGCCATAAGCGCAAAGTCGATCGTGCGGTCCCCCCGCTCGACCAGCATCAGCGTCGCCGTGGCGGTGAGATCGGTCCGCCCCACCAGCGCGCCGGCCAGGGCCGAATCGTCATGACCGGCAAGCGCTTCGAGCTCGGCTGGGCCCAGCGGCAT
>QBLV01000037.1:0-28705 GCA_003241815.1 Hyphomicrobiales bacterium | reverse complement strand
ATGCCGTGGCGTAGCAGGGCGACGAGGACGTCACCGCCGCGCGCGCGCAAAACCTCGAGCACGGACGCTGGCGCATGGCGCCAGCCTGCGATCTTGCGGGCGAGAATGATGGCGGTCGCCTCGTCGATGTCGGGAACCAGCGCCGTCGCCATTTCGCTGAACACGGCGAGATCATCGGGCGCCGGATGCGGCGTCGACATCAAGAGGTCGGCCTTCACCCGCAGCGAGACCTGGCTGAGATCAAGGCCGCCATCGCGCGCAAGGCGGGCGAGATGGGCGAGTTCGGCGGAAATTCGCGACGGCATGGGGCACTCGACTTGTGTTTCTCGGCGTCGGACGAGCGTAATCCCCGAGGCTTTAAGGGAGCGTTAACCATGTCGAGGCCTGATGCAGAACGGAAACAGAGTTTCCGCGACCGTAACTCAGGCGCCAAGACACGGAGGCGCATCATGGCCGTCGTCATCCCCCTTGCGCCGCACCGCCGGTCGCAACCTTCCGAGGCTCCAGCCGCGCTGCGGCAGGAACCGGGAACGATTCTGTTCTTCACCGGCGTTCGCTATGAACGGCAGGCCGAGCCGGCACCTGCTGAGCCGACGGTGCGGCGCCGGCCGCGCGCCCTGACGCCGCCGGCCAATGGCCCCAAGCGGCCGAAGAAGGCGACCAACGCCAGGCAGCCGGCGTGACGTCGGCGACGGTTCGTCCCCGTAGCGCCGCCGAAAGGCGGGGCGGGCATAGCGTCGCGCTTCTGCTCGCCGCTCTGGCCGGGGCCTGTGCCGGGCCGGGCGACCTCGGCCGGCCCCGCCCGGATGTCTTGAGCCAGGTCGTCGCGCCCCAGATCGGCTTTTGGTCGGCGACATTTCGCGGCGAGGCGGCCTCGCATTTCCGTATGACGGACGACGAGGAACAGCTGCGGGATCGCGCCTGGCGCTTCATCATGCCGGGCCACGAGAAGAGCATGTTCCAGGGCCGCGTCTCCGATCTCGCCCATTCCCGGATTCTGCCGGTCCAGGCGCAGTCGAGCGCCAAGTCGGACTACTTCAATGCGCTGACCTCGGGCTCCTACGCCTCGCAGGTCTCGCGCTATGCGCGCCTGGCCGAGGATGCCAATGCCGACCGCCTGCTGATCGGGCCGTTCCGCGCCAATGCGATGCGGGTGGTCTCGGCCGACAAGGTGCGGATGCGCACGGCCGAAAGCTCGCCCGATGTCGCGCCTTCGCAAATCGACCCGGCCTATGCACGTGTCGTCGAAAACGAGGGCCTGATATTGTGGGTCTGCGAGCGCGTCGGCTTCCGGATCGACAGCTACCGCCATGCGCTGGCCAATCTCGTCGTCGAGATGCCGTCGCGCGAGGCGATCCGCGCCGAGCGCGCCATCATGGCGCTCGAGGCCGAGGCCGGCCCGCTCTGCAAGATGCCGCTGATCGGCGTCTTCGGAGGCGGCGCGCAGGGTTCTCAGGGCGATGGCGACAAGGCGCCGGTCGTCTACAAGGGCTGACTTGGGACGCGGCCATCCGAAAGGCGGCTCGAGCACCGAGTCGGCGATGCTCGGCGGCCCGTGAGTCCGACTCTTACTGCTTTGGAGCGGTCCGGTTACGGATCAGCTTGTCGAGCAGCTTTTCCGCTGAAGGCGCGTCCTGCGCAGGCTCGGCTGGCACACCGGGGCAATCGAGCGCCGATGCGTTGGAAATGAGGTTGCCGCTCATCCCGCTCCTGCCACTGCGGGTGGGATAGCGGCTCTGGTCGGTGTAGCGAATGTTGTACCGGCACCCCGGCTGGAGCTTGTCCCAAAGCGCGCCGCGATCTTCGCCCCCAAAGGTCGATATGCCGACCATGAATGTCTCGCCCGCTTCGCTGACGACGAAAAGCCCGACCATCGGCTGCGGGCTGGCCGAGCCTTTCTCGACAACGAGGATACTGGCCGATCGCGTCACCCACCATTCCATCGCGAGCCAGGCGGCGAAAAAGAGCGCAGCCAGCGCGCCGGCCAGCTTCAGTGCTCGTATGAAGGGGTCGGCCATCACGACATCCTCCCGGAATCCGTGATTACACCAAGCCGTTGCTGCAAGTCAGTTCGTGGTTTGAACCCAAAGTGCGCAGCCGCACTCAATCGGCCAGGCCGCAGGCGACGCCGCTCGCCAGAGCCTCCGCATCGGCCCGGTCCGATGGTTGCCGCACCAGGACGCGGGCGACGATCAGCCCCTGGTCGGTCTCGGAGACGACCCGCAGCTCGCGCGCCGCCTCGCCCTCCTCATCGCGCGCGATCCGCTCGTCGCGCTGTTCTTCGGTCATGACCAAAAACTCGACGACACCCCGGATCGCGGCACGGTCGGTGATCGCGTAGATGACGCCGCCGCCGCGCCGGTGCAGCGTCAGGCCGAGCGGCAGCGTGCCGGCGCGCGCGACGACGCGCATCGGCCCGGCCGCAAGGTCGTAGCTGCAGACCGCCGTGACCGTCGCCGGGTCCGCCTCGCGGGGCAGGGGCAGTCCGCGGTCGCCGCTGGCGGAGATCAGCTCGGCCCGGCCGCCGGTTCCGAGCGCGCGATAGGCGGTGATGGCGTCGCTGGCCGACAGTACCGGGATCAGCAGGATCGTCACGATATGGACGATCGCAGCGAGTACGAGCCCGGCCACGGTCGCCAGCAGCAGGCGGCGGACAGCCGCAGTCAGCCGGGCGCCCCGGGGCAATCGGGGTGAGCCGTAGCGGGCGGCGGCGCTGGCGTCTCGTGACGCGTCGTGACCGGCCGTGCTCATGGGCAGTCGGTCCGCTCGATGCGAGGCAGGCTTTCGGCCCGCGTCTCGCCGGCCTGAGTGGAGATCGGCGTATCGTAGAGCCGCAAGCGGAACTGGAAGCGCCCGCTCGCCGGCAGCGGAAGCCAGTTGCCGGCCTGTGGCCATGAGGCAGCGGCGATGTTGAGGGCGGCGTTCTCTCCGCGCACGACCTCGGAATCGGTGAAGCCGCTGCGATCGAGCGGCAGGCGGAAGGGTCGTCCGTCCGCGTCGGTGACGCTCAGCGTCCACCCGCGCGTCGTCGGCGTCGATCCGGTCAGCGCATAGCGGCAACGCCCGTCGAGCGTCCGGCCCTGGTCGTCCTGCTCGGCGATCAGCTCCAGTCCTTCGCCGACGCCCAGCGGCAGATGCACGCCCCGGGCGAGATAGGCGCGCATATAGGGATCGATGTCACGGCCGCCGCTGCGCGGCCAGGTCTTCCAGGCGCCGATCTGGGCCATGCCGAGCAGCGGCCGGCCGGCAACGGCGAAATGAGCGGATGTCAGGCCGAGTCCCGCGCCGAGCGCGATCAGATAGGCGAGATGGAAGACGCGCACGGCCTCAGCTTTCAAACCGGCCTGCGATGGTGGCCAGTCGCGGGAGTTGACCCAGTCGGTGGGAGCGCGTCAACAGCGCCGCCATGCTTGCCTACCCGAGCAGGGCCGCTACCGAATCCGCGTCTCGCCCGTCGCCGACACCTCGCGAATGCCGACCTGGATCCGTGGTCCGGCAGTGCGTGCGGGCTCGATCGCCTTGAACATCGCGCCGACCGCCGAGAGCACCTCGAAGGATTGGCGCGGCATATGGCCGGCACCGGGCCCAGCCGCCGGGGCGATCGTGTTTACCGGAGCGTTGGCCCTGGCGATGGTCGCAGCCTTCGGATCGGGCGGCGCGACGCCGGGGATCGGCTTCAGTTCCAGCCCCTGATGGGCGAACTGCATGATCTCCTTGAACGTCATCGCCGGAAGCGAGCCACCGGTCATGTTGGCGGTCTCCGAGGAATCGTCGTTGCCGTACCAGACCGCGCCGACCAGATTGCCGGAATAGCCGACATACCAGGCATCCTTGTAGCCATTGGTGGTGCCGGTCTTGCCAGCCGTGACGACGCCCTCCAGCGCCGCGCGGCGGCCTGTGCCTTCGGTGGGCACCTTGGCAAGCATGAAATTCATGTCCTGAGCGACCTGCGTGCTCAACACCTGCCTAGGTGCGGGCTCGTCTCGGTCATGGCGGTAGATCAATTCGCCCTGCGAGTTCTGGATTTCGATCGCCGCATAGGGCTGAGCGCGCTTGCCGCCATTGGCGAAGACGGCATAGCCCGCCGCCATGTCGATCACGGTCACCTCCGCCGCGCCGATCGGCAGCGAAACCGTGTCGGTCAGCGGCGAATTCAGCCCCATGGCGCGGCTGGTCTCGATGATCTTCATCCGTCCGATGCGGGCGGCGCGGGCGACATGGGTCTCGCCCGTGGCCTGGCCGAGCGCGATCGACATCTGAACCGGGATCGTGTTGATCGATTTGGCGAGTGCGACCGTCAACGGCATCGAACCCGCGAAGGACCGGCCGTAATTGTTGGGGCACCAGTTGCCGATGCAGACTGGGCGGTCGGTGACGACGGTGGCTGGTTTGTACAGCCCCGCCTGCAACGCGGCGGCGTAGACGAAAGGCTTGAAGGACGAACCCGGCTGCCGCAGGCTCGACGTCGCGCGGTTGAACTGGCTCGCGCCATAGTCGCGCCCGCCGACCAGCGCGCGCACGGCGCCGTCGGTCTCCAACACGGCGGTCGCCGCCTGCTTGGCTCGGTAGCCCGGTCCATGCTGGCGCAGGATAGACTCGACCGCCATGTCGGCGCGCTCCTGGATCGCGGGATCATGCGGCGTCTTCACGGTCAGCACCCGGTCGGGGCCGATCTTGCCGTCGTCGGCGAGGCCTTTCACCTGATCGAATGCCCAGTCGAGGTAATAATCGGGGCTGGAATCGCGCCGCCGGTCGATTGGCGTCGCCGGGTTGCGCTTGGCGCTGTCGACCTGGCCTGCCGTCATGAAGCCGGCATCGACCATGGCGTTGAGCACGTCATTGGCGCGCGCGCGGGCGGCGGGCAGATTGACGTGGGGAGCATATTTCGTCGGCGCCTTGAACAGGCCGGCCAGCATCGCGGCCTCGGCCAGCGAGACGTCCCGCACCGACTTGCCGAAATAGTAGTCGGCTGCCGCCGCGACGCCGAAGGTGCCGCCGCCCATATAGGCGCGGTCGAGATAGAGCTTCAGGATCTCGTTCTTGGTCAGCCGCTGTTCGAGCCAGATGGCGAGGAAGGCTTCCTTGATCTTGCGGTCGAGCGAACGCTCATTGGTCAGGAACAGGTTCTTGGCGAGCTGCTGCGTCAGAGACGAGCCGCCCTGCACCACGCCCGAGGCCCGGGCATTGACGGTGACCGCACGCAGCGTCCCGAAGATATCGATGCCGAAATGGTCGTAGAAGCGCCGGTCCTCGGTGGCGAGAACGGCTTTCAGCAGATGATCGGGCATCTCCTCGAGGCTGAGCGAGTCGTCGTGGCGCGCGCCGCGATGGCCGATCTCGACGCCGTAACGATCGAGGAATGTCACCGCAAAAACCTGATTTTTCAGCGCCTCCTCGCGGCCCTCCTGGAACGAGGGGATCGCCAGGGCGAGCAAAAGGAAGGCGCCGGCGATGCCGACATTCAGCCCCTCGCTGGCGAATTCCGCCGCAAGGCGCTGTCCCCCGGTGACGGTCAGGCGGTCGGTGAAGCTGCGGATGCGTTCATAGCCGTCACCGGCGCGCCGGGCCGCGCTCCAAAGCCCGGCATCGACCCATGAATCGACCGCCAGCGCAAAGCGCTTCAGTCGGGTCGTCCAGCCTGCCTTCTTGAACTCCATCGTCGTTCTGGCATCCCGATAAGAGCCGCCGTCTCAAAAGGCCGGCGACATTGTCTTGCCCCGCTCCGGTCTCTCGATCACCATAATCCGGCCGGACCCGGACTACATATCCACTCTTTGTCCCAACGTAAGTGGCGCCGAGGCGATTTGAGCGGGACAGCAGATTCCCTGCCATTCCGTTCGTCCCATTTCGGCACGCCAGACACATACCGGCGTGCGATGCGGGCGGATGCACAGCCCGCATCGCTTCCATCGCAACGCGCGGCGGCGCATAAGGCAGCATGATTGGCGAAAGAACCCTCAACGACCCGTTCTGGCGCACCACCGCGCTTGAGGCGATGAACCGCGAGCAATGGGAATCGCTCTGCGACGGCTGCGGCCGCTGCTGTCTCGTCAAGCTTCAGGACGAGGATACCGGCGCGATTCTCGCGACCGATATCGGCTGCCGGCTGTTCGATGCCGACACCTGCCGCTGCAAGGACTACGTCAACCGGTCGACGAAAGTGCCCGATTGCGTGACGCTGACGCCCCAGGACGTCCGCACGCTGCCCTGGTTGCCGCCGACCTGCGCCTATCGCCTCGTTGCCGAAGGGCGCGATCTGCCCTGGTGGCATCCGCTCGTCTCGGGCGATCCTGAAACGGTGGTGGAGGCCGGCGTCGCGGTTCGTGGCCGCGTCTTTGCCAGCGAGGACGACGTGCATGACGACGACGTGCCCGACCGCATCGTCACCTGGCCGCTGC
Organism: Hyphomicrobiales bacterium; assembly: GCA_003241815.1. Lineage (GTDB taxonomy): Bacteria > Pseudomonadota > Alphaproteobacteria > Rhizobiales > Beijerinckiaceae > Allobosea. The sequence goes on along the minus strand of QBLV01000037.1, from coordinate 22,307 downwards.
GCTGGCCGAAGAAGGCGAGAGCGCTCGGTAAGGCGCTCTCGCCTCGCGCTCAGCCGGCTGACACCTCCAGCTCGGCGGCGAGCCGCCCTTCGAGCCGGTCGCTGACCTCGTCCGAGAAGCCATAGGCCCGGAAGGCCTCTGCCGGGACGCCGTGATCCAACAGGGCGGCCGCGCAGCCGGCATGATCGCGCGGCGCGGTGGCGCCGACATCCTCCGCCTGCGAGGCGAAGGACAGCGTTCCCAGCGCGTTATCGCCATAGCCATGGACCGTGCGCCAATCCGCCCCCTGTTCGAGCAGGAGCCGCGTCATCGCCGCGTCTCCGGCGAAGATCGCGAGGTTAAGCGCCGTGGCATGCCAGCCCTCCTTGACCTCGCGCGGCCAGCCGAGCGCCAGCATCGTCCTGACGGCCTCGCTTCGGCCGACTGCGGCGAGCTGCGGCATCGCCTTGAGCTGCGCTTCGCTCAGACGCGAGAGCATGTCGGGCGCGGCTCCCAACATCGCATTCGCCGTGGCCTCGTCGCCGCGAGCGCAGGCGGCGACAAACTCGTCCTCGGGGGTCAAAAGCTCGGCAACGCCGCGCTCGCGCAGCAGACCCATCACGTCCTCACGGCCCAAGCGGCTCGCAAAAACGTAGATGCTCGTCCCGGCCCGGTCGCGTGCCGAAAGCTCGGCGCCGGCCTCGACCAAGGCGCGGATATGGGCGAGCGAGCGCCCCCGCAGAATGGCATGGTGCAGCCAATGCGTCTCCGGCGGCCCTTCGCGCCGCGACAGGAGCAGTTGCAGCGCTTCAGGGCGGTCGTAATCGAGCGAACGGGCCACGGCGTTCGTACCAGTCACGCGGGCACCCGCCGCGAGCAGCAGCCGGGTACAGGACAGATCCTTGCTCTCGACCGAATGATAGAGCGACTCGTTGTCGTTCGGATCCGCCCCCGCTTCGAGCAGCATCCGGGTCATGCCGGCGTGATGCGTCCGTCCGGCTGCGCCATAGAGCACCGAGAGCGGATCATCCGGGAAGCGCGGATCGGTCCAGCGGCCGTTCACATCGGCGCCATGGTCGATCAGCAGGCGCGCGCTCGCCAGCAGCCTGTCCTCGAAGCCCGGTTCGCGGATCAGTTGCGACGCGGTCACGGCGGCGAGCGGCGGCATGGCCCAAGGCCCGCCCGGCCGGTTGGCGAAGCCCGGATCGGCCGCCAGCGCCCGCCCGATCCGGGCGACATCGCCGATGACGCAAGCCAGCCAGGGATCGCCGGAGACCAAAGCGGGCTCCTCGCCCAGCATCCGAAGCGCAAGCGAGCGCTCGCTCGCCCGCCCTTCGAAGACGAAGCGCAGCCAGCGCGACAGGCGCTCGGCGGCGGCGCTGCGGGCCCATTCGACATAGCGCTTGAGCTCGGTCCAGGAGCGGAAGCCGTGTTCGCGCGCGACCACCGACTGCGCGTCGTGGAGCCGCAGCGGGCGTTGCGAGAGTGCACCGAGGGGTAGATCGCGTGCCGCCGGCAGGATCGTGGCGAAGCGTTGCAGGGCCTCGCTTGAGCCGGTGCGTGCTGCGCGCAGCAGCCGCTTGGATTGCTTGCGCAGATGGTCGAGATCGGGGGATGCGGGAAGATGTGACATGACGCCTCCAGTGCTGAAGCCGAAGACCCGCAATCGGCTGCACAGGGGCAGACGCGTCACTATACCGATGTCCGAGCAGGTTAGACCTTTTCCGCGGGTCCGGAGGCGTCTCGTCTCGCCTGATCGCAGCATATTTGCGGCCACCGTCCGCATCAAGCTGTTCTGCGGCCGTGATGCGGAGGCGCTTGCGCAATTGATTGTTCGCACGCTTTTGGGCATGACCACGCGGTCTCCGGCCCCCATGCCGTTGCGCGATCGGGGGGCGCTGCGCCGAACATTTCGAACCCCGGGGCGTTGTTGGCCTGGGCTCAAGCAAGAGGCAGATCTGATGGCTGGCGGGAAATGGGTTTACACCTTCGGCGACGGCAAGGCCGAGGGTGAGGCGGGCATGAAGAACCTGCTCGGCGGCAAGGGAGCCAACCTCGCCGAAATGAGCAATCTCGGTCTGCCCGTGCCGCCCGGCTTCACGATCACCACCGAGGTCTGCACCTGGTATTACGACAACGGCAAGCAGTTCCCGCCCGAGCTGGAGGCGCAGGCGCAGGCCGCTCTCGACGAGATGGGCCGCCTGACCGGCAAGACCTTCGGCGACCCCGCCAATCCCCTGCTGGTTTCGGTCAGATCGGGTGCCCGGGCCTCGATGCCGGGCATGATGGACACCGTCCTCAATCTCGGCTTGAACGACGTCACTGTCGAGGCCGTCGCCAAGGCTTCGGGCGACGAGCGCTTCGCCTGGGACAGCTATCGCCGCTTCGTCACGATGTATTCCAACGTCGTGCTCGACGTCGATCACGGCGATTTCGAGGAGGCGCTCGAGGACTACAAGGAGCGCAAGGGCTACCATCTCGACACCGATCTCTCGGCCGATGACTGGAAGGTGCTGGTCGGGAAATACAAGGCCATCGTCGCGAAGGCGCTGGGCCACGAGTTCCCGCAGGATCCGCAGGCCCAGCTCTGGGGCGCGGTCGGCGCCGTCTTCTCCTCCTGGATGAATGCGCGCGCGATCAAGTATCGCGAGCTGAACGGCATTCCCGCCGCCTGGGGCACGGCCGTCAACGTTCAGTCTATGGTGTTCGGCAATATGGGCGACACCTCGGCCACCGGCGTCGCCTTCACCCGGAATCCCTCGACCGGCGAAAACGCGCTCTATGGCGAATTTCTGGTCAACGCCCAGGGCGAGGACGTCGTCGCCGGCATCCGCACCCCGCAGGACATCACCGAGATCGCCCGCAAGGAGGCCGGCTCCGACAAACCCTCCATGGAACGGGTGATGCCAGAGGCTTATGCCGAGCTCGTCCGCATCTACGGCATCCTGGAAAAGCACTACCGCGACATGCAGGACATGGAGTTCACCATCCAGGAGGGCAAGCTCTGGATGCTGCAGACCCGTTCCGGCAAGCGCACCGCCAAGGCCGCGCTGCGGATCGCCGTTGAACTCGCAACCGAAGGTCTGATCTCGCAGGAGGAGGCCGTCGGCCGCGTCGAGCCCGGTGCGCTCGACCAGCTCCTGCATCCCATGATCGACCCGAAGGCCGAACGTCGTATCCTGACCACCGGCCTGCCGGCTTCGCCGGGCGCGGCCGCCGGCGAAATCGTCTTCAACTCGGATGATGCGGAAGCGGCGAAAAAGGCCGGGCGCAAGTGCATCCTCGTGCGCGTCGAGACCTCGCCGGAGGACATCCATGGCATGCACGCCGCCGAAGGCATCCTGACCACGCGCGGCGGCATGACCTCGCATGCGGCGGTCGTGGCGCGCGGCATGGGCAAGCCCTGCGTCTCCGGCGCCGGCCAGATCCGCGTCGATTATGCCAAGGGCACCATGACCGTCGGCACGACGACGCTCAAGGCCGGCGATTTTCTCACCGTCGATGGCGGAACCGGCCAGGTCCTGCTCGGCGAGGTCAAGATGCAGAAGCCGGAGCTGTCCGGCGAGTTCGCGACGCTGATGGGCTGGGCCGACAAGGTCCGCCGCCTCAAGGTCCGCGCCAATGCCGAGACGCCCGACGATGCCCGCACCGCCCGCGAATTCGGCGCCGAGGGCATCGGCCTGTGCCGCACCGAGCACATGTTCTTCGAGGCGGACCGCATCCAGTCGGTCCGCGAGATGATCCTCGCCCATGACGACAAGGGCAGGCGCGCCGCGCTCGCCAAGCTCCTGCCGATGCAGCGCCAGGACTTCGTCCAGCTCTTCACCATCATGAGCGGGCTCCCCGTCACCATCCGCCTGCTCGATCCGCCGCTGCACGAGTTCCTGCCCCATGGCGACGCCGAGATCGCGGCTGTCGCGAGCGCGCTCGGCGTGACGCCCGAAGCGCTCAAGCACCGCGCTGCCGAGCTTCACGAATTCAACCCGATGCTTGGCTTCCGCGGCGTGCGCCTCGCCATCGCCTATCCGGAAATCGCCGAAATGCAGGCCCGCGCCATCTTCGAGGCGGCGGTCATCGCGGCGAAGGAGACAGGCAAGGCCGTGATTCCGGAGGTCATGGTGCCGCTGGTGATGGGCGTCGCGGAACTCGATCTCGTCAAGGCGCGCATCGACGCCATGGCCAGGGAGGTCATGGCCGAAAGCAAGGTCGAGCTGACCTATCAGGTCGGCACCATGATCGAGCTGCCGCGCGCGGCGCTCCGCGCCGAAGAGATCGCCAAAAGCGCCGAGTTCTTCTCCTTCGGCACCAACGACCTCACCCAGACCACGCTCGGCATTTCCCGCGACGATGCGGCGTCGTTCCTCGGCACCTACACCGCCAAGGGCATCCTCGCCGCCGATCCCTTCGTCACCATCGACCAGGAGGGCGTCGGCGAACTGGTGAAGCTCGCCGCCGAGCGCGGCCGCAAGGCGCGCCCCGAGATCAAGCTCGGCATCTGCGGCGAGCATGGCGGCGACCCCGCCTCGATCGGCTTCTGCGAGAGCATCGGGCTGGACTACGTCTCCTGCTCGCCCTTCCGCGTGCCGATCGCGCGGCTGGCGGCGGCGCAGGCGGCGCTGGGGGCGGTGCGGGCAAAAGAGGGCTGAGGCGTCCTGTGCCGTTCTGGCTCGCCGCTGGACCCGCGTTGCAAATTGTGCTAGCCAATCCCATGTAAGACGAGATGCGGCCGGGTTCTGGCCATCCTCCGCGCGGGTTTTCCCGGTCGGCGGGCACGATTCAGATCCACCACACATCGACTACAAGACCATGGCAGGCGTCCGCGCGCCGCGCCGTGTCTTCATCACATACGCGGATCTGAAACGTGAGGACTACCTTCCATGGATAAGGGCACCGTCAAGTGGTTCAACACCACCAAGGGCTACGGCTTCATCACCCCTGAGAACGGCGGACAGGACATCTTCGTCCACATCTCGGCCGTCGAGCGGGCCGGCCTGCGCGAACTGGTCGAAGGCCAGGTCGTGTCCTACGAGCTGATCGCCGATCGCAAGACCGGCAAGTCCTCGGCCGGCAACCTCGCCGTCGCCTGAGACTGATGACTATCGACCGGGCAGGCGCGTCTCGCGCCCGCCCGGCTTCAAAACGACCCCTCCCGGCGCTGTGGCTTAGCGGTTCGCCGGCAGGAACGATCCAATATTCAAGGCCGGACGCAATCCGGCGGCACAGCCGATACCCACATGTGCCCCTTGCGTCGCGGCGTCCGGAAAGACCTGTTTTGACTCAATTCACCGACCTCGGCCTCGCCGAGCAGCTTCTCAAGGCGCTCACCTCCGAAGGTTACACCACGCCCACGCCGATCCAGGCCCAGGCCATCCCCTCCATTCTCCAGGGCCGCGACCTTCTTGGCGCTGCCCAAACCGGCACAGGCAAGACCGCCGCCTTCGCGCTGCCGCTGATCCAGCGTCTCCTGTCGCAGCCACGCCGCATGGAAACCCGCTCGGTTCGTGCGCTGATTCTCTCGCCGACCCGTGAGCTCGCCGCCCAGATCGAGACCTCGATCCGCGCCTACGCCCAGTTCACCACGATCAAGTCGACCGTCGTCTTCGGCGGCGTGCCCGTCGGCAAGCAGATCCGCGCGCTCGGCCAGCATGTCGACATCCTCGTCGCGACGCCCGGCCGCCTGCTCGATCTCGTTGACCAGCGCGCCGTCTCGCTGCGCGAAATCGAATACCTCGTCCTCGACGAGGCCGACCAGATGCTCGATCTCGGCTTCGTCCATGCGCTGCGCCGCATCGCCACGCTGATCCCCAAGAAGCGCCAGACGCTGCTGTTCTCTGCGACGATGCCCAAGCCGATCCGCGAGATCGCCTCGGCCTATCTGACCGATCCCGTCGAAGTCTCGGTCGCGCCCGTTGCGACGACGGCCGAGAAGATCGACCAGCGCGTGATCTTCACCACGCCGGGCGAGAAGACGGCGCTGCTGGCCAAGACCTTGAGCACGCCCGACATGGAGCGCGCCATCGTCTTCACCCGCACCAAGCACGGCGCCGACAAGGTCGTCCGCCAGCTCGAGATCTCAGGCATCAAATCGGCCGCGATCCATGGCAACAAGAGCCAGGGCCAGCGCGAGCGGGCGCTCGGCGCCTTCCGTGACGGCGATCTGCGCATCCTCGTCGCCACCGATATCGCCGCGCGCGGCATCGATGTCGACGGCATCAGCCATGTCGTGCAGTTCGATCTGCCCAACGTCGCCGAAACCTATGTCCACCGCATCGGCCGCACCGCGCGCGCCGGGGCTTCGGGCATGGCCATCGCCTTCTGCACGCCGGAAGAGCGTGGCGATCTCGCCGCGATCGAGAAGCTGACCCGTGTCGCCATTACGCCCATGGGCGAGGTTCCGTATTGGGATGGCCGCACGCCGAAGAAGCCGCCCCAGAACCAGGGTCGCGGCGGACGCGGCCAGCAGGGCGGCGGCGGTCGCGACCAGGGCCGCCCGCAGGGCGAGCGTTCGGGTCGTCCCCAGGCCGCAAAGCCTGCCGGCGGCGGCCAGCGTTCGGACGCGGCGCGTCATGACGCGCCGCGCAACGACCGTCCGCAGCGCAGCGAGGCCTCGGCCCCCCGAAAAGACGGTGGAGCAGCCAAGGAAGGGCTTGGCGGCGTCGCCTTCTTGCAGCAAAGAACACAGCAACCACGCACCAACGGCGCCCGGCGGCGCGCGAACTGACGCGCGAGCGAGCTGACAACGGGCAGGGTCGGTCCCCGAGGATCGACCCGTTCCCCGCGCCACAGGGCACACGAAGGACGACAGAATGGCTAAAGAAGAACTGCTCGAATTCGACGGCACGGTGGTCGAAGTGCTGCCGGACGGCAATTATCGGGTTAAGCTCGACAACGACCACATCATCCTGGCCTATGCGGCCGGCAAGATGAAGAAGAACCGCATCCGCACCATTGCCGGCGACCGCGTCGTCGTCGAGATGTCGCCCTATGATCTCGATCGCGGCCGCATCAACTTCCGCCAGAAGACCGCCGGCCCCGCCCCGGGCGGCCCGCCGCGCAACCAGAACTTCCGTCGGCGCTGAGCCGTCCGGCAGTCTGGTCCGCAGACCGGCGCTTTTGCCTCGGATCCACGCGAGACCGTCATCCTGGACACGCGGCTTTGCCGCGCAGGCCGGGATCCATCATAGAGCGCCACCCCTTTCCAGAAGGGGCGCCCTACGATGGATCCCGGTCTTCGCTTTGCGAAGCCCAGGATGACGCGGATTGCTTGGATCCGCCTTGGAAAGACAGTGACTGGGCAGACCATAAAAAAACCCCGGCGTGAGCCGGGGTTTGAGTGGTCTTTTCCGTAGTCAAAGGGTCTGCATGTAAAACTCAGTAGCCGGCCTTCTGCCACTGCTGCGAGCCGGGGCTCACCAGCACCTTGCGATGGCGGGTTTCGTAGACGGCGGGAATGGTCTGGCTCAGAACCTGCGTCGGCCGCACCATCACCTTGCGCTGCCGCTGCGTGTAGACGGCGGGGATCGTCTCGTACTCGACCGTGGCCGGCGAAACCTCGACGGTGCGCTGGCGGAAGCCGTATTGCGGCTTGTCGTACACCCAGCAGCCGGTGGTGCGGCCATAGGCGTCGGTGGTGACCTCCCAGCGCTTGCCGCCGGGCGAGATCAGAACCTTCTCGGAAATCGAGGAATACTGCGCCGGCACATGATGCGGGATCTGCCGGGCCGGCTGGATCATCACGTTCTCGGTGACGTAGTCATACTCAGCCGGGACAACGCGACGCTGCGTCTGCGACCTCCGGACCAACTGCGTCTCGGCGATGGTGCCGTAGACCGGCGGCGTCTGGACCAGATTGTAGCAGGCCGCGCCCTGGCAGGGCGCCGGGCGGCAGGATGAGCCGTAGCAGCCGCCGGCCTGGGCGGCCGTGGAGCCGAGCAACAGCGCAGCCGAGAAGGCCGAAGCCGTGAATGCCGAAACGGTGAGAACCTTGCTGATCATGTAAGACAACCTGTCCCGCCAACCTGTGGCGACGCCGTGCGCCGCTCGTTGACCCGAGAAGGCCGGGAAACAGTGATGAACGCAAGGTAAACGCTAAAACAAGGTAAAGTTAACCAAGTCTGGCGGGTGCTGTGGATTCATGCAGTTTGCTGTTGCGTGAAGCGGAAGGCTCGCATTTAAGCGGGTTTTCGGGGGCTTTCGGCCATGACCCTCCCTCGTCGCGTCGTCATCCGGACAGGGGGCGAAGCGCGCCGCTCCGGAATCCATCATAGAGCGCAGGAGCCCTCCGACGGGTCGCAGGGCAAACCCGGTTAGGACGGGGGAGATTGCGGCGCGGTCTTTACTCGGAGGAGCGGAACGCATCCGCCAGAACAGAATCCATGGCCGAGATCGGCAGCGCCAGGCGGTTTTGCGTTCCGGCCAGGCGCCGGAATCCGAAGCCTTCGTAGAAGGCCGCCGCTTTCTCATCCTTCGCATCGACGATCATGCCGAGAATGCCGATCTGTGCAGCCGCTGCGCGGGTCGTCGTAAAGGCGTGAACGATCAGCGCGTCACCATAGCCTTGCCCCTGCCAGCGCCTGTCGACCGCAAGGCGTCCCAGCAGCAGGAACGGGATGTCCTCGTAGGGGCCGAGCTTGATGTCGTCTGGGAGATGGTCGCGCGGCACCGAATGCGCGCTGATGGAGTAATAACCGACGATCCTGGGGCCGTTCGCGAGAACATGGACGCGCGTCAGGCCACGTTTCAGATCCTGATTGGCGAATTGCCGGATGTAGCGGTTGAGCGCATCGACGCCGCAATCGAAATCACCGCGATCATGGGTCTTTGGGTCGAGCGGCCCAAACTCCATGTCAGCCCGTGATCTCGCGATATTTGCGGGCGGCGCGCGTCATGCGGTCGGTCGGCGGCGCCGGGGCGTCGAGTGCCGTGAAAAACGAGGTCCAGTCGGCCGCGCTGAAACGTGTTTTCTCATGTTCCGCGATCACGGCAGCAGCCTTCTCCCGAACGCTCTGGCGAATGAATTTGCTCTTGTCGAGCTTGAGATAGCCGCGCGCGGTCTCCAGCATGGACAGCGTTGCCGCATCCATGCGGACTTTGAGCGTGTCGTCCCGATCGAGGTCAGTTGCCACAGCGAAAGCACTCCTGAGTAGTAGTTTATACCCACATTTGTAGGTAGGGGCAACGGTGGGAAATGAAGCGAGATCGATGCCGCGCAGTCGGCGACCCGAGCCCGACTGCAGTCGAGGGCCAGGACTAGCAGCTGCTGCGATCAAGTAATATTCGGGCATCTAAGCAAAGAGCGATCTATTGCCATTCGATCCTTCGTTCATTGTCCTTTGATGGCTTGCTACACCCCCATCAAGTCTGCCCCGGCCGCAGCTTGTAAAAAACATGCTGCCCGATCGTGTCCATCTTCTTGAGCTTCTTCGCCCAGTACGGCCGCACATATTGCGCGTGGTAATGCGTCGAGGCGCCGACTTCGGAGAGATAGGTCGTGCCCTCATAGACCTCGCGGGCGATGCGGACCGCGTCGCGCCAGGGCGCCGGCTCCGTGATGCGCAGCGATTTGCCCTCGCAGGTGAAGGTGAACTGGCAGGCGAGATAGCGGTGGCTGTTCTGATAGACCACGCCGCAGACGCTGTCGGGATAAAGCGTGCTCTTGACCCGGTTGAGCACCACCTGCGCCACGGCGGCGCGGCCCTCGTCGGATTCCGAGCGCGCCTCGAAATAGATGGCCTCGGCCAGGCAGCGCTGCTGGCGCGCCATGTCAGCGGGAACGATCAGGCTGGTGTAGATTTCACGGGCGGCGGATACGTCTCTCCCGAGGCGGCGTTCGGGCGAGGTCGGGGCGCGCACGGTCAGGCCAGGCTGCTCCGGTGCCGCTGGTGGGATCACGGCCGGCACCAGCGTCGTGACGCTGTAGGAGACTGCCGGCGTCGATGAGGCCTGCGCGCTCGCGGACGCGACGCCGGGCGTGGCGCCGTCGATCGTGCGCGGCACATTTCCGTAAGGGTTCGCCGAGGCACCCGATTGTTTGAGCGCGTCGGGCGAGGAATCGGACAGGGCCGGGTCGGTCAGGCCCTGGTCGTCGGGAAGGGGCTCGAAGCCGATGGGGGGGCCGATGATGCCCTCCGCCTCGCGCAGCGCCGCAAGCGAGAAACCGCCCGAGATCAGGCCGGGCTGGGTGTCACCGAAGACGACGTGTTCGAGTTCGCGCGGTGCCTTGGCCGAGAGGCTCGGGCGCAGCCGGGGCAGGGCGTCGCCTTTGGCCGTGCGATCGACCTCCGGAAAGCCGCTGGCGCTGCGCTTCATCTCCTCGCGCGGCTGGCGCGGATCGATCGCGACGCGCCGCTCCGGATCGTCGAAGGAGAGATGCGCCTGCCGGATGGCGGACGACAGCGACAGACCCGGCAGACGGAAGGCGCTGGCCGCGATCAGCATCGAGGGGCCTTCCTCGAGCTCGGAAGCCGGGTCGGGCTCGCTGCGCGTCAGCGCTGTCGAGGGCAGGGTGTCGAGGCTAAAGTTCTGGCCGGCCGATGCGGTGAACGAGACCAGCATTCCCGCCGAGAGCGCCCAGGGCGCTACTGTCGCCAGGGCCCATTTCAGCCCGGCCGACCGATTGCGTCCATTACGCCTACGCAAACGCAAATGACTCAAAACGCTCACCCGTCTCGACACGAGGTTGGCGACTGCGGCAACCGCGCGCATTCGCATCGTTCCGTTATCACCCCGGTAGGGTTGAGCGCGGGTTAACGCGGTTGCGTGGGGCGATGTTGCAGAGGCTCCGGTCGTCATCCATTCAGCCGCGGCGTCATTCCGGACAAGCGGCGAAGCAGCGCCGATCCGGAAGCCATGCCAGAGTGCTCCCGGTGCCCTGGATTCCGGTTCTTCGCTGCGCTCGGCGGGAATGACGGCGAGGATGCGAACGGCCGGCTGATGGCGCGAGACGCACCGCCGCAGCATCCCTCCCATGCAAAGGCGTGATGCGCCATGCCACGAATTCGCGTTGTCGGACTGGTGAGATCGGCAGTAACGTGCAGGCACACATCCGCTGCAGGTCTCCGGAGAATTCGTCATGAGCGTTGCGTCGAAAGCCGCCCCGGGGCGCAGCTATGCGCCCGAGATCATCGTCGCGGCCGGCTGCCTGATCGCGCTGATCACCTTCGGGCCGCGCGCCAGCGCCGGTCTGTTCCAGATCCCGATGACCGTGCAGTTCGGCTGGGGCCGCGACACCTTCGGGCTGGCGCTCGCCATCCAGAACCTGCTCTGGGGCCTGGGCGCGCCCTTCGCGGGCGCGATCGCCGACCGTTACGGCATCGTCAAGGTGTTCTGCGCCGGCGCGCTGCTCTATGCGGCCGGCCTCGTCGTGATGGCGCTGGCCACGACGCCGCTGCAACTGCATTTAGGCGCTGGCGTGCTGATCGGCTTTGGCCTCTCGGCCTGTTCGTTCAACCTCGTGCTGGCCGCCTTCGGCAAGCTTTTGCCGGAATCCTGGCGGCCGATGGCCTTTGGCGCGGGCACGGCGGCCGGCTCCTTCGGCCAGTTCCTCTACCCGCCGATCGGCAACATCCTGATCGAGCAGATCGGCTGGAATCAGGCGCTGATGGTGTTCGCGCTGACGCTTTTGCCGATCCTGCCGATCTCGATCTTCCTGTCGACGCGCAAGCTCGGCGGCGCGGTGCAGGCCTCCGCCGCCAACCTCCCCAACCAGTCGATCGCCCAGGCTCTGGCCGAAGCCTTCAAGCACAGGAGCTATGTCCTGCTGGTGTTGGGCTTCTTCACCTGCGGCTTCCAGTTGGCCTTCATCACCGTGCACATGCCGGCCTATCTCAAGGATATGGGCTTAGCCGCCTGGGTCGGCGGCTGGACGCTCGCCGTGATCGGGCTCGCCAACGCGGTCGGCTCTCTCTCCTCCGGCTGGCTCTCGACGCGCATGCCCAAGCGCCATCTGCTGGCCTGGATCTATCTCGGCCGCTCGGTCGCCATCGCGGTCTTCATCCTGCTGCCGCCGAGCCCGACGACCTCGATCGCCTTCGGCATCGTCATCGGCCTGTTCTGGCTCTCGACCGTGCCGCCGACCTCGTCGCTGGTCATGCTGATGTTCGGCACGAAATACATGGCGATGCTCTACGGCTTCGCCTTCTTTTCACATCAGGTCGGTGGATTCCTCGGCGTCTGGCTCGGCGGGCTGCTCTACGAGGCCTTCGGCTCCTACATCGTCGTCTGGTGGCTCTCGGTCGTGCTCGGCCTCGCCTCGGCGTTGATCAACCTGCCGATCGTCGAAAAGCCGGTCGAGCGCATGGTGCCGCAGCCGGCGTGAATTCGTTCATCTCGGCGCCGCGGCGCGGCGAAGGCGGTCGTTGATCGCCTCGCCCAGTCCGAGCATCGGGACGGGCGCGATGGCGATGACGGCGGGGCCGAGAGCATCGAGCCGCCGCAGATAGCCGAAGAGATTCGCGGCCGCCTCGGTGAGGTCGCCGCTCGGGCTCAAGTTGAGGCAATGGCTGGTCGCGGCCAAGCCGTCAGGGTCGGGCCCGAATCCGAGCCAGGCCTCGCCGCGCTCCGGCGTCTCCGCCTCCAGCCGGACGCGCGCCGCCGGAGCATAATGCGAGGCGAGCAGCCCCGGCGAGATCGGCGCCATCCCGGCTTCGCCCGCCAGCACCAGCGGCCGCCCGATCACGCCCTCGATCGCGCTCCGCGGCACGCCGCCCGGCCGCAGCAGCCTCGGCGCGCCATCCAAGCAGGCGACGATCGTCGATTCGACTCCGACCTGCGTCGGGCCGCCATCGAGCACGGCGTCGATCCGGCTGTCGAGATCGGCCAGCACATGGGCGGCGCTGGTCGTGCTGACGCGTCCGGAGCGGTTGGCGGAAGGCGCTGCGATCGGCCGTCCTGCCGCTTGCAGGACTGCATGAGCGATGGGGTGCGAGGGCACCCGCAGCGCAACCGAGGCCAGACCGGCGCGCGCCAAATCGCTGACCTCACAGGCCGACGAGACCGGCACGACCAGTGTCAGCGGACCCGGCCAGAACGCTTTCGCCAAGGCCAGTGCGTTGGCGTCGAAAAGGCCCTGACGACGGGCGGCAGCGAGATCGGGCAGATGCGCGATCAGCGGGTTGAAGCTCGGCCGTTCTTTCGCGGCATAGATGCCCGCGACCGCCGCCCCGGAGGTCGCGTCGGCCGCGAGCCCATAGACCGTCTCGGTCGGCAACGCGACGAGCTTGCCCTGCCGCAGCAGCTCGGCCGCCCGGGCGATGCCTTGCGCATCGGCCCCGAGGCGCTCCGTCCCAAGACCGGACCTCAAATCCTGCGGCAAGATGCACCCATCGTCAGGCTCCAGCCCAATTGACCGAAAACGGTTTACAACTAAACTATAACTGCCTTCACCAAAGTCGCTCTCGCGGCCGCGTGGCATCGGGGATAGTTCCTCGTTACGATCGCGGCAACGTCAAAAGCGGCAGGCTGCGAACGGGCGCGTCGCGAGAAAAGACCAGTTCCAGAACAGGCATGGCCGCCCGTTCGCGCGGCACGGCCGGCATCCAGGGAGAAACGACCATGAGCTATCGCGCGCCCGTCCAGGACATCCTCGCCACGATGCGCCATGTCGCCGGCCTCGACCGGCTGATCGTGGATGGGCTCGCCCCCGAGCTCGATGCCGAGATGACGCAGGCCGTGCTAGAAGAGGCCGCAAAATTCGCGTCGGACGTGATCGCGCCGCTCAACCGGATCGGCGACAAGCACGGCTCGACGCTGAAGGACGGTGTGGTGACAACGCCGCCGGGCTGGAAGGAAGCCTACAGTGCCTGGGCGCAAGCCGGCTGGAACGCGCTGCCGGCGCCCGAGGTGCATGGCGGGCAGGGCTTGCCGGCGCTGCTGCAGTCGGCCTGCACAGAGATGTGGAATTCGGCGGCCTTTGCCTTCGCGCTTGGGCCGCTGCTGACGGTCGGCGCGATCGAGGCGCTGCACGCCCATGGCTCCGATCACCTCAAGGAGACCTACTTGCCCAAGCTCGTCTCGGGCGAGTGGATGGGCACCATGAACCTGACCGAGCCGCAGGCCGGCTCCGATCTCAATGCGCTGCGCTCCAAGGCCGAGCCGGTGGGCGACGGCACCTACAAGATCACCGGCCAGAAAATCTACATCACCTATGGCGAGCACGACATGACCGCCAACATCGTGCATCTGGTGCTGGCGCGCCTGCCCGATGCGCCCGCCGGCACGCGCGGCATCTCGCTGTTCCTCGTGCCGAAATACCTCGTCAACGCTGACGGCACGCTCGGCGGGCACAATGATTTGCGCTGCTCCGGCATCGAGCACAAGCTGGGCATCCATGCCTCGCCGACCTGCTCGATGGCGTTCGGCGACCAGGGCGGGGCCATCGGCTGGCTGATCGGCGAGGAGAACCGCGGGCTCGCCTGCATGTTCACGATGATGAACAACGCCCGGCTCAACGTCGCCTTGCAGGGCGTCGCCATCGCCGAGCGGGCCTATCAGCAGGCATTGGGCTTTGCCCGGGAGCGCCGGCAGGGCGTCGCGCTCGATGCGCCCAAGGGCGCCCCGATGAGCCCGATCATCGTGCATCCCGATATCCGCCGCATGCTGATGGAGATGCGCGCCAAGACGCAGGCCGCCCGCGCCATCGCCTATCAGGTCGCCGAGGCGCTCGACCGCTCCCGCCGCGAGCCCGACGAGGCCAGGCGCAAGGCGGTGGCCGAGCGCACGGCGATCCTCACCCCCGTCGCCAAGGCCTATGCCACCGATATCGGCGTTGAGGTCGCCTCGACCGGCATCCAGGTTCATGGCGGCATGGGCTATGTCGAGGAGACCGGGGCGGCCCAGCATCTGCGCGATGCCCGCATCGCGACCATTTACGAGGGCACCAACGGCATCCAGGCGATCGACCTCGTTCTGCGCAAGCTGCCGCTCTCGGGCGGTCAGGCGGTGGCGGATCTGATCGCGGAGATGCGCAGCGCGGTGCGCGACGTCGAGGAGGCCAATACGCCGGGCTTCGGCCACAGCGCGACCCGCCTTGGCGCGGCCGTCGATGCGCTGGAGCGCGCGACGCAGTGGATGCTGGCAACGATGGGCAGCGATCAGGGTGCTGTGCTGGCCGGTGCCACGCCCTATCTCAAGCTCTTCGCGCTGGCCCAGGGCGGCACCGGATTGGCGAGAAAGGCGTTGGCGACGCGCGCCGAGGATCACGCATCCGGCGATCTCGCCACCGCCCGCTTCTTTGCCGAGCATCTGGTCACCGAGGCTCCCGCGCTTGAGCTGGCGGTGACCGAAGGCGCCGGTGCTGTCGCGGATGCGGCTGCGGTCTTCGCGGCGTGAACGAATCGGCCTGCCTGCTTGCAGGCCGCGTCTGCCTCGTCGCGGGCGCCTCGCGCGGGCTTGGGCGCGGCATCGCGAAAGCCCTCGGCGAAGCCGGAGCGACCGTCATCGTCACCGGCCGCTCCAGCGAGGCCGGCCCGCGCACCGACCAGCGCCAAGAGACCTTCGAGGACACGGCCCGCGAGGTCGAGGCGGCCGGCGGGCGCGGCCATCCCTATCGCTGCGACCACACCAATGAGCGCGAGGTCGATCAGCTCGTCTCCTGGTGCTTGCGCCGCTTTGGCCGGCTCGATGGCGTCGTCGATGCCGTCTGGGGCGGCAATGAGGGCTATGACGGCGAGCGTTATCCAGACGGTTCGGCTTTTGGGGCACCCTTCTGGCGGCGGCCGGTGGCGCGGCTGGGCGACAGCTTCGAGAGCGGCGTCTATGCGCAACTCCTGCTGGCGCGGGCGGTCGCGCCGGCCATGGTACAGGCGCGCAAGGGCCTGATCGTCACGGTGAGCTTCGATACGCAGGGCGGCTATCTTGGCGACGTTTTCTACGACCTCGCCAAGGCGGCCATGAACCGGCTGACGCTGGCCATGGGGATCGAGCTTTCCCCCTTCGGCGTCACGGCGCTGGGGCTCTCGCCGGGGCACGTCCTGACCGAGCGCGTCCGCGATGCCGACATGGCGCATGAGGCCACCGAGACACCGCTTTATGCCGGCCGCGCCGTTGCGGCCCTGCTCGCTGATTCCGATGTCGCCCGTCATGCCGGGCAGGTCCTACATGTGGCCGATCTCGCCCGCACCTATAGGTTTACTGATAAGGACGGTACTCAGCCGGCCCGATATGAAATTCAGGGCGAACGACAATGACAAGTATTTGCAGTCGGTTTTTATGGGGACTAACCGCTCTCATCTCGTTCTTCGCTATTGTTGAGCCTTATGTGCCGGATACAGTGTTTTGGGGCGGGCACCCAAAAGCCGGTTGGTGGGGCCTCTGTGGTGCATTGACGGGGCAGTGGGTCAAGATATCCTACGATTCTGCTAGGAAATTAGTGATTTTAGACGAAAGTGAAATAAAGAAATTCAATGAACAATTGAAGCTGTCGTCAAATTTGTTAAATGCTTTTGGAATCGGTGTTATCGCGTATGCTGTATTTCAAAGAGCAAATTCTGAAGGTGGCGTTTTTAATTGGGGAACATTAATTGCGGTTTGGGTTGGAATTTATTTTCATTACCTTGCCATAAAAATGCTAGATCTTTGGCGTTCAGAAAAATGAAGTAAAATATAGGAGAATTTTAGCGAAAATATATTGACCGAGAACGCGCTGAATGGTTCCAGTCTGTGGCCGATTTCGCCCGCGCCTACGGCTTCACGGACCGCGACGGCACGCAGCCGGAACGCTTCACCATCCCCTCGTGACGTCCACATCATACAGGTTTGACATCGCGGCGGGATCGGGGTTCCTGCCGCCAGTCCAAATCGAATATACGACTGCTAAGGTCTTGCCATGCTGCTGATCCACGGCATCTGCCCCAACTCGCGCGACAAGCTGCTGCCCGGCGTGATGGCGACGGAGGACGGCTTTCCGCCCGATTCGGTCTGGATCGACCTGCTGAACCCGACGGCCGGCGAGGATGCCAGGGTCGAGAAGCATCTCGGCATCTCGATCCCGACGCGCGAGGAGATGCATGACCTCGAGCCATCGGAGATCATCTACACCGAGAACGGCGCGCATTACATGACCGCACGCGTCATCTGCCAGTCGGACACGATCGTCCCCAAGCTCGCCGACGTCACCTTCATCCTCACCGAGAAATCGCTGGTGACGGTGCGCTATGACGAGCCCGGCGCCTTCACCATCTTCCTCAACCGCGCCACGAAGCCCGGCGGCTGCGGCACTCAGCCGGAAGCGGTGCTCGACGGGTTGATCGAGGCGATCGTCGATCGCGCGGCGGAAGTGCTGCGCGGCGTCGGCGACCAGGTTGACGAAGCTTCGCGCCGGATCTTCTCCGGCCGCGGGCAGGACGTCGAGCAGGGCAGTGCCTACCAGGCGGTCATCCAGACGATCGGCCAATACGAGCACATCATCTCGAATGTCCGCGAGAGCATGGTCTCGGTCGAGCGTGTCCTGCTCTTCCTCTCGGCCAATTATACCCGCCCCAAGAAGTCACAGAGCGGCTTTTCCGCCGAGTGGCGCGCGGCGGTGCGCGACGTGCAGGCCATCGAGGAACACGCCACCTTCCTGTCGAGCAAGCTGCAGTTCATGCTCGACGCCACGCTCGGCCTCGTCTCGATCGAGCAGAACAAGATCATCAAGCTGTTCTCGGTCGTGTCCGTGGCGCTGATGCCGCCGACGCTGATCGCCTCGATCTACGGCATGAACTTCAAGACGATGCCGGAGTTGGAGTGGCAATGGGGCTACCCCATGGCGATCGGGCTGATGATTCTCTTCGCCGTGCTGCCCTACATTCTCTTCCGCTGGAAGAAATGGTTGTAACACCGGCGCGGTCCCCCGCGACGCGGGATGATGCGAGCGCCTGCCGATGACCACCCCTCAGTTGCTTTCCGTCTCGCTCGTCGGGGTGATGATGGCTGCCTTCCTCTGGGGGCGGCTGCGTTACGACATCGTGGCGATGCTGGCCCTTCTCGCAGGCGTCGCGATCGGCATCGTCCCCGCGAATGAGGCCTTCAAGGGGTTCTCCGACGACATCGTCATCATCGTCGGCAGCGCGCTGGTCCTGAGTGCCGCCGTGGCGCGCTCGCGGGTGATCGAGCGTCTTCTGGCGCGGGTCACGCCCGTGCTGGGTTCCACCCAATCCCAGGTTGTTTTGCTTGTCGTCGTCGTCGGGGTGATGTCGGCGATCATCAAGAATATCGGCGCGCTCGCGATGATGCTGCCCATCGCCTATCAACTCGCCCGCAAGGGCGGCCGCTCGCCATCCGTCTTCCTGATGCCGATGGCCTTCGCCTCGCTGCTGGGCGGCGTCGTCACGCTGGTGGGCACCTCGCCCAACGTCATCGTCTCCCGCGTCCGCGCCGAACTCGGCGGCCAGCCGTTTTCGATGTTCGACTTCACGCCGGTCGGCATCGTCGTGGCGCTGGCCGGCTGCGCCTTCCTCGCCGTCGGTTACCGCCTGCTGCCGAAAGACCGTCGCGGCGCCGTCTCGCTCGACCAGGCGATCGACATCAAAGACTACGTCACCGAGGCCAGAATCCGCGAAAAATCGACGCTTGCCGGCAAGACGGTCGCCGATCTCAAGGCCATCGGGGCCGGCGAACTGCAGATTGTGGCGATCCTCCGCAATGAGCGGCGTCTGCAGGCGCCCTTGCCCGATGCCGGCCTGAAAGCGGGCGACACCCTGCTGCTGCGCGGAGATGCCGCCGTGCTGGAGCGCGTCGTCGCCGAAGGCGGGCTCGACCTCGATGGCAAGAACCGCCCGACGCAGAAGGAGGATGCGCTCGATCCCGATCAGGTCGGCGAGGCGATCATCGGCCCCGATTCCGTGCTGATAGGCCAATCTGCCGGCGATATCGGCCTGCATGCCCGCTTCGGCGTCAACATGATCGCGATCAGCCGCTCGGGCGAGCGGTTCCCGCAGCGGCTGCGCGATATCCGCCTGCGCGCCGGCGACGTCATCGTGATCCAGGGCGACGAGAAACAACTGCCCGAGAAACTGATGGAACTCGGCCTGCTGCCGCTCGCCGACCGCGTCGTCTCGCTGGGTTCGACGCGCAAGGCGGTGATGACGGTCACGATCGTGCTGGCTGCCGTGGTGACGTTGGCCTTCGGTTTGGCCCCCGTGCCGCTCACCTTCTTCGCTGCGGCCGTGCTGCTCATCACCTTGCGCTGCCTGCCGCTGCGCGACGCTTACAGCAGCATCGATGCGCCGATCCTGTTGATGCTGGCGGCGCTGATCCCGGTCAGCGACACGCTGCGCTCGACCGGCGCCACCGACATCTTCGCCGGCTGGTTGGCGCAGGTCGGTTCAGGCCTGCCGGGCTGGGCCTCGGTTGCCCTGATCCTGGCGGCGGCCATGGCGGTGACGCCCTTCCTCAACAACGCCGCGACTGTGCTGGTGATGGCCCCGATCGGCGCGGGCTTCGCCGCCAAGCTCGGCTATAATCCCGATGCCTTCCTGATGGCGGTGGCCATCGGCGCGGCCTGCGACTTCCTCACCCCGATCGGCCACCAGTGCAACACGCTGGTGATGGGGCCGGGCGGCTACAAGTTCAGCGACTATCCGCGGCTGGGGGCGCCGCTTTCGCTGATCGTGCTGGCGGTGGCGGTGCCGATGATCCTGATCGTTTGGCCGCTGCGGGCGGGTTAGGATCGGGCGCTCGCACCGATCCCGCTCTCGCGTCTTGTGCATTGCAGCAAATCGCCCTATTTGAGGCCCGCCACCGCAACCCTCCCAACCCACGAAAGGAGCGACGATGCTGGAACGGCCCGATGTGAACTGCGTGCTCGAAGACGAGCCCGAGCATCTCGAAATGCCTGAGACGATCGAGCAGGACGACGCCGACAAGGCTTCGGACCGCGACTACCAGGCCGGGTTCTGGAGCCCGCCGAACTGAACACCAGAAACGATGGCGGAGGGCGGCGTCCATGCCCTCCGCGCCCGGCCGCTGTAGGGGCGCAGCGACGACGGGCAAGGCCCGTCACGCGAACGCCGCCCGCACGATCCCATCCCCGGGCCGCACCGTTCCACCCATGATCACCCGCGCCGTGATCCCGCCATGGCCGCGCACGGCGTTATAGCCGCCGGTGCCGAGGATCTCCTCCATCCGCGAGCAGGGATGGCACTCGCCGGTCGCTTCCAGAACGGCGCTGCCCAGCGTGAAGCGCCGCGCTTTCAGCGCCGCGAGGTTGATGCCCGAGACCACGATATTGCGCCGAAGCTGCTCGGGCGCGACGACGTCCAGCCCGAGATGAGCAGCGATGGCAGTAAGATGCTCTGCCCGGATCAGCGTGACGTGCCGGGCGCCGCCGGTCCGGCTGCTGTAATGGTCGCCGATAAGGCCTTGCTCGGAATCGAGCGTCGCTTCTTCGACGCCCTGCTGCGGCGCGCGCCGCAGGGGACGCAAACCGATCCACACGACCCGACCCGGCCGCATCGGCGCATCGAACAGGCGCGCCAGCGGCGAGGCGGGGTCGAGCGCCATGGGCCTCAGCCCATCACCCGCGCCACCACCTCTTTCAAACCCGACCCATCGCGCTCCAGCCAGCCCGGCACCGGCAAGCCTTTGGAGCGCAGGAAGTCCGGGTTGAACAGCTTGGACTGGTAGCGCGTGCCGTAGTCGCACAAGATCGTCACGATGGTGTGGCCGGGCCCCATCTGGTTTGCGAGCCGGATCGCGCCGGCGACGTTGATGCCCGACGAGCCGCCGAGGCACAGCCCCTCATGCTCCAGCAGGTCGAAGACAATCGGCACGGCTTCCGCGTCGGGGATCTGGAAGGAGACGTCGATCGGCGCGTCCACCAGATTGGCGGTGATGCGGCCCTGGCCGATGCCCTCGGTGATCGAGGAGCCTTCCGATTTCAGCTCGCCGGTCGTGTAGAATGAGTGCAGGGCGGCGCCCATCGGGTCGGCCAGCCCGATCGTGATGTTGGGGTTGAAGCGCTTCAGCGCAATGCCGGTCCCGGCAAGCGTGCCGCCGGTGCCGACCGCGCAGATGAAGCCGTCGATCTTGCCCTCGGTTTGCGCCCAGATCTCGGGGCCGGTCGTCTCGATATGGCCCTGGCGGTTGGCAATGTTGTCGAACTGGTTGGCCCAGATCGCGCCATTGGGTTCGGTTTTCGCCAGTTCCTCGGCCAGACGGCCCGAGACCTTCACGTAATTGTTGGGGTTGGCATAGCCGACGGCGGGAACCTCGACCAGCGTCGCGCCGGCCAGCCGCAGCATGTCCTTCTTCTCCTGGCTCTGCGTCTCCGGGATGACGATCACCGATCGATAGCCCAGCGCATTGCCAACCAGCGCAATGCCGATGCCGGTATTGCCCGCCGTGCCCTCGACGATGACGCCGCCCGGCCGCAACTGACCGCGCGTCTCGGCGTCGCGGATGATCGCGAGTGCGGCGCGGTCCTTGACCGATTGGCCGGGGTTCATGAATTCGGCCTTGCCGAGGATGGTGCAGCCGGTCGCCTGCGAGGCGCGCTTCAGCCTGATCAGGGGCGTATTGCCGATGGCTTCGATGACGCCGTCGCGGGTGGTCATGCCGAGATTTCCCTCATTGCCTGCAACCTGATAGGCGAAAGCCGCAGAGAGGTCATCAGCAACTCCGCATCCGGTGCAAGGTCGGAAGGTGATGCTCCAGGATGACCCCAGCCGGAGACAATTCGACCACGATGACGCTCGCCATGAATGAAATTCTTTCGGTGGCCCGGCTGGGCCAGCGCGGCGACGGCATCGCACAGACGCCGGCTGGGGATGTTTTCGTGCCCTATGCCCTGCCGGGCGAGACAGTGCGGGCGGTGCGCGACGGCGACCGCGCACAACTCGTCGAAATCATCGCGCCCGCCGATTCGCGCGTTGCGGCGATCTGCCCGCTCTTCACCCGCTGCGGCGGCTGCGCGGCGCAGCACATGTCGGAAGGCCTTTATCGCGAATGGAAGCGCCGGCAGGTGGTGACGGCGCTGTCGCGCGCGGGCATCGATGCGCCCGTGGCCGAGATCGTCGATGCACATGGCGCCGGCCGCCGCCGCGTCACCTTCCATGCGAGGCGCGAAGGGATCGGCATGCTGGTGGGCTTCATGGCCGCCCGCAGCCATGACCTCGTCGCCGTGCCGGCCTGTCCGGTTCTGGCACCCGGCCTCGCGCGCGCGCCGGCGGCCGCGCAGCTTCTCGCCAACCGGCTGGGTGGTTCGAACAAGCCGCTCGATATCCAGCTCACGGCCTCGGAAGCCGGGCTCGACGTCGATATCCGTGGCCATGGCCCGGCCGGCGACAAGCTGAGGTTGTCCCTGACGGAAGCGGCCGAGCGGCTCGATCTCGCCCGGCTCTCCATGCATGGTG
>QBLV01000036.1:18043-30220 GCA_003241815.1 Hyphomicrobiales bacterium | reverse complement strand
TGGTCCCGGAGCTGGTGGCGAAAGCGGGCAGCGTATAGGCGAGGATGTTCTTGCGTGGCAGACCCAGCGCATCGGCCGTGTCGGCCGCTACCAGCAGCGCCTGCGTCGAATCCAGCCCGCCGGAGACGCCGATGACGAGCCTGTCGACGCGGGCGCTCTCGAGCCGCTTGCGCAGGCCGTGCGACTGGATGTTGTACGCCTCGTAGCAGAGCTCGTTCAGCCGGGCGTCGTCGTTGGGGACGAAGGGGAAGCGCTCGACCTCGCGCCGCAGGCCCAGATCACTCTCCCGGTCCGGATGGAGCGCGAAGGCGATCCGGCGGAAGGCGAGCCTGTCGCGCAGGGCGTCGGCATTGTCACCGAAGGTGTTCATCCGGATGCGGTCGAGCGCCAGCCGTTCCAGGTCGATATCGGCGAGGATCAGTTGCGGCTCGGCTGCGAAGCGCTCGGCCTCGGCCAGGAGCGCGCCGTTCTCGTAGATCATCGCCTGACCGTCCCAGGCGAGATCGGTGGTCGATTCGCCCGTTCCGGCTGCCGAATAGGCGTAGGCCGCGATGCAGCGGCCGGAATGGGCTTTGCACAGGGCATGGCGCCAATCCGATTTGCCGATGGTGACGTTGCTGGCCGAGAGGTTCAGCAGCACCGTCGCGCCCGCCAGCGCCGCAAAGGAGCTTGGGGGGATCGGCATCCAGACATCCTCGCAAATCTCCATATGGATGGTGAGATCGGGGACGTCGGACGCGGTGAGCAGGATGTCCGTGCCGAAGGGCACAGACTGGCCGCAGAGCTCGATCGAGGTGACGCCGGCCCGTTCGCCGGACGCGAACTGGCGGCGCTCGTAGAACTCGCGATAATTCGGCAGATAGGTTTTCGGGACGACCGCGAGGATGCGGCCGCGATGAAGGGCGACGGCGCAGTTGAACAGCCGCCCCTCGACACGCAGCGGCGCACCGACGACCACGACCGCATGCAAGCTCCGGCTTTCCTCGACCAGCGCCGCGATCGCCGCCAGCACGGCTTCGAGCAGCGTACTCTGCAGCAGGAGATCGTCGATGGCATAGGCACTGAGGCCGAGTTCGGGAAACAGCACGATCGAAGCGCCGTCCTCATCCGCACGGCGCAGCAGCGGAATCGTCTCGGAAACGTTGAAGGCGGGATCGGCAACCCTCAGTCGCGGCGCGGCGCAGGCGAGGCGAATGAAGCCGTGGGTGTGGATGTTGGAAAAGGTCATCGCCGGTCCGTATGGGCCGCCACAGCGCGGCACATCGCTTATCGCGCGGAAGCCCTCAGACGGGCAAGCAGGGGGGATGCAACACAGGGGCACCCGTCACGACACGCCCCAGCGGGCGTCACATGACGACGCCAAGCTTCCCCAATTCCGCCCGCAGGTCGATCGGCTCGACGAAATGCACGCTTTTCATGCCCACAGTACGCGCGGTCTCGATGTTCTTGGCGCTGTCGTCGATGAAGATGCAGTCGGCCGCCGCAAGGCCGTAGCGCTGCAGCAGGATCTTGTAGATGTCCGGATCGGGCTTGATGACGCCCTCATGGGCCGAGACGACGACGCCGTCGAAGCTCTGCAGGAAGGGGAAGCGGATCAGGCATTCCGCCCATTTCTCGCGCGAGAAATTGGTGATGGCGTAGACCTTCTCACCGCGACCCTTGAGCTCTTCCAGCACCGTGACGCTGTCCTCGATGATGCCGGGCACCGCCTCGTGCCAGCGCTCGTCATAGGCCCTGATCTGGCTCTCCCATTCCGGGTGGCGGGCGACGAGCAGCGCGACGCCCTCCTCCCAGCTGCGGCCGCGATCCTGCTCGACATTCCAGGCCGCCGTACAGACGTTCTGCATGAACCAGGCGCGCTTGCCATCGTCGGGAATCATGTCTCGATAGACCTGGATCGGATCCCAGCGGATCAGGACATTGCCGACATCGAAGACGACGGTGGGTTTTGTGGCGGGCATGGGTCGTATCCGGGAGTCAGAAGCGGGGTGCTCGTAGACGCTCACGCCTTTGTGTGCGACGCGGCGAGACGGCGCTGCGAAGTCTCGCGTATCCGAGGCATCGAATGCAATGGTGGAGAGCGGCATGAGCGCAGGGTCGACAAGCCCATGGTTGCCATGGCTGGACCGGCAGGGGCGCGTATCGGGGCTGCGCGCAGCGGCGTTTGCGCTCATTCTGCTGCCGGCGCTGATCCTTGCCTATGAAGCCTGGGCGGGGCTGCTCGGCGCCAAACCCTGGACGCGCGCCGTGCACGATACCGGGACCTGGGCGGTGCGGCTGCTGCTGATCACGCTGGCGATCTCGCCGCTGCGACGCGTGCTGGACTGGGGCAAGCTGCTTGGCATCCGGCGGATGCTCGGACTGTCCGTGCTCGCTTATGCCGCCGCGCATCTGACGCTTTATTGCATCGATCTCGGCTGGGATGGGGGGCTGATCGTCTCCGAGATCGTCAAGCGCTTCTACCTGATCGTCGGCATCACCGCGCTGATCGGGCTTGTCGCGCTCGGTGTGACCTCGACGGACGGCATGATCCGACGGATGGGCGCGAAGGCCTGGCAGCGCCTGCATCAACTGATCTACCCGATCGCGCTGCTCGCCCTGCTGCATTTCGCCCTGCAGTCGAAGATCGACGTCACCCAGCCGGTTCTCATGTCCGGGCTGTTTGCGCTGCTGATGGTCTATCGCGGGCTGGAGCGCTTCAAGATCGCGCTGACGACGCCGGTTCTGGTCGCCGCAGCGCTGGGCACCGGACTGGCCACGGCGCTCTGCGAAACCGCCTGGTACGCGTTCGCGACCGGCGCCTCGGCCTGGCTGGTGTTCCAGGCCAATGCCGACATCGTTGTCTATCAGGAGCTTGCTTCGATGCGTCCCGGCCATTGGGTCGCGCTGGTGGGGCTCGCGGTTGCGCTTGTCGCAGCCTTCCGGGGGCGGAAAACGCCTGAGCCCCGCCGCGGGCGGGCCGGCGCGCCGGCAGAAGCCGTGCCCTGACAGTTTGCGCGTTACATCCTGCGATCACGGTTGGCAGGTATGCCCGCAAGCTCTAACCCTATGTCATGCCTGACGATCCGAATGCCCAGCCGATAGCCGACGTGGTGGAGGCCGAACTCGCCTCCGAGGGCGTCGCGCCGGAATCAGGGCGAAATTCCCCATTCCTGCCGCTGCGCCAGCCGATCTTCCGCGCGGTCTGGTTCGCCAGCCTCGCCTCGAACTTCGGCGGCCTCGTCCAGATGGTCGGTGCGTCCTGGATGATGACCTCCATCGCCGCGTCGCCGGACATGGTCGCGCTCGTTCAGGCCTCGACGACATTGCCGGTGATGCTGTTCTCGCTCGCGGCCGGCGCCATCGCCGACAATTATGACAAACGGCGCATCATGTTGACCGCGCAGGGCTTCCTGCTCGTCGTCTCGATCCTGCTCGCGGTGTCGGCTTGGCTCGACGTGATGACGCCCTGGCTGCTGCTCGGCTTCACCTTCCTGATCGGCTGCGGCACGGCGCTCAACAATCCGGCCTGGCAATCCTCCGTCGGAGACATGGTGCCGCGCAAGGACGTGCCGGCGGCCGTGACGCTCAACAGCGTCGCCTTCAACATCGCCCGCAGCGTCGGCCCGGCCATCGGCGGCGCGATCGTGGCGGCTGCCGGTGCGGTCGCTGCTTTCGTCATCAACGTGTTCAGCTACATCGCATTGATCGTGGTGCTGGCGCGCTGGACGCCGCCGCGCGTCGAGCGCGTGCTGCCGCGCGAGACGCTGCTGATCGCGATGAGCGCGGGCGTGCGCTATGTCGCGATGTCACCCAATATCCGCAGCGTCATCCTGCGCTCGTTCGCTTTCGGCTTCGGTGGCATCGTCGCGCTCGCGCTGCTGCCGCTGATCGCGCGCGATCTGGTCAAGGGCGGCCCGCTGGTCTTTGGCATCCTGCTCGGTGCGTTTGGAGCGGGCGCGGTCGTCGGCGCCTTCATGAGCGCCCGCCTGCGCCGGATGCTGACGACCGAGGCGCTGGTGCGTGCCACCTTCGCGGCCTATGCCGTGGCCGCCGCCATCATCGGCATCAGCACGACGATGTGGCTGACCATGCCGGCGCTCGCCGTCGGTGGGGCCTGCTGGGTCCTGACGCTCTCGACCTTCAACGCGACCGTGCAGCTCTCGGCACCGCGCTGGGTCGTGGGCCGGGCACTGGCGATCTACCAGATGGCGGCTTTCGGCGGCATGGCGGCGGGAAGCTGGGCCTGGGGATACGCGACGCTGCATCTGGGAGCCGAACAGGCGCTGTTGATCTCCGCCTTTGCGCTGCTCGCCGGCGCGGCGCTCGGCCTGCGCTACGAGCTGCCGCCGCTGGAGGCGCTCAATCTCGATCCGCTGAGCCGCTGGCGCGAGCCCAAGGTCGCCGTCGACATCGAGCCGCGCAGCGGGCCGGTGATCGTCACGATCGAATGGCTGATCCGCGAGGAGGATGTCGTCGAGTTCCTCAAGGCCATGGCCGAACGCCGCCGCATCCGCCGCCGCGACGGCGCCCGCCATTGGACGCTGCTGCGCGACCTGACCGACCCCGAACTCTGGGTCGAGCGCTATGACAGCCCGACCTGGGTCGAATATGTCCGGCAGGCCCAGCGGGTCACGCAGGCCGACGCTGACATCAGCGATCGGGTGAGGGCCCTGCACAAAGGGCCGAACCCGCCCGTGGTGCACCGGATGATCGAACGCGAGACCGCGACCCTGCCGCGCGGTCTGCCGATGCAGCATCAGCACCCACTGGAGCCGCCGGGACACAATGGCTGAGGCCGAAAACCTTCAGCCGACGATCCAGAGCCCCGCCAGCCCGAACAGTCCGACCACAATCCGCCACCAGGCGAAGACCGCGAAGCCGCGCTTCGAGACGAAGTCGAGAAAGCTGCGCACCACAATCAGCGCCGCGAAGAAGGCGCAGACGAAGCCGATCACGATCAGCGTCATGTCGTCGAAGGTCAGCGTCTTGTAGCTCTTGAGCAGGTCATAGGCGAAGGCGCCGGCCATGGTCGGCATGGCGAGGAAGAAGGAGAACTCGGCCGCCGCGCGCTTGCTCGACCCCAGCAGCATGGCGCCGACGATGGTCGAGCCCGAGCGCGACACGCCGGGGATCATCGCCAGGCACTGGATCAGGCCGATCTTGAAATACATCGGCAGCGGGAAAGTTGTGGCGTCCGGATACTTCTCCTCGAGTTCGAGATCGTCGACCACGAGCAGGATCAGCCCGCCCGCGATCAGCGCGCAGCAGACGATGAAGGGGTTGAACAGCACGCCCTTGATGAAGCCGTGCAGCACCGCGCCGATCAGCGCGGCCGGCAGGAAGGCGACAAGCACGCCCAGGACGAAGCGGCGAGCGGCAGGATCGGTTGGGATCCGCAGGGCGATGTCGAGCAGGCGTCGGAAATAAACCAGCGTAATCGCCAGGATCGCGCCGAGCTGGACGAGAACCTCAAAGGATTTCCCGTTCGACTCGAAGCCGAGAAAATGGCCGAGCAACAACAGATGCCCGGTCGAGGAAACCGGCAAAAACTCGGTCAGGCCCTCGACGACGCCGAGGATGGCTGCTTCGATCCAATTTTCCATCGGGGGAGTGTCCTCGTGCGATCCAAGGCTTTGTGCAGCGCGGGATCATTAAGCCGCCGGTCTGCATAATCCCAGCTCTTTGCGAATTGGTTACCAAATCCCGAACCGGTTCGGCGGATTTGCGGTCAATACGCTCTGGCGGGTTGTGACGCCCGCCCGCCGGCTCTATAGCGGGCGCCCAGCGCATATCGGGATGCGTTTCATCTTGCGGCCCTGCTTCAGCCGCACCTGCCTGCTTCAAGAGTGCCATGGCGACCCTTCATCATTACCCGCTATGCCCGCATTCGCGCTTCATCCGTCTCGTTCTCGGCGAATTCGGCCTCGAGGCCGCGCTGATCGAAGAGCGTGTCTGGGAGCGCCGGCGTGAGTTCCTCGAACTCAATCCGGCCGGCACGACACCGGTCTTTTGCGAGGAGAGCGGGCTCGCTGTCCCCGGCGCCGGCCCGATTGCGGAATATCTCGACGAGACACGCGGGCTCGCTCTGGCCGAGCGACGTCTGCTTCCGGAGGGGCCGGGGGAGCGCGTCGAGGTTCGGCGACTGCTCGACTGGTTTTCCGTCAAGTTCAACGAGGAGATCACCGGCCCGCTCGTGCTGGAGAAGGTGATGAAGCGCTTCATGGCGCGCGACGAGGGCGGCGGACCGCCCGAAATGAGCGCGATCCGCGCGGCGCGCGCCAATGTGCGCTATCATCTGCGCTACATCGCCTGGCTCACCGCCAAGCGGAACTGGCTGGCCGGCCCGGAACTGAGCTATGCCGATCTCGCCGCTGCGGCGCATCTCTCCTGCGTCGACTATCTCGGCGACGTGCCTTGGGAAGAGGACGAGGCGGCGCGCGCATGGTATGCGAGGATCAAGTCGAGGCCGAGCTTCCGGCCGCTGCTGAACGACCGGATGCCGGGCATGGCGCCGAGCGCCCATTACGACAATCTGGATTTTTGAAGGCCGAGCGTCTCAAGCGCGCCGTCGTCACGCGCGCCCTTGCGGAGGGCTTCTCCGTCGCGCGTATAGCATCCGTCGATGCCATTCCGGACGCCCCCGCCCGCCTGGCCACCTGGCTGGCGGAAGGCCATCATGGCGAGATGAGCTGGATGGAGGAGCGGATCGCAGAGCGGAGCGCGCCCCGCCGCCTTTGGGGGGAGGCCCGGTCGGTCGTCATGCTGGGGATGAGCTATGCGCCCGACAGCGACCCGCTCGCCATTCTCGGGCAGACCGACAAGGCCGCGATTTCCCTCTATGCCCGCCGCCGCGACTATCACGACGTCATCAAGGGCAAGTTGAAGAGCGTCGCAGGGCTGCTGGCGGCGCAAAGCGGCGCAGGCGTGAAGGTCTTCGTCGACACCGCGCCGGTGATGGAGAAGCCGCTTGCGCAGGCGGCAGGCCTCGGCTGGCAGGGCAAGCATACGGTCCTGGTCTCGCGCGAGCACGGCTCCTGGCTGTTCCTCGGCGCGATCTACACCACCGCCGATCTGCCGCCAGATGCGCCCGAGACCGACCATTGCGGTTCCTGCCGACGCTGCCTCGAGATCTGCCCGACCGACGCCTTCCCGGCACCCTACCAGCTCGATTCGCGCCGCTGCATCGCCTATCTCACCATCGAGCATCCCGGCCATATTGATGTCTCCCTGAGGCCGGGTATCGGCAACCGCGTCTTCGGCTGCGACGACTGCCTCGCCGTCTGCCCCTGGAACAAGTTCGCGCAGGCCGCGCAGGAAACGCGGTTGGCTCTGCGGGACGGGCTCGATGCTTTGCCGCTGGCAGAACTCGCTCGCCTCGACGACCCCGCCTTTCGCGCGCTGTTCGCCGGCACGCCGGTCAAGCGCACGGGGCGCGACCGCTTCATCCGCAACGTGCTGATCGCGATCGGCAACAGCAGACGGCCAGAGCTGGCCGACAGCGCCGCCGCTCTCCTCACCGACGCCTCGCCGCTGGTGCGCGCCATGGCGGCCTGGGCCCTGATCAGGCTCGACACCGCCCGGGCGCGGACGCTTGCGGCCGCCGCGCTGGCCGCAGAGAACGACACCGACGTCCGCCGCGAGTGGCTGCCGCTTTCGCCCGAACCGGAACCCGTCTGATGAAGCTCCTCGTCCTCGGCCTCGGTTATTCCGCCGGCTTTTTCGCGCGCGCTGCCCTGGCGAAGGGCTGGGAGGTCACAGGAACGGTGCGCTCGGCCGAGAAGGCGACCCGCCTCAGCCGCGAGGGCATCCATATGCTGGTGTTCGACGGCTTGGCGGTGTCGTCCTTTCTGGCGGCGGCGATCGCCGAAGCCGACGCCGTGCTGGTCTCGGTGCAGCCGGGTGAAAACGGCGACCCGGTGCTGGAGCGTCTCAGCAGGGAACTCGTGGCCGCACCAAGCCTGCGCTGGATCGGCTATCTCTCGACCATCGGCGTCTATGGCGACCATGGCGGCGCCTGGATCGACGAGACGACCGCGCCGAAACACAGCTTCCGCTCGCAGATGCGGCTGTCGATCGAGCGCGACTGGCTGGCGCTGGGCGAGCGCAGCGGCAAGGCTGTGCAGATCTTCCGGCTGTCGGGTATCTATGGCCCCGGCCGCAATCCGCTCGTCAAGCTGCGGCAGGGCACGGCGACTCGGCTGATCAAGCCAGGGCAGGTCTTCAACCGCATCCATGTCGACGACATCACGGGCGTGCTGATGGCCTCGCTGGAGCGCCCGCGCCACGGCGCGATCTACAACGTCACGGATGATGAGCCGGCTCCGCCGCAGGATGTCGTCAGCTTCGCCGCTGCGCTCGCGGGGCTCGAACCGCCGCCGGAGATGGCCTTCGACCTGGCAAAGCTCTCGCCGATGGCGGCGAGCTTCTATGGCGAGAACAAGCGCGTCTCGAACGCCCTGGTGAAGCGCGAACTCGGCTACAGCTTCCGCTACCCGACCTATCGCGAGGCACTGCCGGCGCTGCTGGCAGAGGGGGATTGAGGCGGCGGTAAGCGGCGCTCACGCCGCGTAGCGCTGACCCTCGTCGCCGTAATAGGCGACATAGCGCTGGTCGATCGCGGCGACCGGCAGGATCACCAGCACATCGGTGGTGCCGAACTGACGATCGACGACGGCACCGGTGCCGAAGCGGGCGCCCAGCCGCAGATAGCCCTTGATCAGAGGCGGCATCTGCTTCAGCGCGAGCTTGGCGTCGACCATCTCCGCCGGCAACCGATCCATGGCGACATGGCGCTCCTCGCGCGCGGCCGCGCGCCAGTCGCCGGCCGAACTGGCATGGTGATGCAGGAAGCTCAGCGGCAAGGCGAGCGCATCGGGGTCGGTGCCGTCGAAGCTCGCGCAACCGAACATGGCGTCGATGCGGTGGTGGCGGATATAGGCCCAGATGCCGTGCCAGAGCAGCTCGACCGTCTTCTTGGTGCGATAAGGCTTGAGCACACAGG
This sequence comes from Hyphomicrobiales bacterium, assembly GCA_003241815.1. Lineage (GTDB taxonomy): Bacteria > Pseudomonadota > Alphaproteobacteria > Rhizobiales > Beijerinckiaceae > Allobosea. The sequence continues at coordinate 21,237 of QBLV01000036.1, read as the reverse complement.
AGCGGCCGAGCTCCAGGAAGCGCTGGCCGGGATGGCAGGCGATCATCGGCGCGAGATCGAACTCGCCTTGCGTGTAGAAGCCGCCGAGCCGGGCCGCCGCGCTTTGGCGCATCAGCCGGTAGGTTCCGACGATCTTCGGCTTGAGGCCGCCAAAGCGGCCGCGCGCGGCATGGTCGATGACCAGCAGATGGTCGCAGGCGCCGTCGAACCGGTCGGCATCGCGGCGAAACATCCGCGACACCACGTCGGGCTTGGCCGACATCTCCTGATAGAACACGCGGTAGCGCAGGCGCTGCGCCCGCCAGATCTCACTTGGCCCCCGCGCCAGCCGGACCTCCAGCGAGCCGGAGCGGCCCAGCGAGCCGGAGAGCGGATCCTGTACCAAGGCCGGACGACCGAAGCGGCGGATCGTCTCGCCCGAAATCAGCCTCAGCGGCGAGAGGCGCGAAAACAGCAGCCCCCCGACCGGCGGATGCCGAGCCGGCTTAGCGGGATATCCGTGCAGGTCTGGTGCCATGGTTCGTGTTGTTCCACCGGCCGCCAATTCTGGCAATCGGGGAGCTTTGCGCTCATCGTCTGACAGGAGCGCGACAGAACTGCGTCGGAGCCGTGACGGTCTTTCAGGTCGCGGGCTTTCAGGCTGAACGGGTCAGCGGCTCCTGGCCGGCGATACGGTCGAGCCAGCGCTGGAGGGCCATGCGGTCGAGAGGCTTAGCCAGGCAATCATCCATGCCGGCGGCGAGTGCGGAGGCCCGGTCGCCCGCCGCGACATTGGCGCTGACCGCGACCAGCGATAGCCGGGCCAGGCCGGGACGGTCGCGTTCCATCGCGCGGACCGCGCGGGCCACGGCCAGCCCATCGAGCTCCGGCATGCGGATATCGAGCAGGACGAGATCGAAGGAGGGACCGGTGCCATCCAGGCTCGCCGCGATTGCCGCCAGCGCCTCGCGGCCATCGCGCGCCCAGATGGCGGCGCAGCCGAAGCGTTCCAATGTCCGCGTCGCGAGCAGAGCATTGATCTCGTTGTCCTCCGCGACCAGCACGCTGAGCCGGGGCCGCGACGGCTGGGATGCGAGGGAACCGAAGGCCTCGACGACCGGCGCTATCGTCGCAGGGCGGGGCGACAGCCGCTCATACAGCGAGCGCGCCCGCACCGGCTTGACGAGGAAGCCGGTGAAACCGGCTTCGCGCGGCGAACCGAACTGCCGGCGCTCCAGCGGCGACAGCATGATCAGGCAATCGGCGACCCCGGCGAGGCGGGCGGCCTCGGCCAGGGTCGTGGCCGCCTCGCGCCCGATCGACTGGTCGATCAGGACTGCATCATAAGCCCGATCGCTTTGCAGCAGCGCCAGGCCTTCAGTCGAGTTGACAGCCAGCATGGCGATACCGCCGGTGGCCGCGATCGTTTCCTGCAGATAGCCCGCGCCGAAAGGGGCGTCGGAGACGATCAGCACATGCTTGCCCTGCCAGTCCGGCGGGGTTGCGACGACGGCCTCGCGGGCGACGGGCAGAGGCAGCCGGGCGCGGAAGAGAGCCCCTCCGCCCGTCCTGCTCTCGACGCCCACCGAGCCGCCCATCAGCAGCGCGAGCCGGCGCACGATGGCGAGGCCGAGGCCTGTGCCCTCATGCCGACGCGCGGCGGAATCGTCGGCCTGCTCGAACTCCTGGAAGATCGCCTGCCGGCGGTCCTCGGGGACGCCCGGCCCGGTATCTGCCACGGTGATCTCGATCATGTCGGCATCGCGGGCAATGCGGATGCCGACACCGCCGTGATCGGTGAACTTGATCGCGTTTCCGACGAGGTTGAGCAGGATCTGCCGCAACCTGTCACGGTCGCCGATCAGATGCGTCGGCAGATCCGGCGCCAGATGGGCAGCGAGCTCGATGCCCTTGGCCTGCGCGCGGGGCGCCATCAGCTCCGAGACCGTCTCGACCAGCAAGGCGAGATCGAAGCTTTCGCTTGCGAGTTCGAGCTTGCCGGCTTCGACCTTGGCAAAGTCGAGAATATCGTCGACGAGACCGAGCAGCGCCTCGCCGGACGTCCTGAGTGCGCGGACATAGGTTGTCTGCTCCGGATCGAGACCGGTATCGCCGAGCAGATCGGCCATGCCGAGGATGCCGTTGAGCGGCGTCCGGAATTCATGGCTGACGGTGGCAAGGAAGCGTGACTTCGCCTCATTGGCGCTTTCGGCGCGGGCGCGAGCCTCGACCAGTTCCTGCTCGCCGGCGATCCGCGCCGTGATGTCGCGACCGACGCGCTGCAGCACGCTCCTGCCGAGCGCCACCGGCACGACGGTCTCGACCCAGGAGATCCAGCGCTCGCCATCAGGCGTCGCCAGGCATTCGTCGAAGACGCGGGCGCCGCCGTCGAGCGCCAGCGCGGGACGGCAGGCCAGCAGTTGCGGCGCGGCGACGGCGCCGACCACCTCGGTCTCATCAAGCCCGAGCAGAGCGGCATAGGCGCCGTTGGCATAGACGATGCGGGCGCCGTCGCGGCGCACGATCAGATCGCCCTGGGCCTCGATCAGGCTGCGATAGTGCTCCTCGCTGTCCGCAAGAGCCCAGAGGCGATCATTGAGCTGCTCGACATCGCTCGCCAGTTCCGCCGCCTGCCGGACGATGCGGTCGCGTTGCCGCAGCAGCATGACAGCGGCGATGCCCGCGAACAGGGCGAGCGCCACTACCGCAACGGCGACCCAGGGGGATGAGAGCGTATCCATGGCGCTCAATCTAGCAGCGCCCCGTTGAAGAACTGTTGGCCGAAGCCGCGATCTTGAGGGATCGCATGAGGCAATTCGTTAACCGATGTTGTCAACGGCCTGTGGAGTTTAGGCCGCCTGCGCCATCTGGTCGCCGCGCGAGCGATAGGACAGCGCCTCCGCCAGATGGATGCGGCCGACCTTCGCCTCGCCGTCGAGATCGGCCAGCGTGCGGGCCACCTTGAGCACGCGGTGATAGGCGCGTGCGGTCAGGCGCATCGCATCGGCAGCGTCGCGCAGCAGGGAGAGCCCCGCATTGTCGGGTCGTGCGATCTCGTCGAGGATATTGGCCGGACAGGCCGCGTTGGTTGCGACATTGGGCAGGCCCAGAGCCTCGAAGCGCGCGGTCTGCAGGCGCCGCGCCGCGGCGACGCGGGCTGCGACCTGCGCCGACCCCTCGCTTGCCGCCGGCAAAATGAGATCGGACGCTGTGAC
>QBLV01000036.1:378-18033 GCA_003241815.1 Hyphomicrobiales bacterium | reverse complement strand
ATGGAAATGTCGATGCGGTCGAGCATCGGGCCGGAGATGCGGCTTTGGTACTGCGCCATGCAGCGCTCGTTCTGCTGGCGGCGGCAGGCGAAGCCGGGCTCGGTCGCCTTGCCGCAGCGGCATGGGTTCATCGCTGCGACGAGCTGGAACCGGGCCGGATAGACGGCGCGGTGATTGGCCCGCGAGATCAAGACGTCGCCGGTCTCCATCGGCTGGCGCAGCGCGTCGAGCGCCTGGGCCTGGAATTCGGGCAGTTCGTCGAGGAAGAGCACGCCATGATGGGCGAGCGAAACCTCGCCCGGCCTGGCCTGGATGCCACCGCCGACGAGCGCGGCCATCGAGGCGGAATGATGCGGTGCACGGAAAGGCCGCCGGTCGGTCAGGGCACCATCGGCAAGATGGCCGGCGACGGAGAGCACCATCGAAACCTCGAGCAGTTCGCGCGGGGTGAGGGGCGGCAGGATCGAGGGCAGCCGGCTCGCCAGCATCGATTTGCCGGCTCCCGGGGGCCCGTTCATCAGCAGATTGTGTCCGCCGGCAGCGGCGATTTCGAGGACGCGCTTGGCGCTTTCCTGGCCCTTGATGTCGGCGAGATCGGGCAACGGACCCGCTTGCCGCGCCACTGCGGGCTCCGGCCGCGCCATCACCTGCGTGCCCTTGAAATGGTTGGCGAGCTGGATCAGCGAACGGGGCGCGAGAATGTCGATATCGGCCGCCGCCCAAGCGGCTTCCGAGCCCGAGGCATGCGGGCAGATCAGCCCCTGGCCCCTGCCATAGGCCGCGATCGCGGCCGGCAGCACGCCGGCCACCGCCGTGATCGACCCGTCGAGTGCCAGTTCACCAAGCACGGTGTAGCCCGCCAGCGCGTCGGCCGGAATCGCCCCGATCGCCGCCATGACGGCCAGCGCGATCGGCAGATCGTAGTGGCTGCCCTCCTTGGGGAGGTCGGCCGGGGCGAGGTTGACGGTGATGCGCTTGGCCGGCAGCGCCAGCCCCGAGGCGATCAGCGCGGCGCGCACGCGCTCCTTGCTCTCCCCCACCGCCTTGTCGGGCAGGCCGACCAGAATAAAGGCGACTCCGCCCGGCGTGACCTGAACCTGCACATCCACGGCGCGCGCCTCGATCCCCTCGAACGCCACCGTTGCGACCCGCGTCACCATCAGCACTACCCCATGCCCCAGGGGGAGGCTAGCCGAGCTCCGTCATCGACGCAAGAACAGATAGGGAACTTAAGCGGTGGCGGCCGAAGCTCTTCGCGCCAGCACCTGCCGCAGCAGCACCGGCGAGGCGATCCCGAGCCCGATCAGGACGCTGGTCGGCGTCGCGAGGATCATCGGTAAAGCCGCAAGGGCGATCAGCCAGCGCTCCCATATCCGCAGCGGCGCCAAAAACCAGCCGGCAAAGGCCGCCGAGAGGAAGGTGATGCTGGTGATGCAGGAGGCGGTCGAACCGATCAGCTCCGTCCAGGTGAAACCGGGCGCCATGATCAGCATCGAGGGCGAGAACACGAAGACGAAGGGCACCAGCACCTTGCCCAGCGCCAGCCGGAAAGCCGTGTTGCCGGTCTTGAACGGGTCGGCGCCGGCCATGCTCGCCCCGGCATAGGCGGCGATCGCGACCGGCGGGGTGATGTCGGCGAGCACGCCGTAATAGAACACGAAGAAATGCGCTACGAGCGGGTTGACCCCGAGCATGCCGAGCGCCGGCGCCGCCACCGTTACCATGATGATGTAGTTCGCCGTGGTCGGCACGCCACAGCCGAGCAGGATGCACACCAGGCCCGTCAGCAGCAGCGTGAAGAACAGCGTCGCGCTCTTGAGCTCGAAGGGGAAGAACGGGACCAGATCGGTCAGCCCCCTCGCCCATTGGTCGGCCAGAGAGGTGACGATCCAGGAGATCTTGAAGCCGACACCGGTCAGCGTGACCACACCGACGATGATGCCGACGGTCGCGGCCGCCGCCCCGACGCCGATGGCGTATTTGGCCCCGAGGATGAAGGCGTCGATCATGTCGTCGACGCGCTTGCGGCCCTCGGTCGATTTCATCAGAACGCCATGCGCCATCACCAGGAAGGCTGCCGCCGTCAAAGCGAAGTTGACGCCGGGCACGCGCAGGAACTCGGTCGGCGCCGCGATGCCGATCGCCAGCGCGAAGACCATGGCCGAGGCTGCGCGATAGTGGGCGAGCCCGACCAGCATGCAGCCGGTGATCCCCCAGAAGGCCGCCAGATAAGGCGTGTAGCCGGTGAACAGCACGAGGATCAGCGCAAAGAGCGGCGCGATCGTCGGCCAGTCGCGGGCGAAAACCTCGGAGAGTTTCGGCGCATCGGCGTCGGTCATGCCGGCCATGCCGGTGCGCTTGGCCTCGAAATGCACCTGCATCAACACGCCGTAGAAATGCATGAAGGCGGGGATGATCGCGGCGATCACGATCGATGCGTAGGGCAGATTGAGGAACTCGACCATCAGGAAGGCGGCCGCGCCCATGATCGGCGGTGTGATCTGGCCCCCCGTCGCGGCGGTCGATTCCACGGCGGCCGCGAAATGGCGCTTGTAGCCGAGCCGGATCATCATCGGGATCGTCAGCGAACCGACAGTGACGGTATTGGCGACCGACGAGCCCGAGATCATGCCAAACAGCGCCGAGCCGAAGATCGAGACCTTGGCCGGTCCGCCCGCATAGCGCCCCGCCACTGCCGCCGCAACGCCCAGGAAAAGTCGGCCGAGACCGATGCGCGTGGCGAGCACGCCAAACAGCACGAAATGGAAGACGTAGGTCGCCACCACGCCGAGCGCGACGCCATAGACGCCCTGGCTGGTCAGGTAGAGATGGTTGACCAGCGTCGACCAGGTTGCACCCGGATGCAGGAAGATGCCGGGAAACCAGTTGCCGAACAGCGCATAGGTCATCGCAAACAGCGCGATCAGCGGCAGCCCCCAACCGATCGCCCGGCGCGTCGCCTCGATCATCAGGATGATGGTGATCGAGCCCATCACCACGTCGAGCGTGGATGGGTTGCCGATCCGGAAGACCATGTCCTCGAAGATCCAGGGGACATAGAGGCTCGAAAGCGCAACCGCGACCGCGAAGATCCAGTCGATCAGGGGGATGCCGCCCGGCCGCAGCGCGGTCGGGGTGTGCGGCTGGCGGCCATCGGATTTGCGGTAGGAGAAAACCAGAAAAATCAGACCCAGCACGAAGGCGAGGTGAATGCCGCGATGCGTCGTCTCGCGCATCAGGCCGAAGCCGGCGGTATAGTAATGGAATGCCGAGAGCGCGAGAAGCAGGCCGCCGACGATGAGCGCGGTGCCATGCGGCACCTTGCGGAACTGCATCTCGGGATCGAGCTCTTCCTCGAGCTTGGCGAGTTCGGCGGCGGTGGGCGTGGCGGTCATAGGGGCAGGGCTCCACCTGAACCCCTCTCCCGATTGGGAGAGGGGCAGGGGTGAGGGCAGGACGATTCAGAAAAGAAGTCGAAGCGGCGACGTTGCGCTCATCCGGGTGAGGGCCGGCCCTCACCCCAACCCTCTCCCATCCTGGAAAGGGCGTTGGCGCAGCGCCGCACTGCGCCTCACTTCAGGAGGCCGGCTTCCTTGTAGAAGCGCTCGGCGCCGGGATGCAGCGGCACGCCGAGCAGGCCCGACAGCGCGGTCGTCTTCTGGATCGCCTTGCCCTTGGCATGGCCCGAATCCAAAGCGGTACGGGTCTTGTCGCTCCACAGCGCCTTGGTGACGGCATAGACGGTGTCGGCCGAAACCTTGGACGAGGTCACCCAGTGGGCGCCGACCGCGACCGTCTTGACCGCGCCCACATCCTTGTAGGTGCCGGCGGGAATTTCATCGGCCGCGAAGAAGGGGAAGTCCTTGGCGAGCTTTTCGGCAGGCGCGCCCGCGATCGGCAGGATATCGATGCCCGAGCCGGTCGAGGCCAGTTCGGAGATCGCCGCAGCCGGGAAGCCGCCGGTGAAGAAGAAGGCATCAACCGAGCCGTCCTTCATCTTCTCGGCGGCCTGGTTGGGCTTGAGATATTCGGCCGTGATGTCCTTCTCGCCGACGCCGAAAGCGGCCAGGATTGCCTTGGCATTGAGCAGCGTGCCGGAGCCGGGCTCGTCGAGCGAGACCTTCTTGCCCTTGAGGTCGGCCACGCTCTTCACATTCGAGGCCTTGCGGACGACGAGGTGGACGCTCTCGGGGTAGAGATTGGCGATCGAGCGCAACTCCTCGACCTTCGGCTTGCCCTCGAAGACGCCCGTGGCCGAATAGGCCCAGAAGGCGACATCGGCCTGGACGAAGCCCGATTCAGCGGCGCCGCCGACGATCGCATTGACGTTGGCGACCGAGCCGTTGCTGGCGACGGCGGTCGAGACGAGCTGCGGCGGTGCCGAGATCGCGTTCGCGATCAGGCCACCGATCGGATAATAGGTCCCGGCGGTGCCGCCCGTGCCGATGCGGAAGAAGGCAGGGGCCTGCGCAAAGCTGAGGCCAGCGGCGAGCGCCGCGCCACCCAGTGCCAGGCCGGCGGCAATCAGTTTGGGTCGAAAATGCAAGGACATCGGTCAGTCTCCCATGAAGAGCGCCACTGTTCCGAGCTTTGACGCGGCGATCAACCGAAAAGTTGCGCCACGGCGATGCGGCGTGCACGGCGCAAGAACCGCCCCCAAGCAAAAGGCCCCGTCGTGGAGCCGGCGGGGCCTCGTTTCGAGAATGCTGTTGAGAACGTCAGGCGGCGACGCCCGTGCCGATCTGGCAGGTCACGCCGGTGCCGCCGAGCCCGCAATAGCCGGCCGGGTTCTTGGCGAGATATTGCTGGTGGTAGTCCTCGGCGAAGTAGAACGTCGGCGCGTCGAGGATTTCAGTCGTGATCGGGCCGTAGCCGCGTGCGGCCAGAGCCTGCTGGTATTCGGCCCGGGACCGCTCGGCGATGTCGCGCTGGGCTTCGTCCTGAACATAGATGCCGGAGCGGTACTGCGTGCCGACATCGTTGCCCTGGCGCATGCCCTGCGTCGGGTTGTGGTTCTCCCAGAAAATCTTCAGCAGCGCTTCATAGGGGAGGACGGCCGGGTCGAAGACCACCTTTACAACCTCGTTGTGACCGGTCTGGCCGGAACAGACCTCCTCATAGGTCGGGTTTGGCGTGAGGCCCCCGGTGTAACCGACCGCAGTGATCCAGATGCCCTCGCCGATCTCCCAGAACTTGCGCTCAGCGCCCCAGAAGCAGCCGAGCCCGAAGATCGCCGTCTGCAGCCCGTCCGGATAAGGGCCGGCCAACGCCCGCTTGCTGAGGAAATGCCGCTCGGCGGTCGGGATCGCGTTTGGGCGGCCGGGCAGCGCCTCATTGGCCTCAGGCAGGGCGGTCTTCTTGCGCAGGAAGAACATGGCGGGCTCCGTTGCTGGTTTCGGACCGAGAGATAAGCATCCCATGTCCATCCAGACAGGGGCGCGCCGTCCGGCGCCGCTTCACCGTCGCGTGACGATGCCGATCTTGGGATCGGGTGGCGTGCCGAGCTTCAGCAGCAGAAAGCCGAGCAGGAAGGCGATGAGGGCGGCGGGCGCCAACAACAGATTTACCATCACGGGGTCCCACAGCAGCGGATGGACGTTGCGCTCGATCGCGGGCTGCCATGCGTTCACGCGCTCGCCCCACAGGGTCGACAGCGCCAGGCGCAGCGGCGTGTACTGCAGCGACGAATTGGCGATCGAGCGGGCGCCATCGATGACAAGCGAGACGAATCCGGCCGCGACGAAGAGATAGCCGAGAAGCCGCAGCAGGAACCGCACCATCCGTTCGTCCTCGTCGATTCCGCGACGCCAGCCGCCAATACGCCGCCCCGCCCAAAGCACGCCATCCCGGCATGACGACCGCCCGCCGTCGCAGACGGCTCGGTCTCATCCCGATGTGTCCCTTCGGCCAGGGCTTTGCAACAGAAAGGACCACCGTTTTCGCGCCATCTGTCGATAGGCGCGAGATCGCCCTTGAAAGAAGCCGGCTCGGCGGTCATAAGCAGCGCGCCGGACAGGTGGCCGAGTGGTTGAAGGCGCACGCCTGGAAAGTGTGTATGCGGGAAACCGTATCGAGGGTTCGAATCCCTCCCTGTCCGCCAGGTCGTTCTCAACCTCAGACATTCGCAGCAGTCTGCGTCGAAATCGGCGGAGTTTCCCGGCGTTAGCGCAGGGCGCGGGCTGTTTCGTCGAGCCGAAATTCGAACGAGCTGGGATCATCAAGGAGTCATTCTCCGCACGGGAGCCGGTCACTTCGGTTGTCGTCGAGGACCGCAGTAGCCCGCAGCTTGCACCATTTATGTCGTAAGGTGGCCCCTAGCCCACATTTGAAACGTTTGCTTCAGGGCGGTCTGCTGGGACTGTCAGTCGAGCAACCGCGGCTGGCCCATTCCTGACGCTGGAAACGTCCGGTACCGAGTTGACTGTATGATAGCCCCGTCGCAGGGCCAGTTACCCGGCGATCTGTTGGGACAGCAATGCTTGGTTCAAAGCGAAAGTGAAGCGATTTCGGGCCGCAGCCCGCGGTTCGACGACCGACGTTTTGCCCACGTTCTCGAACGCTGGAGTTGAAAACACTTCTGCTCTCAACGGAACGTTTAGCCCTCGCCCTCCGCCCGAAGACCCGGACGCAGGACATCGAGCAGTCCCGAATCGATCCGCTTGCGCAGATGGCGGTCGACGATTTCACGGCGTTCGCAAGTGTAAAAGCGACCGTCGCAGGTGTCGCGGACCGAGGCCAGGTCCTCGAACATAGCGGACGTCGGCAGGCCAGCCTTCTGGATCAGAACGGTTGGCAGAAAGCCGATATCCAGTCGAGTTGGCAGCGAGACCTGACGATCGACGCGGTGCCCAAAGCCATGGATCGAGAAATAGGTTCGATACGCCAGAGAGTTGAGATTTGCCAAAGCGGCATCTCCGGTGACCTTCTCGATCGGGCCCAACATCGGCGCGGCATGATGGTCGCCAAATTCGAGAACGACAGAAGGACGCTGATCCCGCTGCTGACGCCTGACATCCATGAACGCAAGGAAATCCGAACGAGCAATCGAGAGCCTGCGCAGATACTCGCTTAGCTCTTTATCGCCGTGGACAGGCTCGTCGGCCAGACGAACGTCCCTGGCCAATCGCTGATGATAGGGACCATGGGCAAACAGTGTCTGCACCAGCAGGAACAGCGGACGCCCATCGGTGCGACGATGCTCGGCAATGAATCTCTCGGCCGCGTCGAAATAGGTGTGGTCGCGGTGACCGAGACCTTCGCTGCCGATGGCTGTGGCGTCGAGCACGGTCTGGAACCCGATTGATTCCAGAAACGGCCCCTCATTCACGAATCCATGCTTCATCGGTAGAATCGCGACCGTACGATAGCCGCAAGCGGCCATCACAGCCGGCAGCGCTCCCCGGACCTTCTTGTTCAACGTTATTGTCAGATAAGGGCTGCGCCACCCGAAGTCGGCGGTAGATAGGCCCGTCATCACGGACAGGTTCGAAATCCAGGTTCCACCGCCGAAGGTTTCGACCTGCAATGGATGTATAGGCGCACTCAGGCCGCGGGCGCGATCCATCTCGGCCCAATTGCCGGCAAGCTGCGGAAAGTCCGAGAGGTTGGGCCGGCTCTCCTGCAAGATTACATGAACATCGGGCTGACCCGCTTCACGTCGACAGCGCGGCGTCGGATCGAAGGGCGGCTGCGGCTCGTGATCGGCCAATCGGGCAAGGCCCGATCCATCGGCGATCAGGTGTTCGATGTCGAGGAGCGATATGAAGAAGGCCGACGCATGCCGGCCCGCCAGATAATAGAAATAGCGGTTCTGTGCAGCTTCGGCGGGGAAAGATAATGGCAATGCCACCCCGGCGGCCAATGTCGGCAAAAGCCTTGCGCGCAAGCTCGAGGCACGACGCTCGGTGTCCCTCCATATCAGTGTGAGCACGACGACACCGACGACCAGGATCGACAGCAGCGACATGAAGAGGAAGGTGTATTCGCCGATCAGGAAATCATAGATATCGGCATCTCGCGCGACGAAGACAAAGTCGTAAAAATGCAGGCTGAAACCTTTGAGTTTGAACTTCGAAACGGAGATCAGGGCGACCAGCCCCATGATCGACCAGCCGCAATAGACCGAGAACGCGATCCTTCCCGAAATCACATAGGCAATCGACATCGTCGCGACGACGATCGACAGGGCAAAAGGGACCGTTGCGGTCTGGTTCTCGGCCCAGACCAGTGCCGATAATCCCGCTGCTGAAATAGCCAGTAGACAAATTGGCGAAGCCAGCAGCCGGGCCAAGAGCCGCGCGCGCTGCATAAATCAAAGCCTGAACGAGTTGTCGATGCCGCTTTTTGGAGGGCCAGCCTTGTGCTGACAACCGCGAGTGCAAAACGGGGTTAACTGCGACGCATTGAATTTGTGGACCGGCATGGACAGTCGCTCACTGTCTGATGTCATCCCGCCAAGCGCTTAATCTAAAATAGAACTTGAAACTCAGTGGCTTGCAGCCACCCCGGTGGTACGCATGGCGTTCTCAACGTCGTGCCCCTGGCGGCATCCCCAGGATCCAGAGGCGACCGCCCCCTTCGCACGCCGGACGGCTCGGATGATCTTGGGACTCGTGCACCACGCCTGGTCAGTCGTGAGCGACCATCCTCGCAGGCGGAGCCAGGATTTCCGACGGGGTGGCGCATGTCGCTTCTTGCCAAGCCGCCAGATCGCCGCCAATCAGATCCGAGCGCGGCTTCTTCATGACGTCATGCTCCGAGAACCGCCTGCTCAAAGCCTGTCACAATTACCGCCTCTCAAAGCGAGAGGCGGCGGAAGCCACGCCGCAATCCTTGGAGCAAACAACACCACGCCATGCGTCTGATCACAAAACTCGTCCACCCTGACGTGAAGACCGCGACGGGCGCGATCCTCACCCGACGTGCGGCGCGCGGTATCGTGTTGCGCGAAACGTCGATCCTGCTGCTGTTCACCGAACGGTACAATGACTTCAGTTTTCCGGGCGGTGGCGTTGCCGAGGGAGAAGACCTGGTCGACGGGCTACGCCGCGAAATGGAAGAAGAAACCGGCGCCAGCAATGTCCAGGTGGGGCGCCACTATGGTTACATCGAGGAGCTCCGACCGCATTGGAAGCAGGGCTTCGACCTCATGAACATGACGTCACACTTCTTTTTCTGTGACATCGACCCAATAATGCACGCCACAAAAATGGAAGATTACGAAAAAGCCAATGGGATGCGGCCGGTCTGGGTGGATCTTGGCGAGGCTATCGCCCACAATCGCGGTGTCATGCAGCGTCGTGAAACCAGTATGGGCCTGTCGATCCCGCGTGAAACCTTCATGCTGGAAGAACTGGCGAACGACCTCGCAAGGGCCGCGTAGGCTTTGCCTTGCTTAGAACCGGGCGTTGCCTTGCACAGAGCCGAGCACTCCTGCCGGGCAGTGCAAGGCGATCCGCACCAGTTCGTCGTCGACAAGGGGCACCAGCGAACTACCGCCTCGGCTTCCTTGCGAGACCCAGCGGACGCGCCGGCCATTCTCCGCCGGCCGGCCGCCCCCCTCACGCCGAGCGGGGATCGAGCGACGCGGGCGGGGTCCATGCTCTTACCGGAAGAGCATCACGGGGATCAGACATGACCGGATCATTTCGGTCGTGGTGCTTCCGATGATCAGGCTGCGGATGCGGGAATGGCCATAGGCGCCCATCACCAGCAGGTTGATCGCATGGCTGTCGATTGCCTTCAGGATGACCGCTTCGGGTTCGCCTGCCACGATCTCGATCTGGGCCCGGGCGCCGGCTGCGTTCAGCTTCGCGGCAGCGGCCTCGATCTGGCGGCGTGCTTCCGCCGTTTCCGAGCCCGCCATGAGCAGGCGCACCTCGATGCCTTTGAACAGCGGGCTGGCGGCCATGTGAGCAACCGCCATGTTGGCACTCGGGCCGCCATCGAAGGCCACGAGCACGCGCTCGATCGATTTGAAGGCGCGGCTGGCAACCAGCACCGGCCTGGTCGTGGAGCGCACGATGCGCTCCAGATTGGAGCCGAGATGCAGCTTGGCGAAATCGACCGCCTCGCCGCGCTTGCCGACCACCAGAACATCGGTCGTCGGTTCCAGCTCCTGCAAGGCGTCGATCAGGTCGCCATGGCGCAGCTTCGTGGCAACCTCCATGCCCTTGGCGGCAAACCGCGCCTTGGCTTCGTCGAGGATGGCGCGTCCTCGGCGCTGGCTGAGTTTGGCCTTCTGCTCGTCGAGGGACGCAAGCTCGGCGAGCAACGTGTCACGCGTATCCATCAGCAGATTGCCGCTGAGATCGGGCGATGCGGTGGCGACGTCGCGCCGCCCCAGAACATGCATCAGTTCGATGGATGACTGGCCCTGAGATGCCAGCCAACCGGCGTGATCGCAGACGCTCTGCGCGTAAATGGATCCGTCAATAAGTGCTAAAATACGTGCCATGTTCATCTCCCTCAATGCCCCATCAGGCGCTCGAGGGCGCCGGGCTTATCGTGGATCGCGAGCTTGTCGACGATCGTTTCGCTGGCCTGGTTCAGACCGAGGATTTCAACTTCCGCTCCTTCGCGGCGGAACTTGAGCACGACCATGTCCAAAGCCGCAACGCTCGATATGTCCCAGATATGGGCATGGGTGACGTCGATGACGACCTTTTCGAGCACCTCCTTGAAGTCGAAGGCGGCGGTGAAATCGTCCGAGGACGCGAAGAACAGCTGGCCCTCGACCAGATAGCGCCGCGTGGTGCCGTCTTCCGAGAGTTCCGAGGTGACGCGGAAGAGCTGCGCGATCTTCCAGGCGAAGAACAGACCCGACAGAAGCACGCCGATGAGGACGCCGATGGCGAGGTTATGCGTCGCGACCACGCCGATCACGGTTGCGAGCATTACGACGCTGGAACTGCGCGGATGGCTGCGCAGGTTGGCGATCGAGCTCCAGCTGAACGTGCCGATCGAGACCATGATCATGATGGCAACGAGCGCGGCCATCGGGATCTGGCGGACGAGGTCCCCCAGGACCACGATCAGGAAGAGCAGCGCGACGCCGGCAAAAAAGCAGGAGAGCCGCCCGCGCCCGCCCGATTTGATGTTGATCACCGACTGGCCGATCATCGCGCAGCCCGCCATGCCGCCGATGAAGCCGGTGGCGATGTTGGCCACGCCTTGGCCGACGCATTCGCGGTTCTTCTGGCTCTTGGTGTCGGTCAGATCGTCCACGATCTGCGCCGTCATCAGCGATTCCAGCAGACCGACCGCCGCGACCGCCGCCGAATAAGGCAGGATGATCAGGAAGGTCTCGAGCGTCAGCGGGATCTGCGGGATCAGGAACACCGGCAGCGTCGAGGGCAGTTCGCCCATGTCGCCGACGGTCCTGAGATCAAGCTTCAGAACCAAGGCCACAACGGTCAGGACGACGATGCAGACCAGCGGCGACGGGATCGCCTTGGTCAGACGCGGCAGGAGATAGATGATCGCCAAGCCCGCTGCGACCATGACATAGGTCAGCATCGGAACATTCGTCAGCTCAGGCAGCTGCGCCATGAAGATCAGGATCGCCAGCGCATTGACGAAACCGGTCATGACCGAGCGCGACACGAAGCGCATCACATAGCCAAGCTTGAAGACGCCGGCGAAGACTTGAAGGATGCCAGCCAGGACCGTGGCGGCCAGCAAGTATTGCAGCCCGTGCGACTTCACCAGCGTGATCATCAGCACGGCCGTCGCTGCCGTCGCAGCGGAAATCATTCCCGGCCGTCCACCGACGATTGCGGTGATCACGGCAATCGAGAACGAGGCATAGAGGCCAACCTTCGGATCGACGCCGGCAATGATCGAAAATGCGATGGCTTCCGGGATCAGCGCGAGAGCGACGACGATGCCTGCGAGCAGGTCTCCGCGGATGTTGCCGAGCCAATCGGCTCGCAATTTTGATAGGTCGAATGACATGAGATGCTCCGTACGCGCCACGCTCGGGACGTGCGCGTCTGCTATTGCTTAAATGAAACACACAGGCGGGAGGCGCCGTTCGGAACCACGTGGCGATGATCCGCATGTCGGCGTGTTCGCCGGGTGGACCATGCAACTATCGTGACAAAAGAGCCGAACTACATGGGCGGCGCAGGTCCCTGATCAGTGATGGTTCTGGACTGCTGCAATGCAGCATGATCTGGTTGTAGGGACGAAACGGGTCTGCCGCAAACGATTTTTGCTCTGCGTCCCGGCCGCAGACGGTCAAACCTGTTGCGCCGCCGCGCAAAGCCGAGGGTAACCCAATGGCCAGACAGCGGCGCAAAAGCTGCGCATCACCACTACCCCGACGCGCATTTGATACACCGATGATACGTCGGGTCAGCGGTCAGGCGTCCAATACTGATGAGTTCGCCGCAGGTGGTGCAAGAACCGAATTCGCCATCGTCGATCCGCTGCAATGCTTGTTTGATCCGGAGCAGGCGCGTGGATCGTCGACGCACTGCCTCCTGGGCCATGGCCTGCATCTGCATGGCATCCATGCGAGCCAGGCGCCCGACGCTTTGCTGGTCCAGTTCGACTGGCGCGGAATCGGAAGCGGTTTGAGCGAGCAACGCCTCAAGCTCGATGCGCTCCTGTACCAGACCGAGTCGGAAATGTTCACTGAGGGCTTGGTCTTCCGGCTGCGGTCCCCGTTCCATCGATGACACTGTCCTCTCATCAGCCCTCGGGCAAATCAGCTTTGCGGTTCCTCGACGAAGTTCCAGCGCGCCTTGCGCGCTTGCCAAAAATAGAATTGTGTATATCGCTGATAAACTCAAGTATGGCGTGAACCGAATGCTGAAATATGCGCCGGACTGACCCAGCGTCGCTTAATCAAGCGAATGAGACGTCACACCAACTTGGCACCTCTAGATATGGATTGGAGTTGGCCAGGGATGAGCGCCCGGCATAGCCACCAGCAAACTGGTCCTTGCTCGAAGACTGTATGCCAAGCTCCTAGCTCGAACCAATCCACGGCCTCACCTCGGACATGGCTGACGCGCGTTGTCGCGAGATAGAGGCAGGGTATTCCCTTTGGATTGACCCGGCCCTCCCGAGCGCGATCCTCCATCGGCTTCATGCATCGGCCTGCCAGCTGTTGCCCAATTGCGCCCGCCACAACATGCGACCCTTCTCCTCCGGCGCACACGTCACGTCATATCCGCTCCTGTTCACAACAACTATGCTGCGTTCAGGCCTAAAATCCACCTACGCCCGCTGTCCAGATTTCCCGAGCCCGCTCTCTGGAAGGATAACTCCCTGTTCCGCGCGTGCTTGGTCCTCGACGATCCTTGCCGCTTCCTCCAAAGCTTCGCGCCGAGCCGCTGCCCAAAACACCGCTCGAGGGTTGATATGGGCGCCATGATCGACGACATCGCAGCCCGGCGCATTCCCGAAAACCGGATCGTCGCCAGATGGACACCGTCATGCCGGCCACCTCGAGCGTCACCTCGCCAAGTGACAGGGATTTCGACCTTGTCGTGATCGGCGCGTCCTATGCCGGCGTGGGCGTCGTCGCGGCGGCGCGGGAGGCGGGCTTTGCCGGGCGTATCGCGCTGGTCGGCGACGAGGCCGATCTGCCCTATCAGCGGCCGCCGCTGTCGAAAGGCTTCCTGCTCGGCAAGGCCGGGCTGGCGAGCCTGCCGCTCAAGGCAGAATCCTTTTACGCCGACGCACAGGTCGTGTTCATGGCCGGGCGCCGCGCCATCGCGCTGGACCGGGAGGCCCGCCGGATCAGACTCGACGACGGAACGGAGCTTGGCTTCAAAACCCTGGCACTGACGACCGGCGCGCGCGCCGCCGCGCTGCGCTGTCCCGGCGCCGAGCTCGACGGTGTCGTCTCGCTGCGCACGCTCGACGAGGCTCGCGGGCTGAGCAAGCGGCTCGCCGCCGCCAGCGCCGTCGTTATCGTCGGCGGTGGCTTCATCGGGCTTGAGGTTGCCTCGGCTGCCGTCACGCTCGGCAAACCGGTCACGGTCGTCGAGGCGGGTCCGCGCCTGATCGGGCATGCGGTCGCGCCCGAGATCTCCACCTTCATGCAGCGTCTTCATGAGACGCGAGGCGTCATCATCCAACTCGCGACCAAGGTCGAGCGGATCGAGGGCGAGAACGGCAGGGTCGCCGCGGTGATCTGCGCCGACGGCTCGCGCCTGCCCTGCGACCTCGTGCTCGCGGCCGTGGGTGCCGTGCCCAATACGGAGCTCGCGACTGATGCGGGACTGTTGGTCGAGGACGGCATCGTCGTGGACGATCTCTGCCGCAGCTCCGACCCGGCGATCTTCGCGGCGGGCGACTGCACCAGCCATCCCAATGTCTTCGCGGGGCGCCGGCTGCGGTTGAGCTCTGTCCAGAACGCGCACGACCAGGGCCGGGTCGCAGGCAACGCGATCGCCGGCCGGCTCGAGCCCTACAAGGCCGTGCCGTGGTTCTGGTCCGACCAGTACGACGTCAAGCTGCAGATGGTGGGCCTGGCCAGCGGCAGCGGCCCCGCCATCCTGCGCGGCGCGATGGAGGAGGGGCGGTTCTCCCTGTTCCGCTACGATGGCGACCGGTTGACCGCGATCGAGAGCATCAACCGGCCGGCCGACCATATGATGGGCCGGCGCCTGATCGCGGCGGGCCTTTCACCGACGCCGGAGCAGGCGGCCGACTCCGGCTTCGATCTGCGTTCGCTCGCCTGAGCGATCCGCTGCGCGCGCCTTCCGTCATGAAAATGCCGCTTGCCATGGCTGGAGATTGGGAGTGCCATGCGCCCGGCTGAACGCAGCTTTGCGGATGCAGCCTTGCGATGGAGCACACCATGCTGAGAAACGTCATTCTTGCATCCGCATCCCTTTTCGCGCTGGCCGTGCTGCCGGTGGCGCCTGCTGCCGCGCTGACGATGAAGGAATGCGGCGTCAAGTATCAGGAGGCCAAGAAAGCCAACACGCTCAAGGGCCAGAAGTGGAACGATTTCCGCAAGGCGCAGTGCGGCGACGACGACGCGGCCGATGACGAGGCGGCGGCGGCTGTCACGGAACCCGCGGCTCCGGCAACGCCTGCTGCAACGCCCGCCAGCGCGCCTGCCAAGCCCGCAGCCGCACCCGGCAAGGCGAAGGCCGCCGTCTTCCCCAAGGTGGTCGCGTCGAAATATTCGGACCTGTCGGTCGGCAGGGCACGGCTCAAGACCTGCGCCGACCAGTACAATGCCAACAAGGCCTCGAATGCCAATGGCGCGTTGAAGTGGATCGAGAAGGGCGGCGGCTACTGGAGCCAGTGCAACACCCGGCTGAAGAGCTGATCGGTAAAACCCAAACCGTCATCCCGGATTGGCGCTGCGGCGCGCCCGGGATGACGGCGTGTCCGCCAACCAAGATGGCGGGCGTCACGACCGCCCGCCATCCACCGACAGCACCTGCCCGGTGATCCAGCCGGCCTGTTCGCTGAGGAAGAACAGCGTTGCCGTGGCGATATCGGCCGGCGTGCCGAGCCGGCGGGTGTGGATTCCGTCGATGAGCCGCTTCTGGCCTTCCGGGCCGTAGCTCTCCCATTGCCGCTCGGTCGCAGGGTTGGAGCGCACGAAGCCGGGCGCCACCGAATTGACCGTGATGCCGTGCGGCCCGAACTCCCAGGCGAGCTGCTTGGTCAGCCCGACCAGCGCGTGCTTGGCGGAGGAATAGGCCTGGATGCCGGTCAGGCTCGGGCGTAAGCCCGCGCCTGAGGAGATCGTTACGATACGGCCATGGCCGCCTGCTTTCATCGCGGGCGCCGCCGCCTGTGCCAGGAAGAAGGCCGAATCGACATTCGCCGCGAAAATCACCCGCCAGTCTGCCTCGGAAATCGCTTCGATCGGCCGCCCGACCTGCCCGCGCACGCCGCCTGCGGCATGGACGAGCAGCTCCAGCCGCCCGCTCTGGGCCATGATGTCGGCAATCAGCGCTCCGCATGATTCAGCCGAGCCGAGATCCACCGCATGCGGGATCGCATCGATCGCAGCCGCAGTGGCGGCAACGCCCTGCGCATCGATGTCGGCGAGATGAACCGTTGCGCCGGCCTCGACCAGCGCTGTCGCGATGGCGCGGCCGATGCCCTGGGCTGCGCCGGTGACGAGGGCTACGCGGTCGTCAAAACGGATTTGCATCGGTCGATCAGCACTTTCAGGGTCTCTGGGGATTGCGGCCGCCGCCCGGCCTCGATGTCGTGGATCAGGGTGACCAGCGTCTCGATCGCAGGCGTCGGCACGCCGGCCTCAGTCCCCAGCGTCGCGATGATGCCGATCTGCGGATCGACCTCGGTCTTGCGTTTGCGGACCGCTAGGTCGCGCCAGATGCCGGAATGGGTCTTGGCGGTCTTGGAGGTGTAGTCGGCAAGCCAGGCGATGGTCTCGATCTGCGGATATTCCGACTGGCCCGGCGCGAACACCATCGGGTCGAACTCGCCGAAGCCCAGCGTCGAGACGCCACGCGCAGCCGCAACCGCCGCGACCTCCTGTCCGAGCGCCAGCCAGACGACGAGGCGTTCGGGATCGGCGAAGTTGGCCGACATCGAATCCTCGGTGAGCGCCGTGCCGAACAGCATCGCGCCATAGGACAGCTTGCCCCAGAGATAACCCCAGATATTTGTCGTCAGGATCGACTTGGGCTCGAACGTCAGCAGCAGCTTGTGCATCTCGATCGCGCGCGGCGTGATCTGGCCGTCGATCTCGCCAACGACGACGGCGCCCACGTTGCCGTAAAGGATCTCGCCTGGCCCATGCCAGTCGGCGCCGAAATTGACGAAGCAGCCCATTGTGCGCGCTGCGCCGACTTTCGCCGCAATGGCGATCTCGTTCAGCCCGTTCTGGGCGGAGAGTACAAAGCCGTCCGGCGCAAGATGCGGGGCCAGCGCCGCAACGGCCTCATCCGTCGCGCCGGCTTTCACCGCTAGTACGATGTGTTTGTAGACGCCAGTCAGTTCGGCGGGTGTCACCGCCGGAATGACCTGCCGGAATTCCTCAATCGGTCCGGTGATCGAAAGCCCGGTCGTGCGACAGGCTTCGACATGGGCGGGCTCGATGTCCACGAGCAGGACTGGGATGCCCGCTCGCGCCCAATAGGCGCCAAGCGTGCCGCCGATCGCGCCGGCGCCCCAGATCAGGATGGGTTCTGGGGTCATGGGTAGGCTCCCTCCGCCATCCCGGGCGCAGCTAAGCGGAGACCCGGGATCCATGCCGGAACGCCAACCCTGAAAGGCTCCGGCATGGATCCCGGATCGGCGCTGCTACGCAGCTTGTCCGGGATGACGCGGAGGGTACGGATCGAATCAAGAACCATCACGCCTGCCCCGCGATCTCGATCTCGGCATGGGTCGCGACATGGACGGTGCCGTCCGGCGTCACCCAGCCGCGATACATCCCATCGGTGTTGTAGGGCGCGACGATGGTGCCATCCGCATCGATTGCCACCAGCCCGGCGCCGATCTTGTGCGCGGTGAGCTCGCCGAGCACGGCCGAACTCGCCTCTGCGAGGGCCAGGCCCTTATAGGCGATCAGCGACGCCAGTTCGTGGCCGACGCAGTAGCGGATGAAATACTCGCCCTTGCCGGTGCCCGAGACGGCGCAGCGCCCGTCGCGGGCATAGGTGCCGGCGCCGATGATCGGCGAATCGCCGACGCGGCCGA
>QBLV01000036.1:0-368 GCA_003241815.1 Hyphomicrobiales bacterium | reverse complement strand
GGCCGACGGGCTTGTTGGTGTAGCCGCCGGTCGAGGTCGCCGCCGCCAGGTGGCCCTGAGCGTCGAGGGCGACCGCGCCGACCGTGCCGTGCTTTTCAGCCTCGCTGGCTTTTGACGCCGAGCCGACCAATTCGCGGATTTTCATCGAGGACAAGTTCTTGCGTCGCCGCTCGGTGGAGAAATACGCGTTCTCGACGATGTCCAGCCCCTCATGCTCGGCAAAGCTGTCGCCTGCCGCGCCGGCCAGCAGCAGCGGGTCGCCGCGCAGCATCAAGGCCTTGGCGGCGCTGACGGGGTTGCGGATGCGCTTGACGCCGGCCAGCGCGCCGGCGGCGAGCGTTGCGCCGTCCATGATCGAGGCGTCGAGC
>QBLV01000035.1:9938-31032 GCA_003241815.1 Hyphomicrobiales bacterium | reverse complement strand
CGTTCTTCAGGTTCATCCGGCCGAAGCGGGTGAAGATCTGGCCATGGCGGCCGGCCCGCGTCGGCATCACGCAGTCGAACATGTCGATGCCGCGGCAGACCGCCTGGACGATGTCGTCGGGCGTGCCGACGCCCATCAGATAGCGCGGCTTCTCGACCGGCAGATGCGGCTCGACCGTCTCGATCATCGCCAGCATGACGTCCTGCGGCTCGCCGACCGCCAGCCCGCCGATGGCATAGCCCTTGAGGTCCATGGCGACGAGTTCGCGAGCGCTCTCGACGCGCAAGCTCGGCACCGATCCGCCCTGGACGATGCCGAACAGCGCCCTGCCCGCCGGATTGCCGAAAGCCGTCTTGCAGCGTTCCGCCCAGCGCAGCGACAGCCGCATCGCCTTCTCGGCGACCTTGTCCTCGCAGGGCAGCGAGACGCATTCGTCGAGCTGCATCACGATGTCGGAGCCGAGCAGATTCTGGATCTCGACGGAGCGCTCAGGCGACAGCATGTGTTTGGAGCCGTCGATATGCGACTGGAAGGTCACGCCCTCCTCGGTCAGCTTGCGCAGATTGGCCAGCGACATCACCTGGAAACCGCCGGAATCGGTCAGAATCGGGTGCGGCCAGTTCATGAAGCGATGCAGGCCGCCGAGCCTGGCGACCCGCTCGGCGCCCGGGCGCAGCATCAGGTGGTAGGTGTTGCCGAGCACGACGTCGGCGCCGAGCGCCCTGACCTGATCGGGATACATGCCCTTGACGGTCGCCGCCGTGCCGACGGGCATGAAGGCCGGCGTCCGGATCACGCCGCGCGGCATGCGGATCTCGCCGGTGCGGGCGGCTCCGTCGCGAGCGTGCAGGTGGAAGGTGAAGGCGGTCGCGGGGACGGCGGCGGCCGGTGCGGGCGGGGGCGATGTGGTCATAGGCTGCGAGGTAGAGCAGCGCGTGCCATTAGGGAAGACACCGCGCGGTACTGCCCGCCCGCGGAATGCTCTTGTCATCATGGAGCGGCGCCCGACATGATGTGCCAGCATCATGCAGGCGCCAGCGCCGCCCCGTAGATCTCCGGCTTGAATCCGACGATCGTCCGTTCGCCGAGATCAAGCACGGGCCGTTTGATCATCGCGGGCTGCGCCAGCATCAGCGCAACGGCCTTGCCCGCATCGAGCCCCTGCTTCTCGGCATCCGGCAAGGCACGGAAGGTCGTGCCGGCGCGGTTGAGCACCGTCTCCCAGCCATGCTCGGCGACCCAGCGCTCCAGCGAGGCGCGGTCGATGCCGCTCGCCTTGTAGTCATGAAAGGCGTGGGTCACCCCATGAGCGTCCAGCCAGATGCGCGCCTTCTTCATCGTGTCGCAATTCTTGATGCCGTAAATCGTGACCGCCACGCCGCGAGCTCCTCAGGCCGGCCGCTTGGGGCTGTCGAGCCCGCGCTGCACCGCCGGCCTCGCCAGGCCGCGCTCCAGCCAGGCCGGCACGGCCTTCAGGCTGGCATAATCGACCAGTTCGCCGGCGCCATAAAACCCGACGAGATTGCGGACCCAGCCGAGCAACGCGATGTCGGCGATGGTGTAGTCGTCGCCCATGATCCAGTCGCGGCCGTCAAGCCGTGTCTCCAGCACGCCGAGCAGGCGCTTGCTCTCGGCGGCATAGCGGTCGCGCGGTCGCTTGTCCTCATAGTCCTTGCCGGCAAATTTGTGGAAGAATCCGAGCTGGCCGAACATCGGTCCCACGGCCGCCATCTGGAACATCACCCACTGGATGGTCTCGTAGCGGGCGGCCGGATCGGCCGGCAGCAGCTTGCCGGTCCTCTCGGCGAGATAGATCAGGATCGCGCCCGATTCGAACAGGCCGAAGGGCTTTCCGCCCGGCCCGTCGGGATCGATGATCGCCGGGATCTTGCCGTTGGGGTTGAGCGACAGGAATTCCGGCCCCCAGGTCTCGTTCTTGCCGATGTCGATAGCGTGCGGCTCGTAGGGCAGCCCGAGTTCCTCGAGCGCGATCGAGACCTTCACGCCGTTGGGCGTCGGCAGCGAATAGAGCTGGATGCGGTCTGGGTGTTTTGCCGGCCAGCGCGTCGTGATCGGGAAGGCGGAAAGGTCTGCCATCGGAGGCTCCACGGACACCAAGGGGCGCCGAAGACTCGACGCAAGGATGGGCGGGGACGATAGCCACCCTGCCCGGCAGCGCAATCCCACGCCAGCGTCAGCGGGCCTTCACCGGCTGCAACCTCGCCGTGCGCCCAGTGCGGGACGGCGTCGTGAAATCGCGCCGGGCCAGCCGGCGAGACCTCGCCGAGCCCCCCGATCACCGCTAAGACTTGCAGGCATGACCGTACGCGATCTCGAAGGCTATGCCGGCGCCTGGCCGGACATCATCTGGCCGAACGGCGCGAGGCTCGCCGTCTCGGTCGTGATCAATTTCGAGGAGGGTGCGGAGCTTCAGGTCGGCGACGGCGATGCGCGCTCGGAGGCCATGGGCGAGGTGATCAGCGTCGTCCCTGCCGGCAAGCGCGACCAGGGCCAGGAGCAGATCTTCGGCTACGGCACGCGCGCCGGGCTCTGGCGCATGCTCGACGCACTCGACGAGACCGGCATCCGCTCGACGATCTTCTTCTGCGGCCGGGCCGTCGAGAGGCTTCCGGGTCTTGCCCGGACGGTCGTGGCACGAGGCCACGAGCCTGCCGTGCATGGCTGGCGATGGCGCCCGCATGCCGATTACGAGACGCAAGACGCCGAAGCCGCCGATATCGACCGCTGCATCGAGACGATCACCAGGGCGACGGGCGTCCGGCCGGTCGGCTTCTTCTGCCGGGGCGGCGAGAGCCCCTGGACACGAGGACTGCTCGCCGAGCGGGGTTTTCTCTACACCTCGAACGGCTTCGACGACGATCTGCCCTATTGGGACCGGACGCTGTCGGAAAAGCTGCTGCTTGTGGTGCCCTACTCGCTCGACAGCAACGACATGAAGTTCTTCCATCCCAACGGCTTCGTGCGGGCAAGCGAGATGGTGGAGTATGTGACCGACGCACTCGACGTGCTGGAGGCGGAAGCGGCGCGCGGCCTGCCGCGCCTGCTCAATCTCGGTTTCCATCTGCGCATCGTCGGGCGGCCGGCGCGGTTCGCGGCGTTTCGCGATATTCTGAACCTGTTGGCAGCCCGGCGCGACCGCCTCTGGATCGCCAGTCGCGCCGAGATCGCGCGCGCCTTCATCGCCGCCGTGCCGGAGAGCCCATGACGCGCCTGCTCCTGATCAACGCCAACACCAATGCCGCGACCACCAACATGATGCGCGCCATCGCCCAGGCGGCCGCACCCGGCGGGACAGTCATCGATGCGATGAGCGCGCCCTATGGCGTGCCGCTGATCACGAATGCGGACGCACTGGCGCAGTCGGCCAAGGCCCTGCAGGCGCTTGCGGGCGCCATTGCGACGACGCCGCCCGACGGCGTGATCATCTCCGCGTTCGGCGATCCCGGACTGGCGGCGCTCAGATTGCGATTGTCCTGCCCGGTCACAGGCATCGCCGAGGCCGGCATGGCAGAGGCGGGCTCAGGCCGGCGGCCCTTCGCCGTCGTCACCACGACGCCCGATCTCGTGGATTCGATCACGGCGCTGGCTCACGCCTACGGCCATGAGAAAACGTTTCGGGGGGTCGCCCTGACCAAGGGCGACGTGCACGCGATCATGGCCGACCACGAGACGCTGGTGGAGGCCCTCGCCGAGGCCTGCGCGGAGGCGATCGAGACGATGGGGGCTCAGGCGCTGGTGATCGGCGGCGGACCGCTCGGCCAGGCGGCGCAATCGCTCAATCTGCGGTTTTCCGTGCCGGTGATCGCGCCGATCCCCGCCGCAGTGCGGTTGGCACAGAAACGGATTTCGCAGGGGCACTGAGCGGCATCCGCATCAGCGGCCGAACCTACGCCGTCATCCTGGCCAAGCGGCGTAGCCGCGCAGGCCGGGATCCATCATAGGGCTCGCCGCTGCCCTATGATGGATCCCGGTCGGCCTTCCGGCCGCCCAGGATGATGGCCGTGGCTTTGGCCCTCCTCAGCCGCGCGCAGAAGCCCGTCAATACCGCCCGCTCGGGCGGTAGAACGGCTCGTCGCCCTGCCCGTCCAGATAGCCGTCATAGAAGCGCCGGACATGCGGCATCAGCGCCTGCGAGAGCGCCATGCGGTCCTGCTCCGCCTGAGATTTCGGCTTCGCCAGCGCTTCGGCCAGACCGGCGAGCACGTGATCACGGTCGAGCGTGGTGAAACGCCGCTCGCGATAGACGAACTCGCCGCCGATCATGACGCTGTGGACCGCCTTCGTCTTGGCGCGCTGGACCAGGACATCGACGAAGGCCAGGCCATCGTCCTGATAGGGCCAGGTCACGGCTGGCCAATCGAACATCACCAGATCAGCCGCCATGCCGGGGTCGAGCCTGCCGATCCGCCCGGCGAACGGCGTGGTGCGCGCGCCGCCCTCGGTCGCCATGAGCAGCACCTGCGACGCCGACGGATGGGCTGAGTCGATGCCGGGCTCGCGATGGGCGCGGAGTACCAGCCGCATCTCCTGCAGCATGTCGCGATCGTCATTGATGCCGGCCTCGTCGATGCCGATGGCGACGGGAATGCCCCGCGCGAGGAAACGGTTCACCGGTGCGACGCCGCTCTTCAGGCGGAAGTTCGACGAGCAGTTGTGACAGACGCAGACGCCACGCTCGGCGGCGAGTTCGATGTCGGCCTCGTTCATCCAGACGCCGTGTCCGATGGTGAAGTGCGGGCCGAGCAGACCCAGTTTGTCGAGATGCGCGAGCGCCGAGCCGCCGGTGCGCTTGCGCGCATAGGCCTTCTGGTAGGGCGTCTCCAGCACATGCATGTGGACCGGCAGGCCCGTACGCCGCTGCAGTTCGCCGGTCGTCTCAAGCGCCTTATCCGAAAGCCAGTGCAGGTTGGCCGGCGCGATCTGGATGCGGATGCGGTCGCCCTCGCCCTCACCCTGGCCATGGCGCG
Source organism: Hyphomicrobiales bacterium (assembly GCA_003241815.1). Taxonomy (GTDB): domain Bacteria; phylum Pseudomonadota; class Alphaproteobacteria; order Rhizobiales; family Beijerinckiaceae; genus Allobosea. The sequence goes on along the minus strand of QBLV01000035.1, from coordinate 26,044 downwards.
CGAGCAGTTCGTCGAAGACCGCGACCTGATCGGAAAGCGGCACGGTGAAGCGCTGGAAGAAGGCGCTCGCGGCCGGCCGCAGCGCGTCGGGCAGCCGCGCGACGAAATCCTGGTCGGCTTCGTAGACGAGCCGGTTCTGGTCGCGCAGTGCCATCGAGTAAGAGGCGCGCATGCCGATGTCGCGATAGGCGGCGATGACCTTCTCCGCTGCGGCCAGGATGTCGGCCGGCGTTCCGGGTGCGCGGCTATGCAGGTGCTGCACTGTGGTGACGCCGCTCTCGATCATCTCGAAGGCCGAGAACAGCGTGTCGGCATAGAGATCGACGTCGCGCAGCGCGATGCGACTGGCGAACCAGAGCTCCAGCGGGTGATCCGGCGAGCCGAGCTGGAGTGGCGTCAAGCCCACATGGTGATGCGCGTTGACGAAGCCCGGCGTGATCGCAAAGTCGCGGCCTCCCGTGACGGTCGCGTCGGGATAAGCTGTCTTCAGATCGGAGATCGGCCCGGTCGCGACGATGATGCCGCCTTCGCAGGCGACGCCGGCGTCCTGCAGAAGGACCGGCTCGCCGGCGGCGTCAAAACCGGAGAGAAGCGTTCCGCCCCAGACGATCTGCGTCGCCACCGCTATGCCTCCAGCAGCCGCAGGCGCGTCAACCGGCTCGGATTGCTCTCGGCCAGGAGGATGTCTCCGCCCGGCATGCCGAAGATGCCATGAGCACCGTTGAGGAAGGGCCGACAGCGGCCGAGCTTTTCGCCGGCCGGGCCGATCTTCTGGAGCGTCGGCTGCGTGTCGGTGACATAGGTGTTGTCATCCTCGTCACCCCAGATCGCCACCGGATCGCGGAAATGGGTCCAGCTCTGAAGGTGGGCGCCATTATGGTCGAAGACCTGGACGCGGTTATGGGTGCGATCGACGACGACGACGCGGCCGTCGGCATGGGTCCAGAGCGCATGCGGCCAGCCGAACTGGCCGTCGCCGCTGCCATGCGTGCCCCAGCTCTGGATATGGACGCCATAGGCCGAGAAGCGGTGGATGCGGCTCGCGGCATAGCCATCGGCGACATAGATGTCGCCCCAGGACGAGACATGCACGTCGGTGGGATGGTTGAACGGGGCCGCGGGCTCGCCGCGAGCTCCGAGCGCGCCGATGCGTTCACCGGCAGCGGAGCAGATGATGACCTCATGCATGTCGCGATCGACGCAGAGGATGCGCCCCTGCGCGTCGGCGGTGAGCATATGGGAATCGGCGATCAGGTCGCCGCCCCAGCCGCCGAGATAGTCGCCCTCGGGCGACAGCTCGATCACGCGCGGATCGTTCGGCTGCGTCAGCGGATCATGCCGCAGCATGACGAAGATGTGCCCGCGCGGATCGACCGTCACATCGGTGACAAAGCCGGAATTCTGCGGCCAGGAGCCGAAGGGCCGCTCGATCAGGTAGCGGGCGTCGCCGAGGGCGACGATGAGGTCGGGTTTGGGCAAGGCGTTGTCCTATCGTGAAGCGGCTGCGCCCGGCGTCATTCTCGGCCGGAGCGCAGCGAAGAGCCGAGAATCTCCGGCAGGAGATGCTCGGGTCGAGCCCGAGCATGACGCGCGTCAGGCCGGCTGGAAAGGCTGCGTCTTCGCCCAGTACCTGGCAATGTCGAGCCGCCCGGTCACCCAGACATTCTCGTGCTTCTGGACGTAGTCGAGGAAGCGCGCGAGGCCCGCCGCGCGGGCGGGATGACCGATCAGACGCATATGCAAGCCGACCGACATCATCTTGGGTTGGGTCGCGCCCTCCGCATAGAGCATGTCGAAGGCGTCCTTGTGCCACTCGAAATAATCGTTGGAGGTGGCGAAGAAGCCGGAGCCGAACTTGCCGTCATTGTGGACGAGCGAATAGGGCACGACCAGATGCGGCTTGCCGTCGACGACCTTCCAGTACGGGAGCTCGTCGTCATAGGCATCTGAATCATAAAGGAAACCGCCCTCCTCGACGATCAGCTTGCGCGTGTTCACGCTGGGCCCATAGCGGCAGTACCAGCCGAGCGGCCGCCCGCCGATCGTGGCTTGCAGCGAGGTGATGGCCTTGGCGATGTGCTCGCGCTCCTCTTCCTCGGACAGCTCGTAGTGCTTGATCCAGCGCCAGCCATGGCAGCAGACGTCGAAGCCCGAGGCCCGGATCGCGGCGGCGGCGTCGGGATTGCGCTCGATGGCCAGCGCGCAGCCGAACACCGTCATCGGCAGTCCGCGCTCCTGGAACAGCCGCATCAGCCGCCAGAAGCCGACGCGGCTGCCATAGGCGAACATGCCCTCGCCGGCGAGATCGCGGCCCTTGACGCCAGTCGGCAGGCCGTTGGCCTCGGTCAGGGCGATCTCGGTGTAGCCTTCGCCGTCCTGCATGGACGGCTCCGAGCCCTCCTCGTAGTTCATCACGAAGTTGATCGCGATGCGGGCGCCGCCGGGCCATTGCGGATCGGGCGGATTGGCGCCGTAGCCGATCAGGTCGCGGTCGTAAGTCATTTCGGTCTCCATTCCTCGGGCCTATCCCTGACCACGTCATTCTCGGGCGGAGCGAAGCGCAGACCCGAGAATCTCCGGAAGCAGATGCTCGGGTCGAGCCCCAGCATGACGCGCGTGCTCGCCATCCGGGACATTACCCGCTCACCCGCTTCGTCAGCCCGGTGAGGCGGTCCATCACGATCATCAGGATCAGCGTCGCCAGGATCAGCACGCCCGCGATCGCTGCAATGCGGACATCGAGCGTCGATTCCATCATGCCCCACATCCGGATCGGCAGCATCGAGGTGCGGGCATTGGAGAGGAAGAGCGAGACCGGGACGTTGTCCATCGACGAGATGAAGGCGAGAAAACAGCCCGCCGCGATGCCCGGCGCGATCAGCGGCAGGGTGATGCGGCGGAAGCCGTAGACGCGGCTGGCGCCGAGATTGGCCGAGGCCTCCAGCAGGACCGGGTCGAGCTGCGTCAGGCTCGCCAGCGTGGTGCGGAAAATGAAGGGCGCGATCACCACGAGGTGGCCGGCGATCAGCAGGTTGAGCGAGGGCCTGATGCCGAGCACGGAAAAGAACATCAGCGCCGCGAGCCCGTAGGACAAGGTCGGCAGCACCAGCGGCGAAAGGAAGCTCGCCTCCAGGAAACGCGCAGAGGGCCGCGCGACCCGCGTGATCGCCAGCGCCGCCAGCACGGAGAGCACGGCGCCGATCAGCGTGGCGGTGCCGGCGACCCAGACGCTGTTCAGCGCGGCGGTGTGGATCTGCGCCGAACGCACGGAATCGAACAGCTCGACATACCAGCGCAACGACAGCCCGGGCGGCGGGAATTTGAGGGTCTGCGAGGTCGTGAAGGAGATCGCGATCACGATCAGGACCGGCCCGATCAGAATCAGGACGGCGAGGCCGGCGAGCAGGCCGATGATCCAGTTGTAGGTGACGTCCCCAAGGGTGGAGCGCTGCATGGCTGGTCCTCAGCTCGTCCTGGCAAAGCGGCCGAGCCAGCCGAGCGCCATGATGCCCGCAAGCACCGTGAAGAGCAGCGTAAACGAGGCAACCGCCGCGAAGGGCCAGTTATAGACCACCGTGACCTGCTGGTAGATCAGGGCCGGGAGGTAGACCAGGCGCGCGCCGCCGATCACCGATTGAGAGATGAAGGCCGTCGTCGACGAAGCGAAGACCAGCGTTGCGCCCGCGATCCAGCCCGGCAACGTCAATGGCAATGTGACCTTGAAGAAGGTCCGCCATTTCGAGGCGCCGAGCGCGCGCGAGGCGTCGATCAGGTTCTGATCCATCCCGTTCATGATGGTCAAAAGCGGCAGCAGCATCAGCGGCATCTCGATCTGCGTCAGCGCGATGACAAGGCCGAGTTCGGTCTGCAGCAGGTTGAGCGGCGTCGATGTCAGGCCCAGGCCGATCAGCGTCTGGTTGACCACGCCCTCGCGCGCCAGGATGACGATCCAGGCGAAGGTGCGGATGACGACCGAGGTCAGAAGCGGCATCAGGATGATGAAGATCAGCACGCGCTGCGCGCGCGGGCTCGCGCCGCGGAAGACGAGCGCCAGCGGATAGGCCAGCAGTGTCGTCGCCAGCACGGCGAAGACGCCCAGCTTGAGCGTGTCGAAAATCACCTTCCGGTAGAAGGCATCGCCATAGAACTTGGTCCAGGAGTCGAGACCCAGCCGCGTCTGCTCGGAATCGGCATAGAAGCTGACCCCGAGCAGGATCACGAAAGGCGCGGCGAAGAAGGCGAGATAGGTCAGGCCGAGCGGCGCGGCGAGGCGCCAGTCGACCTTGTTTCCCGGCACGCCGCCGGCCACTGCAGCCACGCCAGCCATCGCCCCGGCCTACTTGGTGATTTCCTTGTTGAAGCGCTCGATCCAGGCCGCGCGCTGCGGGTTGATCACCGTCCAGTCATGCGTGACCATCTTCGCCAGTTCGTCGAGCGACTTGATGTCGAGCGTGTCGACCAGCTTCACGTCCTTGTTGATCGGGATCATGTTGTAGGGCTGCTTCTGCAGCTCGGTCTGGACCTCGGCCGAGATCGCCGTATCGATGTATTTGTAGGCGCTGGCGACATTGTCGGCGCCCTTCACGATATGCAGCGTCGTCTGGAAGGTGATGGCGCCGGTCTCCGGCTTGAGGAACTCGATGTCGACGCCGCGCCCCTTCAGGATCGCGACCGTGTTCGTGTTGGTGTACATGATGTCGATCTGTCCCTGCTGGAACAGGCCGGGCATGGCGGCGGGCGCGGCCACTGCCGCCGCTTTCGCGACCGCCTTCTTCAGCTCGGCGAAAACCGGCTCGACATTGGTGGCCGAGCCGCCGAAGACCTTCGCCATCTCGATGATCGAGACCGTGCCGAAGGTGGTCTGGAATCCGGTGAGGCCGAGCCGCTCGACGTAAGGCGACTTAAACAGATCGGCCCAACCCTTTGGCGGCGTGGCGAATTTCTTGGGGTTGTAGGCGATGCCGACGACCTGGGCGTTGCACGTGACACCATGGGAGGTGATCAGCCCGGTCGGCACCTTCGGTCCATTGGCGAGCTTCGAGGCGTCGATCGGCTCGAACAGGCCGGCGGCCTGCGCGGCGGCGGCGGGGCCGGGATCGAGCACGAAGCAGTCGAAGGGCGCGACGCCACGCGCGGCACGCACCTTGGCGACCTGATCGACCGCAAACAGCGAGTCGAAGGCGATGTCGATGCCGGCGCTGGCCCGCAGCGGCATCAGCGACGCCAGGCCGAGCGCGCCGGCGCCGGCCATGAGGTCTCGACGGTTCATCTGTGTCATCGGCTTTTGCTCCGGATCAGGTTTGAGGGGCAGGAAACAGGACGGGCCGGGCATGGTCCGACAGCCCGCAGAAGGCGGTGCCCGAGCGGCCCGAGGCCATGCCGGGGCGGCGCGACATCGCGATCTTCAGCGAGCCGCCATCGGCGCTGGTGACGTCGTGGATGAGTTCGCCGCCGATCGGCAGGCTGAGCTTGAGCTCGACCGGGAAGCGGTCATTGGCGGCCTCGTCGGCGAGCAGCATCTGCTCGGGGCGGACCGAAACCAAGACCGGCTGGCCCGGCGCGAAGCGGCCGGCGGACGGCACCGTCCAGGCGGCACCGTTGCCCAGCGCGATCCGGTAGCCGCCCTCGACGGGCGCCTCGATGCGTCCGGCGAGGAGATTGCTGGAGCCGATGAAGCTGTTGACGAAAAGGGTCGCGGGCTCGTCATAGATCTGTACCGGCGTGCCGAGCTGTTCGATCTTGCCCTGGCTCATCACGGCGATGCGGTCGGCGATCGCCATCGCCTCGTCCTGGTCGTGCGTGACCATGATCGCGGTCAGGGCGAACTGGCGCTGCAAACGCTTGATCTCGATTTGCATGTCGAGGCGCAGATTCTTGTCGAGCGCCGCGAAGGGCTCGTCGAGCAGCAGGATTCGCGGCCGCATGGCGAGAGCACGGGCGAGCGCGACGCGCTGCTGCTGGCCGCCGGAGAGCTGCTTGGGCTTGCGGTCGGCAAAGCTCGCCATCTGCACCGTGGCGAGCATCTCCTCGACGCGCTGCGCCTGGACCTGGCTGCTCTCGCCCCGCGCCGCAAGCCCATAGGCGATGTTCTGCGCCACCGTCATATGCGGGAACAGCGCGTAATTCTGGAAAACGATGCCGATCTCGCGCCGGTTGGGCGGCAGGGTGTCGATCGGCCGGCCGTCGATCAGAACCTTGCCGTTGCCCTGCTGGATGAAGCCGGCGACGATCCGCAGCAGCGTGGTCTTGCCGCAGCCGGACGGGCCGAGCAGCGCGACGAGTTCGCCGCCCTTGACCTCGAGCGTCACATTATCGACCGCAAGCGCGCCGCCATAACTGTGGGTGATGCCGTCCAGCGTCAGCGGCTGGGCGGTCATCGCGGCGGAGGCGGCAGTCGCAGACATTTGAGCGCAGACGATCCTCGGAGGGGTCGGGAATGCCGATCCAGCAACCGCCATGCCAACCCGTCCGCCTTCGAGGCCGGAACGGACACACGCCTGACAAGCCGGGCTTCCCTCTGCTAGGGTCGAGGTCCACCGAGAGCCGGGCCAACCCGGCGCTCGAATCGACCAGCCGGCTTGCTTGTGCCGGCTTTTTCATCAACCGCATCAGGATGCGGCAGCACCGCCTGTCGCCTGAACGGCAGCGCCGGGGCAGGCCGATCTGATCGAGAACCGCCATGTCTGATACTCTGGAACTCGGGCTCGACACCTTCGGCGACGTCACCGCCGGTCCTGACGCCAGCCTGCTGCCGCATGCTCAGGTCATCCGCAATCTCGTCGAGGAGGCTGTTCTCGCCGACAGCGTCGGCGTTGATTTCTTCGGCGTCGGCGAGCATCACCGCGCCGATTTCGCCATCTCCGCGCCGGAGATCGTGCTGGCCGCCATCGCCGCACGGACCAGCCGCATCCGGCTGGGTTCGGCGGTGACGGTGCTGAGTTCGGACGATCCGATCCGGGTGTTTCAGCGCTTCTCGACGGTCGATGCGATCTCGAACGGCCGCGCCGAGGTCATTCTCGGGCGCGGCTCCTTCACCGAATCCTTCCCGCTCTTCGGCTATGATCTCAGCCAGTACGAGACGCTGTTTGCCGAGAAGCTCGATCTCTTCGCCGCGCTGATCAGCCAGAAGGCCGTGACCTGGCAGGGCACGATCCGCCCTGCCCTGACGAACCAGCGCGTCTTCCCGCCGATCGAGAGCGGCCGCCTCCGCACCTGGATCGGCGTCGGCGGCAGCCCGGAATCGGTCGTTCGCGCGGCGCGCTACGGCCTGCCGCTGATGCTGGCGATCATCGGCGGCGACCCCGCCCGCTTCACGCCCTATGCCGATCTCTATCGCCGCGCCTTTTCGCAGCTCGGCGAACCGGTGCAGCCGATCGGCGTGCATTCACCCGGATTCGTCGCCGACACGGACGCGCAGGCTCGCGATATCTTCTTCCCGGACTACAAGCGCATGCGCGACCGCATCGGCGCCGAGCGCGGCTGGCCACCGATGGGCCGGGAGGAGTTCGACCGCGAGGTCGAGCGCGGCTCGCTCTATCTGGGCTCGGCCGAGACCGTTGCGCGCAAGATCGCCGCGACCGTGCGGACGCTGGGGCTCTCGCGCTTCCAGATGAAATACAGCGCCGGGCCTTTGTCTCATCAGGCGATGATGAACAGCATCGGACTCTATGGCGAAAAGGTCGTTCCGCTGGTGCGCGACATGCTGGCATCGGACGCCGGCTGACGCTCTCGCATCACCGAACCGGCCCGTTTTTTTCCAGGCCACATCCCTCATAACCTATTGAAATCAAAAGTATTTCAATAGGTAAAACGCTCCTCTGAACACTTTGAGACGGGCTGCCCGGAAATCCGGTTGACGGTCTGCGTCGTTCTGCTAGCGTATCAAATAACAAAATGACGTTTCATTATATGAAATGAAACGCATGAGGAAACGCTCTTGTTGATCGATCCGGACAAAGCTGCGGGGAAGCCTGCGCCTGCCGGCACCAGCACGCTCGATCTGGCGCTCCGCGCGGTCGAGTATCTGGTGCAGCAGAGCCGCGCGTCTTCGCTCGCGCAGATCGCCGAAGCCCTGTCGGCCTCGAAGGCCACGATCTATCGGCATCTGGTGACGCTGCAGAAGCACGGCTTCGTCCGGCAGGACGCGCAGACCGGCCGCTACGAGGCGGGCATCAAGCTGATGGTGCTGGGCGAGGCGCTGCGGCAGCGCTTCGACATCGTCAGCGCCGCCCGCGAAGAACTCATGATCCTGCGCGATCACACCGGCCAGGCCGTCACGGTCTGCGCGGCGATCGACGCCGAACTCATCGTTCTCGAACTCATCCAGGGCCGCACGCTCATCGAATTCGCGACGCGGCCCGGAACCCGGCTCGCCTTCCATGCCAGCGCGCATGGCAAGATCTGGCTGGCCTTCGGCTCGCAGGAGCGCACGGCCGCGATCGCCGACGGCCCGTTGCAGGCCTGGACCCCGGCGACCATCATCACGAAGGAGGCCCTTCTCGCCGATCTCGACCGCGTGCGCGAGCGTGGCTGGGCGACGGCTCCCGACGAGGTCATCACCGGCGTCAACACGCTGGCCGCGCCCGTCTTCGATCACCGCCAGATCCTCGTCGGATCGATCGCCATCGTCGGCGCCACGCAGTTCATCACGCCCGTTCCCGATCCCGAACAGATCCGTGAGGTCGTCGGCAGCGCCGCACGCATCTCGCGCGGCCTGACCTGGCAAGTTTGAAAACCTGGCGAAATTGCAAATCTGGCAAGACTGAAAGACTGAGAGCATGACCTATTCGCTGGCCGTCGACATCGGCGGGACCTTCACCGACATCGTGCTGCGGGACTCCAGCGGGGCCCTGAGCGTCGACAAGACGCTGACCACCCATCACGACCTGCTGGAAGGCTTCTTCCGGGGTGTCGATTCCGTGCTGGGCAAGGCCGGGATCGACGCCGATGCCATCGACGGCGTCGTTGTCCACGCCACGACGGTCGTGACCAACGCGCTGATCGAGCGCAAGGGCCTGCCCACCGCGCTCGTCGTCACCGAGGGCTTCCGCGATGTGCTCTCGATCCGCAACGAGCACCGCTACGACATGTACGACCCGCAGATCGAGTTTCCGGAGCCGCTGGTGACGCGCGAGCTGACCTTCGGCATCAGGGAGCGCGTGCTGGCGGACGGCACCGTGGCGCTCGCACCTACCCCTGCGGACATCGCCAAACTCGCCGCCGATCTGCGCGCCAGCGGCGCGCGGGCCATCGCCATCTGCTTCCTCAACAGCTTCGCCAATCCGGAAAACGAGGCCACCGTCGCGGCCGCGCTCTCGCGCGAGCTCAACGACGTCTTCATCTGCACCTCGGCCGAGGTCGCGCCGCAGATCCGCGAATACCAGCGTGCCTCGACCGCAACGGTGAACGCCTATGCGATGCCGATCTCGCAGCCCTATCTCAAGCGCCTGAGCGACCGGCTGCGCACGGAAGGCTTCGCCAACACCCCGCTGATCATGCTGTCGTCGGGCGGCGTCGTCGGCGCGGAGACGGCCGGCAAGAACCCGGTGCGGATGATCGAGAGCGGCCCGGCTGCCGGCGCGCTCGCCGCCTGCCATTACGCCGAGCTGCTCGGCATCGACCGGCTGATGTCCTTCGACATGGGCGGCACCACCGCCAAAGCCTGCCTGATCGAGAACCGCACGCCGCTGATCACGGGCCTGTTCGAGGTCGATCGGCGCTACCGCTTCCGCGAGGGCAGCGGCCTGCCCGTCACCGTGCCCTCGATCGACCTGATCGAGATCGGCGCCGGTGGCGGCAGCATCGCCCATGTCGACGATCTCGGCCTGCTCAAGGTCGGCCCCGAAAGCGCCGGCTCCAATCCGGGGCCGGCCTGCTACGGGCGCGGCGGCCAGAGCGCCACCGTCACGGACGCCGACCTCGTACTCGGACTGATCGATGCCGAGAACTTCCTCGGCGGCGACATGTCGCTCGACAAGGCCGCCTGCAATGCGGCGCTGACGCGGCTCGGCGAGGCACTCGGCCTCAACCCGGTGCAGGCGGCGCGCGGCATCTATCGCATCGTGACGGAGGCCATGGCGTCCGCGGCGCGAACTCACGCGACCGATCGCGGTGTCGATTATCGCGGCCTGCCGCTCTTCGCCTTCGGCGGCGCCGGCCCCTTGCATGCCTGCGGCGTCGCCGATCTGCTGCAGAGCACGAGCGTGATCGTGCCGCCGCAGTCGAGCGTGCTCTCGGCCTTCGGCACGCTGGTGACGCCCGTCCGGCTCGATCTCGTCCGCAGCGACCTGACGCGGGTCGACCATCTCGACTGGAGCCGTGTCGACCGCGTGCTGGGCGATCTCGAAAGCGAGGGCCTGACGGCGCTCGGCGAATCCGGCTGCGCGCCTGCGGACGTCACCATCCTGGTCGGCGCAGACATGCGCTATGTCGGTCAGCAGCACGAGGTCACGATCATCTTCGAGACCGACCCGCGCCAGAGCCGCGACACCGCCGCGCTGACCGCTCAGTTCGAGGGCGTCTACCGCACGCTTTACGGCGTCAATCCCTCGCATGTGCCGATCGAACTGGTCACCTGGCGCGTCGTCGCGCGCGGTCCCCTGCCGCATTTCGATGGCCAGGAGCGGGTTCAGATCGCAGCCGGCGCGCCCAAGCGCCATCGCCCGGTCCATGCCTGGGAGGACGGCCAGTCCGTCCCCGTCTATGAGCGCGCCGCCCTCGCCACCGGCCAGACCATCGCCGGCCCCGCCATCATCGAGGAGCGCGAGACCACCACCGCGCTGCCCCCCGGCTGGAGCGCGACGATCGACCCGCTCGGCTGCATCGTCGCCACGAAAGGCTGAACCCGATGGCAAAATCACAGCCCATGGACGGCGTCGAACTCGAGATCCTCTGGTCGAACCTGATCGGCATCGTTAACGAGCGGGCCAAGGCGTTGCAGCGCATCGCCTTCAGCCCGATCGTACGCGAGGCCGGCGACCTTGCCTGCGCGCTCTTCGACAGGCGCGGACGCATGGTGGCGCAGGCCAACACCGGCACGCCCGGCCACATCAACTCGCTGGCCATCGCCGGAGCGCATCTGGTGAAGCTGTTCGAGGGGCGCTGCGAACCCGGCGACGTCCTGATCACCAACGATCCCTGGCTCTCGGCCGGGCACTTCTTCGACATCACGATCCTGACGCCGATCTTCGACGGCCAGAAGCTGCTCGCCTATATCGGCTCGACCATCCACCACACCGATATCGGCGGCTACGGCATCGGCGCAGGTGCACGAGACGTCCATGAGGAAGGCCTCTGGATTCCGCCGCTCAAGCTCTATGAGCGCGGCAAGCCCAGCGAGATGCTGCACGACATCATCCGCCGCAACGTCCGCACGCCCGACGCCGTCTTCGGCGATCTTTCGGCACAGGTTTCGTCGGGCGAGGCAGCCGCCGAGCACCTGATCACGCTGTGCGAGCGCTACGGCATCGACGACATCGAGGCCCTGTCGGACGAGATCATCCACCGCTCCGAGGAGGCGACGCGCAACGCCATCCGCAAGCTCAAAGCCGGCACCTATCACGGCGAGACCTCGTTCGACGTGCCTGGCGGCGAGATCATCACGCTGAAGACGGCGCTGACGGTGGATGTCGAGGCTGGCTCGATCATCATCGATTTCGAGGGTTCGTCGCCGCAGACAACGACGGGCATCAACGTCGTCCTGAACTACACCCACGCCTACTCGACCTTCGCCGTGCGCTCCTGCCTCAACCCGGACCTGCCCAACAACACCGGCTCGCTGGCGCCCATCGAGGTCCGCGCGCCGGTGGGCTCGATCATCAACTGCGCCTACCCGGCCCCGGTGAATGCGCGCCATGTCGTCGGCATGTATGTGCCGATGCCGATCCTGAAGGCACTTCATCAGGTCATGCCCGAACGTGTTCTGGCCGAAGGCTCGGGCGCCGTCTGGACCATCCAGATCCAGGGCAAGCGCCCCAGCGGCGAGCCCTTCACCTCGTCGATGTTCAACTATTCGGGCGGGATGGGCGCACGAGCCGGCAAACCCGGTCCCAGCGCAACCTGCTACCCGACAGGCGTCGCAGCGGTGCCGATCGAGATTCTGGAGGCGGCGATGCCGATCGTCTTCGATCGCAAGGAGTTGCGGGCCGGCTCGGGCGGCAAGGGCAGGATGCAGGGCGGCGACGGCCAGATCATCCAGTTCCACATGCGCACCGACCATGCCTGGCTGCTCAACGCCGTGCCGAGCCGTCTCGAGCGTGGCCCCGACGGCATCGATGGCGGGCTGGCCGGCGCTCCCGGACGCTTCCTCGTCAACGGCACCTCCGTCAGCGAGGCGAAGAAGCTGACCATGAAGGCCGGCGACGTCGTCCTGCTCGAGACACCGGGCGGCGGCGGCTACGGAAAACCGACGGCCTGAAACAGACCACCAACGACAGACCAAGAAGAAGGCGGCACCCACCGCGGGTGACCAGCCGAATCCAGAGGAAACCGGGAGGACAGATGATGAAGCAGACATTCTGGGCGACAAGCCTTGTCGCCAGCGTCGCGATGGCCGGCATATCGCCCGCCATAGCGCAGGAAACCTACAAGATCGGCGTCTCGGCCGGCCTGACCGGCTATGCCGCAACCGTGGACCGCGCCTGGCGCGACGGCGTCGAACTGGCGGCAGCCGCCGTGAACGCCAAGGGCGGCGTAATGGGCCGCAAGATCCAGGTCATCGTCGAGGACAACCGCTCCGAACCCCAGGAGGCGGTCACCGTCTACCGGAAGATGCTGAGCTCGGACAAGGTCGACGTCTTCGTCAGCGGCTGCGTTTCGGCGGGCAATTTCGCGGCGGCTGGCCTGCTGCTGCGCGCCAAGGTGCCGATGATGCTGTGCTCGATCCTGCCGCAGCAGGCCGAGCATCTGCCCTGGGCCTTCACCACACTGCCGCCCGCCGGCTTCGAGGTCGAGAAGCGGCTGGAATACCTCAAGGAAAAGACCCAAATCCGCAAGATCGCGGTGCTGCACGACCCGACGCCCTATGCGAACCTCCAGAAGGGCGTGGCCGAGCGCAACGCCGCCAAGTTCGGCATCGAGGTCGTCTCGGTCGATCAGTACAAGCAGGACGACGCCGATCTCAGCGTGCAGATCAGCAAGGCGCGTGCGGCCGGTGCCGGCGCGATCCTGAAGATCGGCCTCGGCGGCACGACGCTCACCGCCGCCAAGAACATCAAGCAGCTCGGCGCCGACATGCTGCTTCTGACGAGCCTCGAGGACCTCGCCGTGTTCGGCCCCGTCTCCGAGGTGCTGGGCGACAAGTTCTTCTTCGTCGCCTCGCCTTCGCAGGTCTATGAGGCGCTGCCCGAAGGCGGACTCAAGACCGGCATCAAGGCCTTCCTCGATCCCTGGCGCGAGAAGTTCAAGGATCGCGACCCGAACTGGGCCTCGCGCGGCTGGGACGGCGTCATGCTGACGGTGGCCGCCATCGAGAAGGCCAAGTCCTTGGAGGGCGAGAAGGTCCGCGACGCCTATGAGACGCTGAGCGGCTTCCAGGGTACGACCGGCGTCTACAATTTCCGGCCCGACCTGCATCAGGGCATCACCGAGAACCCGTTCGTGCTGGCGACGATCGCGGCCGGCAAGGTCAAGGTGGTGCAATGAGTTCGGCGGTCGCAGCCAGGACCGAAGCGAGCGCTGCTGCGCCGGGCTCTGCTCGTCCGATCCTGGCGGCGACCGGCCTCTCGGCCCGCTACGGCCATGTCGAGGCGCTGCACGGCGTCGACATCCGCATCGGCGAGGGCGAGCTCGTCGCGGTGCTGGGCCCCAACGGGGCCGGCAAATCGACCCTGCTGCGCGCCATCATGGGGCTCTCAGCCAATAGCGGCGAGGTCGCGTTCCGGGGCGAGCTGCTGCCGCGCAGCGACGCAGTCGCGGTCGCCACGCGCGGCATCGTGCTGGTGCCGGAGGGGCGCGGCCTGTTCCCGCCGATGAGCGTCGCCGACAATCTCGAACTCGGCGCCTATCGCCTGCGCGACAAGGCCGAGTTCAATCGCCGGCGCGAGCGCGTGCTGACGCTGTTCCCGCGGCTGAAGGAACGGCTCGGCCAGGCCGCCGGCTCGATGTCGGGCGGCGAGCAGCAGATGCTGGCTCTCGGCCGCGCGCTGATGGCGGGCCCCAAGCTCCTGCTGCTGGACGAGCCCTCGCTCGGGCTCGCACCGCGCGTCACCGGAGAAATCCTGGAGACGCTCGGCCTCTTGAACCGCGAAGGCCTGGCGATCGTGCTGGTCGAGCAGAAGGCGCCGCTGGCGCTCGAACTCGCCAACCGCGTCTACCTGCTTTCGCTCGGGCGCATCGTCGCCGAACTGAACCCGCGTGACATCACATCCCATGACGATCTCGCCCAGCATTACTTCGCCTGAACGGCGCCCGATCGCGCTGCGGCTTGCCGGGCTGCTGCCCTGGCTCTTCGCCGTGGTGGTCGTCGGCTACGCCATGGTCGTCGGCGGCTATGCGGCCACTGTCGTCTCCTTCGCCCTGATATACGCGGTCTTCGTGACGGGGCTGAACCTGTTCATGGGCTTTGCCGCGCAGGTCTCCTTCGGCCAGAACGCCTTTGCCGCGATCGGCGGCTATGGCTCCGCCGTGCTGACGGCGACCTATGGCTGGAGCCCCCTACCCGCCATGGTCATCGGCATCGCCGCAGCCGTGATGGCGGCCGCGATCGTCGGCTTCCCCACGCTGCGGCTGAAGGGGCACTACCTCGCCATGGGCACGCTCGCCATCGGCCTGATCACCTATGAGATCACGGTCGAATGGCAGTCGCTGACGCAAGGCTATCTCGGCATTTCCGGCATCCCGCCCTTCGGCATCGGCGCTTACGAGGTCACCTCCGATCGCGGCCAGCTCGTCATGCTCTCGCTCGTCGTCGCAGCCTGCGCCTTTGCCGCCGCGCGCATCCGGCGCTCGCGCTTCGGCCGGGCTCTTTCGGCCGTCGCGGGCAGCGAGGAGGCCGCCACCGCGCTCGGCATCGACGTCTCCCGCTACAAGCTGATGGCTTTCCTGCTCTCGGCCGGGTTCGCGGCGCTCGCCGGCTCGCTCTTCGTCCACGTCGTCGGCTACGTCAGCCCAGAAGTCTTCGGTCTGCACATGGTCATCGTCACCTTCACCATGCTCTATGTCGGGGGCATCGGCACGGTTGCCGGGCCGCTGGTCGGGGCACTGATCGTCAGCCTGCTGCCCGAGACCTTCCGCGCCTTCAAGGACTATCAGGACCTCGCCTATGGCGCGGCGCTGATCCTGCTGCTGATCTACGCGCCGCGCGGTTTGGCCAGCCTGTTCGCTCCACGAGGCCGCTCATGAGCCGGCTTGTCCTGGAAGGCGTGACGCGCCGCTTCGGCGGTCTCGTTGCGGTCGACGACGTCTCGTTCGAGGTGCCCACTGACGGCGTCACCACCGTGATCGGCCCCAACGGCGCCGGCAAGACGACGCTGTTCAACCTGATCTCGGGTTTCCTGCCGCCAAGTGCGGGCCGCATCCTGTTCGAAGGCGCGGAGATCACCGGCCAGTCGCCGGCCGTCATCGCCAAGGCGGGGCTGGTCAGGACCTTCCAGCTCGTCAAGCTGTTCGAAGATCTGAGCGTGCTCGACAACGTCAAGGTCGGCTGCCACCTGCAGGGCAAGGCCGGGCTGTTTGCGGCCCTGTTGCGGCCGGCATCGGCGCGCCGCGAAGAGGCTGCGGTCGATGCCCGCGCGAGAGAGCTGCTCGCCTTCGCAGGCCTCTCGGCCTTTGCAGACGAACCTGCATCCGGCCTGCCCTATGGCCGGCAGCGCATGCTGGAGCTGGCGCGCGCCATGGCGGCCGGCCCCCGGCTGATCCTGCTCGACGAGCCGGCCGCCGGCCTCAACACCGAGGAGTCGGCGGCGCTTTCGCGCATCATCCGTCGCATCGCCGAGGACGGCACCAGCGTTTTGCTGATCGAGCACGACATGACGCTGGTGATGAACACCGCCGACCGCGTCGTCGTGGTCGATTTCGGCCGCAAGATCGCGCAGGGCACGCCTGCCGAGGTGCGCGCCAATCCGGCCGTGATCGCGGCCTATCTCGGCACGGACAAGCCTCCCAAGGAT
>QBLV01000035.1:0-9928 GCA_003241815.1 Hyphomicrobiales bacterium | reverse complement strand
GGACGCCGCCCATCAGGAGGTGGCCCATGGCTGACTGGTCCTACATCCCGCAGGTTCTCATCAGCGGGCTCGGCATCGGCTGCGTCTACGGGCTGATCGGCATCGGCTTCTGCGTGATCTACAACGCCAGCGGCATCGTGAACTTCGCTCAAGGAGCGTTCGTGATGCTCGGCGGCATGATCACCCAGACCCTTTTCGCGCGCAGCGGCGTGCCGCTGCCGGTGGCCGCGCTGATCGCCATCGCGGCGGTCGCCATGCTGGGCGTGGCGATCGAGCGGGTCGTCGTGCGGCCGCTGTGGAACCGCAAGGCGACGATGTTCGTGATGATCCTGGCGACGCTCGCAGCCCAGATCGTGATCGAGCGGCTGACCTTGATCGCGGTCGGCGACCAGCCCAAGACCCTGCCCGTCTTCACCGACCGGCCGCCGCTGATGTTTGGATCGGTCGCCGTCGGCTACCAGCTCCTCTGGATCGTCGGCGGGTCGCTGGCGATCGTGGCTGCGCTCGCCGCCTTCTTCAGCCTGACGAAGACCGGCAAGGCGATGCGCGCCTGCTCGATCAACCGCGAGGCGGCGGCGCTGCAGGGCATCCCGGTCTCGCGCATGCTGGCGCTGGCCTTCGGACTGAGCGCGGCGCTGGGAGCCGTCGCCGGCATCCTGATCACGCCGACGCAATACACCGCCTTCAATGTCGGCGTGCCCTTCGCGATCAGCGGCTTCATCGCCGCGATCGTCGGCGGCTTCGGGCGGCCCTTCGGCGCCTTCCTCGGCGGGCTTTTGCTGGGCCTGCTGCAGGCCCTCGCCATCGTCGGCTTCGGCGCGGGGCTGAAGAACGTCGCTGCGCTCTCGGTGCTGCTGCTGTTCCTGTTCATCCGGCCGTCCGGCATCCTCGGCGCAGCCAAATAATCCACCATCACGGGAGATCCGCCATGGACATTCACAAGATCGACTGGAGCAGCATTCCGTGGACGCCGGTGCGTCCGGGCGTGGACCGCAAGGGCTTCTCCGGCAATGCCGCGACCGTGGCGCTGCACCGGCTGATGCCTGGCCATGAGCCCAGGCCCCACAGCCATCCCCATGAGCAGATCGCGTATATTATCAGCGGCACGATCCGCTTCTTCATCGGCGGGCAGCAGCATCTGATCGGCCCCGGCGGGCTCGTTCTCATCCCCTCTGGTGTCGAGCATTGGGGCGAGGTCGTCGGCGACGAGCCGGTGATCAATCTCGACGTGTTCACGCCCAGCCGGCCGGAATATTCCTGATCAGGCTGCGACGCCGAAGCGATTGCGGTAACTGGCCGGCGACAGGCCCGTGACGCGCTGGAACAGCTTGCGGAAGGCGGCGGCGTCGCCATAGCCGACCTCCCAGGCGATCTGAGCGACCGGTCGCTTGCTCAGTTCCAGCGCCTCGCGGGCCTTCGCGATGCGGATCTGCTGGGCGTATTCGGTGGGGCGCAGCGACGTCGCCTTCCGGAAGCGGCGCAGGAAAGTGCGCTCCTCGAGCCCGGCCCGCTTCGCCAGTGCCGGCACGGCATGGTCTTTGGCGCCTGTTGCCTGGAGCCAGTGCTGCACCTTCAGAATGGCAGCGTCGCCGTGGTCGAGGCGGGGCACGAAGCCACCATAGGGCCGCTGTGCGCGGCCCGGCGGATCCACCAAGAGGAAACGCGCTGTCGCCAGCATGACGCTCGGTCCCAGCAGCCGCTCGACCAGCGTCAGACCGAGATCGGTCCAGGCCAGGATGCCCCCGGCCGTAATGATATCCCCGTCGTCGATGACCATGCGGTCGGTCTCGACCCGAATGGCCGGGAAGCGCTTGGCCAGCGCCTCGGCGAAGGCCCAGTGCGTCGTCGCCGGACGCCCCTCCAGCAGGCCGGTCTCACCGAGGACGAACGCCCCCGCACAGACCGAGCAGAGCGTCGCTCCGGCCGCATGGCGCTCTGCCATCCACGCCGCGACACCATGCATCGGCAGCATTTTCCGGGGCATGACGAGGCTCGGGGGCGCGATCAGATGGCCCGGCCTGTGCGGTGCGCCGGGATGGCTGTCGAAAACGCATTCGACGGGAGCCGCCTCGCTGTCCTGCCGCCAATGGGTCACGCGGATGACCCGCGCATCCGGACCTCCGTGCGCCAGGCTCATCTCGCCGGCGATGCGGAACAGGTCGGTCAGTCCGTAGACGGCAGCCAGTTGAACGTCGGGGTACAGAACGATGCCGATTTCGGCGACGATTGTCGGGCCTGTCGTCATCTTGTCAGTTTTACCCCTGCACATTGTCGCTTCCGCCAAGCGGCACCCTGCACCCACGCGCCTATAACGTCCATATCGAAGGGCGACGCTCCTGCCGCCCGAACAGCCGAAGGAACGCGACCATGAGCACGATCACCACGAAGGACGGCACCGAGATCTTCTACAAGGACTGGGGTCCCAAGACCGCGCAGCCGATCGTGTTCCATCACGGCTGGCCGCTCAGCGCCGACGACTGGGACAACCAGATGCTCTACTTTCTCGACAAGGGCTTCCGGGTGATCGCGCATGATCGCCGTGGCCATGGCCGCTCGTCGCAGACTGCGACCGGCAACGAGATGGACACCTACGCCGCCGACGTCGCCGAACTCGCGGCCGCGCTCGACCTGAAGAACGCCATCCATATCGGCACTCCACCGGCGGCGGCGAGGTCGCTCGCTATGTCGCCCGCGCCGAAAGGGCCGCGTCGCCAAGGCTGTGCTGATCGGCGCCGTGCCGCCGGTCATGGTCAAGTCGGAGGCAAACCCGGGCGGTCTGCCGATCGAGGTCTTCGACAGCTTCCGCGCCGCACTCGTGGCCAACCGGGCCCAGTTCTATGTCGATGTGCCGACCGGGCCATTTTACGGCTTCAACCGCGACGGCGCCAAGGTCTCGCAGGGTGCCATCGACAACTGGTGGCGGCAGGGCATGATGGGCGGCGCGAAGGCGCATTACGACTGCATCAAGGCCTTCTCGGAGACCGATTTCACCGAGGATCTGAAGGCTATCGACGTGCCCGTGCTGGTCATGCATGGCGAGGACGACCAGATCGTGCCGATCGCGGATTCCGCGCATCTGGCGATCAAGCTGCTCAGGAACGGCACGCTGAAGACCTATGCGGGCCTGCCGCACGGCATGTGCACCACCCATCCCGATGTGGTGAATCCCGACCTGCTCGCCTTCATCCAGGCCTGATCCGGAGAGCGGCCCGCTCGCCGCGCCCTATAATCGCTGCGAATACAGCGAGGGGATAAATGATAGCGCGGCAACGGCCGGCCACCTCGTGGCCGGCCGTTTGTTTGCTATCGTCGGCTCGCGGGCGGGAAGGTCGTCGCTGAAGCCGCTTCCGCCCTGATGCGAGATGAAGCCATGACGCCTGTCTTTCCGATGAGGATCGCGAACCTCGCCGATCCCGCGCCCGAATTTCCCTGGCCCGCCGGCAAGAGCTGCGCCCTCTTCCCCGCCTTCGACGTCGACGGCGAGACCGCCTGGCTGCAGCACGACGCCGCCAACACCGACCGGCTGGTGACGCTCTCCTTCGGCGGCTACGAGGAGCGCGTCGGCGTGCCCAAGATCCTCGAACATCTCCGCTCGGTGGAGATCAGGGCGACGTTCTTCATCCCCGGCTGGATCGTCGATGTGCATCCGAAGATGTGCGAGGCGATCGTCCGGGACGGCCACGAAATCGGCCATCACGGCTACCTCCACAACCGTCCCGATCCTGCGAACTTCACGCAGGACAAGGAGGAGTTCGAGAAGGGCATGGACTCGCTCAAGCGTGTGCTCGGCGTCGTGCCCGTGGGCTATCGCGCCGCCGGCGGCGAGAACTATGACGAGCTTCTGACCTATCTGCGCGAGCGCGGCATCCTCTATTCCTCGTCCTTCCGCGACGACATAAGGCCCTATCGCCACAAGCAGCGCGACGGCTCGGCCGGCGTGGTCGAACTGCCGATCAACGCCTCTTTCGACGACTGGCTCTATGGCCTCTCGCAGCGCTTCAGCCCGCGCCCGATGTTCCCCAAGGAGCATGTCCTGTCGATCTGGAACGGCGAACTCGACCAGACCCGCGAATGGGGCGGGCTCGTCTCGATGGTGATGCATCCGCAGGTCTCAGGCCGGCCGATGCGCTTCGGCATCATGCGCGACTTCCTGGAACGCGCACGCGACTTCGGCGATGTCTGGATCGCAACCGGGCGCGAGATCGCCGAGCATTTCGTCGCGCAGGAAAAGGCAGCGACCGGCCTTTGAGACGGCGCGGCGCCTTCGACCCACTTGGAATGGAGGGCCCATGGACCTGCTGATCACCGGCGCCACCATCGTCACCTGCGACGACAAGCGCCGCATTCTGGACAATGCGGCCATCGCCGTCACCGGCAACCGCATCGCCGCCATCGGCAATGCCGCGACGCTGGACCAGGACTATCCCCACCACGAGCGCATCGACGGGCGCGGGCTCGCCGTTCTGCCAGGCTTCATCAACGCCCATACCCACACCGTGCTGACGGCGCTGCGCGGCACGGTCGAGGATTGGGACGGCGAGATCATCTACCGCTACATGTCGCCGGTCTCCTACACGATGAGCGACCATGAGCGGGCCGTGATGGCGTCGCTCGGCTGCCTGGAGGCGATCCGCAGCGGCACGACGACGCTGGTCGACCCCTTCCGCCATGTTCCGTCCTATGCCGGCGCGATGGCCGACACCGGCATGCGGCTGTGGCTCTCGGAAAGCTGCGCCGACATCGACACGCGCAAGATCCGCTTCGGCGAATACGGCATCGACGAGGCTTTCGGGCGCGTCTTCCTCGAACGCACGCAGGAGCTGATCGAAACCTGGCACGGCGCCCGCAACGGCCGCGTCAACTGCCAGGTCGCGGCGCATGCGCCTGACAACTGCTCGCCTTCCATGCTGGGCAAGATCATGGACCTTGCCCGGCGCTACAGCCTGACCCGGACCTGCCATCTCGCACAGAGCACCGGCGAGGTCGCGGCCGTCAAGGCGGCGCATGATCTGACGCCGGCTGGCTATCTCGACCGCGAGGGCTTCCTCGGCCCCGATCTGACCTGCGCGCACTGGACCTTCTGCTCGCGCGAGGACATCGCGCTCTTGGCCGAGCGTGGCGTCCACATGGCGCACAACCCGGCGCCGTCCTCGCGCAAGGGCCCCCATCGCGTGCTGATCGGGCCGATCCGCGATGCCGGCGTCAACATCGCGCTCGGCACCGACAACATGACCGAGGACATGTTCCAGGCGATGAAGATCGGGATGATCGTGCATCGCGCCGGCCACGGCCGCGCGCAGGAGGGTGGCGTCGATCCGCAGCCGCAGGCCGTACTCGACATGGTCACCCGCAACGGCGCGTTGACCCTCGGTGCGCAGGCGCAGATCGGCTCGCTCGAAATCGGCAAGAAAGCCGACCTGACCCTGCTCGACCTGAACCAGCCGGCGATGCGCCCCGTGCTGCGATTGACCTCCAACATCGTCAACTATGCGCATCCCGGCGTCGTTCACTCGGTCATCGTCGATGGCGATTTCGTCATGCGCGACCGCAAGGTGCTGACCATCGACGAGCCGGCGCTGCTCGCCGAAGCGCAGGCGGTGACGGAAGCAGTCTGGCGCCGGATGGTCGCGGTCAATGGCGACATCGCCCCGCCAAGGGGCGAGATGCCCTTTCTCGATGCCTGAGCGGCGCATCCGGATCATGCCGGCGGCGCGGCTTGCAGGATATCGTTCGCTGGCACATGATTTGCTCGTGAAATAGAGTTGCCCGAACTCTATTCAGAGCAAGAATATGAACCTGCGCCAGATCGAGCTGCTGAGAGCGGTCGTCCGCTGCGAGACCACGGTGCGGGCGGCTCACGAACTCGGCCTGTCGCAACCCGCCGTCAGCAATGCGATCAAGCATCTGGAGAGCCAGATCGGCTTTCCGCTGTTCGAGCGGGTCAACAACCGGCTGTTCCCGACGGCCGAGGCCCGCGAGCTTTGCCTCGACTCCGATCCGATCTTCAATCTGCATGCCGCCTTCGAGGCCAAGGTCCAGGATCTCAAGGAAAACCGCACCGGTCATATCCGCATTCTCGCGACGCCGCCGCTCGGCTACAGCGTGATCCCGATCGCGCTGCGCAACTTCCTCGCCAAGCGCCCCAACACCCGGGTCTCCTTCGACATCCGCCGCTTCGAAAACGTCGTCGAGAGCGTCGACAACGGCTTGGCGGAACTCGGCTTCGTGCTGGGGCTGAACGACTATCGCGGTGTGGAGGGCGAATCCTTCTTCACCGAGCGCATGGTCTGCGTGATGCGGCCGGACCATCCTCTCGCCGCCAGGACGATGATCACGCCCGACGATCTGCGATCGGCATCCTTCATCGCGCTCGAACGCGGCACCAGGATGGGTACGATCGTGCGGCAGGCTTTCGCCGAGGTCGGCGTGCCGTTCCGCTCGGCTGTCGAGGTGCGCTACTGCAACACGGCCTGCATCCTCGCCGAGACCGGCGTGGGGGTCGCGGTGGTCGATCCGCTTTCGCCGCTCGCGGCCAGGAACCTCGCGGTCAGGCGGTTCGAGCCGGCCTCGCCGGTGTCGGCCTCCGTCGTGCGTTCGCGCAAGCGGCCGTTGTCGCGCGCGGCAGAGGCCTTCCTGCGCGAGGTGCGGATCGTCGCCGGCGAGACGGTGTCCCGTCTGTCCTGACCGACCGGGTATTCGCACCGCGAATGCCACCCCCGGATTCTTCATAAGCGCGTGCATTGCCTTAAGGCTCCAGCGCTGCACCAGTATCTGTGGCCGGTTGTCGGCGAAGGCCCTTCTCCATGGCGGGAGCGCCGGCCGGGGCCTCGAAATCCGAAACAACCACGAGGAACGCGCCGGGCATGGCAGACAAGACCGCTCCGACACCCGATGCCCTCCGCGCGGCCGTGGCAGCCCAGCGCGGCATGGTCGAACGGCTGTTCGAGACGCTGGCCGCAGGCAGCCAGGGCAACCCCGGCATCATGCGCGACACCTATGGCGCGGGCGAGAATTTCGGCCATGCTGTGATGGTCGAGGCGGCTTCCGCCGCAGGCCTCGCGGTCACGACCGATGCCGCCGCCAACACCTATGCGACCTGGCGCGGGGCGGATGCGGATGCGCCAGTGATCCTGATGGGCTCGCATCTCGACAGCGTGCCCCATGGCGGCAATTTCGACGGGGCGGCCGGGGTCATCGCGGGGCTCGTGACCATCGCGGCCCTGCGCGAACTCGGTGTGCAGCCGCGCTGCGACGTCACCGTGATGGGCGTGCGGGCCGAGGAGAGCGTCTGGTTTCAGGTCTCCTATATCGGCAGCCGCTCTGCGCTGGGCACCCTCCCCGAGGGCGCACTCGAAGCGAAGCGCATCGATACCGGGCGCAGCCTCGCCGACCACATGCGCGATTGCGGCGGCGATCCCGGGGCTCTGCGGCGGGGAGAGCACGCGCTCGATCCCAGGCAGATCCGGGCGTTTCTGGAAATCCACATCGAGCAGGCGCCGAGCCTGATCGAGGCCGGTTTCCCGATCGCGATCTGCACGGGCATTCCCGGCAATGTCCGCTATCCCGATGCCCGCATCGTCGGGCGGCACGACCATGTCGGCACGCCGCGCCGCTTCCGCCGCGACGCGGCGATGGCGGGCATGGCACTCGCCCATGCGCTGGACGAAATCTGGGCCGCCCATGAGGCTGCCGGCACGCAGATCGCCATCACCTTCGGCCGCTTCCATACCAATGCCGAGATGCATGGCATGACGACCGTGCCGGGCGAGTTTCGTTTCAGCCTCGACATACGGGCCTATGACGAGGCGGTCCTGGCCGACCTCGAAGCACAGATGCATCAGGCGATCGGCAGGATCGAGGCGCAGCGCAAGGTCACCTTTGAACTCGGCCAGCGGGCTTCTGCCGCCGTCGGGCCCGTCGATGCCGGCATCCGGGCGGCGCTGACGGATGGGGCCGATCGGCTCGGCATCGCCGCAATGCCGCTCGGCAGCCCGGCTTCGCATGATGCGGCGGCCTTCGCGGCGGCGGGCGTGCCTGTTGCGATGCTGTTCGTGCGCAACGAGCATGGCAGCCACAACCCGAAGGAAGCAATGGAGATCGACGACTTCATGGCCGCCGCGACTGTGCTGGCGCTCTGGGTCGCGGAAAACGCCGGGGTTCCCGAGAATACGGGCTGAGCGCATGTTGAAAACGAGCCTGCGGGAATGTCGCCCTGCTCGGCTCCACCGGCCGCAAGCCCGCGTGCGGCAAGCCTATAAGCTCGCTGAATAATCGCGACCGGATTTTAATTCGATCAACGGCCGCGTTCCGGCCTAGCCTTTTGATCGTGTCGTCGATGCCCCTGCCCCGTCGCGCCCATGCGGCTTGGGCAGGTGCCGTTCTTGCATCTCGGACATGGCCTGAAACGCCTCCTTGCCTGACGTCCGAGGCGCGACCTGCGGAGACTGAATGAAACGCCTTGCCATTGCCGCCTCCGCCCTTCCGGGCATCACTGAACAGCCCATCGCCGGGGCCGTGCGCACTGGCGAGCGCGTCTTCCTCAGCGGCGCGTCCGCACTGAAGCCCGACGGGTCGATCGTCGGCATCGGCGACGCCACGGCCCAGACCCATGCGGCGCTGGACCAGCTCGAAGCCTCGCTCAAGGCGGCCGGTGGCTCGCTCGCCAGCCTGACCAAGCTGACCACCTGCATCGTCGATCGCGACTACCGCGCCGCCGTCTATGCCGTGATCGCGCAGCGCCTGCCCGAGGTTCGCCCGGTCAGCACCGGCCTCGTCGTCGCAGGACTCGCGCTGCCGGAACTGATCGTGCAGATCGATGCCGAGGCCGCGATCCCCGCAGCCCCGCCGCGCCACACACGGCCCTACACCTTCGAAAGCTGGCACGGCCAGGGCTTCCCTTGGCAGGGCGCAATGGTGCTCGCCACCGACGAGGAGTTCTTCCTGCGCGGCCAGACCGGCGCCGGCCTCGACCACACAGGCGTCAAGGCGAAGGGCCGTGGGGTGGCGGACGCTGCCGCGCAGGCCGATCTGGCGATGCTCAATCTCAAGACCCTGCTGGAGGAAGCCGGCGCGTCGGTCGAGGATATCTGCAAGATCACGGTCTATATCTCCGACCGCGCCTATCGGCCGGCGGTCTATCCGATGATCGGCAAGCACCTCGTGGGCGTTAAGCCGGTCTCGACGGGCATCGTCACCACGGGTTTCGCGCGCGGCGACATCCTGTTCGAGATCGACGTGACGGTCGTCCGCAAGCAGGGTGGCACACCGCATCAGCGCCTCAGAACCTATCATTCGAGCGCAGCCCGCTACGGCACGCAGCAGCAGCCACTCGACTGCGAGTTCTGCATGGCGGTCGTGTCGGGCGACCGCGTCACGCTGCGCGGCCAGACCGGCATGGGTCTCGACGAGGTGCTCTACGGCGCAGGCGACGCGGGGGCGCAGGCGCAAAAGGCCATGGACAATGTCGAAACGCTGCTCTCGGAAGCGGGCGCCGGTCTCGGCGATGTCGCCAAGGCGACCGTCTACGTCACCGATCGGGCTTTCCTGGCCGACGTCAACGCCGTCGTTCGGCAGCGTCTCGGCAGCGAGCCTTGCGCTTTCACAACCGTCATCGTGAAGGGCCTCGCCAGCCCCGAACTGCTGATGGAGGTCGATATCGTCGCGATCCGAAAGGCTGCCCGATGACGTTTTCACTCGCCGGACGCTGCGCCCGGACCGGCATGCTGGGCGCGGTCGTGACGACCTCCTCGATCGCGGTGGGCTCGCGCTGTCAGCATGCGGCGGCCGGTGTCGGCGCCGCGCTGACGCAGCACATGACCGATCCGCGGCTCGGTCCGCTGATGCTGGATCTGCTCCGGCGGGGCTACTCGGCGCAACAGGCGATCGATGCGGCGGTGGCCGCGACGCCCAGGAGCGATTGGCGGCAGCT
>QBLV01000034.1:29300-31586 GCA_003241815.1 Hyphomicrobiales bacterium | reverse complement strand
GCAGCCTCGCCGCGGCGGAGCAAAACCAGGCCACCGCCGAACACGTCGATCCCGAGACCGGCGAGATCACCCCAGGCTGATCCGAAACGATCGCGACGATATGCAAAGGGCCCCGATCGGGGCCCTTTGCATATCGTCCCCCCATGCCGCCACTGGCCTGCTTTTACTCCGCCACCCTGGCCTGGAATCCGACCGCCGTTGACACGTTTAGGCAGCTTTGATCACCGCAGCCTCCCCTGCATTGCGCAGCGTCAATGACCGGTCAGACAGATGCGTCGTCGTCCCGATTTTCAGTGACGCGTCGAGATCGTCAGAAGCGGCTGGATCGCAGGCTCCCGCGCCTCGTCTGATCGTAGGTCAAGGCCCAGCGCGTCGGACAAGCTGGCCCCCTCGGCTGTGAGTCGATCAAGGTCGATCTCTCGCGCCATTGCGCCGGCGAAGAGGCGCCAGCTCTCGATGTTGCGCCAGGGTATGGCGATCAGAAGCGGCAGGCCGGCCTCGATCGCCTCGGCGATCAGGGGGCGGAACCCCGCGCCCTCCGCTTCGGTCTTGCCGAACTTGTTCAGGACGACGAGGTCCGGCCCCGTGTCTAGCGCCGCCCGCACGATCTGCATCGCACCCAGCAGTTGCCCGACGTCAAGCGCGCAGCCACGCGCCAGCGGACCGCGATCTTGCGAGATGCCGATCAGCTCGCCGCTCGCAAGCTCCTCGAGGACCATGTCGCAGCGCGACCGTCCCGGGCGCGCCGTGTTGTGCTGGACCAGCCCGGCGAGCCGAAAACCCCGCCCGATCAACGTCATGGCGACGTCGCGCAGGGCACGGTCCGCAGCGTCACTGTCGGTGTAGATCAGGGCCGTGATGGTGATGACGTCTGACATCGGGGTCACTCTTTGCTCGGGTTCAGCCATGACCGGGAGGGTGGAGACCGGCCGCCCTGCAGCAGGGCGCATCCGAGTGCTCGGCCGCGGCGAGGTTTGCGAAGGCGTCCAGGGCCTGGCGCCTCAGCGCGCTCACGGCCTCGACGGGATGAAGGACGCGATGATCGATCGAGGGCAGCGCATCGCGTTGCTCGACCGACGATAAATGAGGACCGAGGTCACGCAGCAAGCCGTCCTCGATCGCGTAGATCCAGCCATGGAGGTTCAGCTCCTGGCCGCGCGCCCATGCATTCTCGACGATCGGCGTCTGCGCGAGCCGGCGGACCTGCATCTCCACATTGATCTCGCACATCCGGTCGAGGCGGCATGCGTCATCCGGGATGAGCGCGAAGGTCTCACGGTGCTTGCGATGGAGCATCGAGATCGGCTGAAGCCAGTGGTCCAGCATGGAGCCGCGTTCCGTCACCAGCGCCCGCTGAACGCCGCCGCAGCCATAGTGGCCGCAGACGATGATGTGCTCGACCCTCAATTGCTCGACGGCATATTCGATCACCGAGAGGATGTTCATGTCGCTGGTGTGGACGACATTGGCGATGTTGCGATGGACGAAGACCTCGCCAGGATCGAGACCGAGGACGTCGTTGGCCGTGATGCGGCTGTCGGAGCAGCCGATCCAGAGATAGCGAGGGGTCTGCTGCTCGGCCATGCGCCGGAAGAAATGGGGATCGCTCCGGGTCTTGGACTGAGCCCAGGTGACGTTGCGATCGAAGAGATGATCGAGCGTGCGCGACATCAGGCGGCAACCCCATGCCGGTCTTTCATGGTGGCGCTGATGGCCTTGAGATCTCCCTTAGTCAGTCGAACACGTGCGATCGCCAGAACGATGCCGTTCTCAGCCGCCAGGTGATCATGTTCGCTGGTCGCGTAGGCAAGTAGGAGCTTGCGTGCCGCTGCTCCAAGCCTGACACGGGCGTTGCCCGTCCGCTTGGCGAGGACCTTGCTGATGGCCTCGATCATCGTCCGTGAATGGCAATGATCCTCGATGAGCCGCGCCAGCGTGGCTCCCAGGTTGTCTTCAAGCGGCACGCGGCGAAGGAGGGACGGAAACAGGTCTTCTTCCTCGTCGCGGTGATGCAGGTCGACGTCGTGACGAAGGTAGGTCACGACCGCGTCGGCCTCTTCGCGATCGACGTATCCCTGATGGGTGAAGCGGCGAAACGCGGCGCAGAGGCTGCGCTGGCGGACGTGATCGACGAGGATGTACTCCAGTGGCGCATCGAGCAGCGCCGCAGGGATTGGTTCGGCAAAGGCCTTGCCGGTGCCCGCATCGCTAGGGAAAGCAATGTCATCGGTGGTCATCACAGCCCCCGGTGCCGCATGAGCAGCCCCCGGCCATCGCCGGCACGGG
>QBLV01000034.1:20585-29290 GCA_003241815.1 Hyphomicrobiales bacterium | reverse complement strand
GCGCCGCATAGCGGCGCGAGGCGTTGGCGACGTATTCGCCCGGCGTCTCGTCATGTTGACTGCCCATCTCCTGGATCTGCGCGAGCAGCACGCCGTCGCCCAGCGCATCGAGCGCCACGGCCGCGTCGTTTTCGTCCGACAGCCGCGTCAGAAGGGCTCCGAGCTGCATGGCAGGCTCCTATTGAACGAGGGGGGATGGGCTGGCCGCGATCTCGACGCCGGTGATCTCGGCGCGTCCGGCGAGGATCGTGATGTATTGCTGGATCGCCATGCGGCGGACCTTTTCGTCGAGCCAGGCGGCGATCCGCGGCCGAACGGCTTCGAAGGGCAGCGGCTGGCCGGGAATGCGGCGCTCGACCCAGACGATGTGGAAGCCGTAGCGGGTCTCGACGGGGTCCTCACCGACGGCGCCGATCGGAAGCCGGCCCAGCGCGGTTTCGAACTCCGGCACCGTTTGCCCCGGGCCGATCTGGCCGAGATGGCCGCCGGTCTGGCCCGAAGGACAGGCGGAAACGGCCGCCGCCAGCGCGGCGAAGCAGCCGGGATCCTGCTGGATCTTCAGGATCAGAAGCGCTGCCTGACGGCTCGCCTCCATCCGCGCCGGCGCGTCACCGGGAGCGGCCGGCAGCAGGATGTGGCGCGCCTCAATGATGGCGGGCGACTGGAAGCGGGCGCGATTGGCCTCAAAATAGCGCCGGCAGCTGGCCTCGTCAGCCTCGGGCGTGACCACCTCGTCTTCGACGAGCTGGCGGATCAGCGCCTCATCCTCGGTCTCGCGCCTGCCCTCGTCATCCGTCGCCGGCGCTGCGGGAAACCCGATCCGTCGCGCCTCCTGCAGCAGCAGTTCGCGCACGACCAGGGCATGGGCGGCGGCCTGCCAGGCCTCGATCGGCTTTGCGGCCGGATGGTTTTGCGTCTCCTGCGCGATGGCGGCGCGGGCGATGGCGACGCCATTGACGCTGACGGTCTTCGGCTTGTGCGAGACGGCCGGCTTGACGGCGCAGGCGGAGGCTGTGGCGTCGGTCATGATCTCACTCCGCCGGCTGGTTGGGGGACCGGGCCGACGGTCCAGCCGTCAGCACGCGGCGTGTCCGGACGACCTGATAGCCCTTGCGGCCGAGATACCAGACCGGGGCGGACCAGATGTGGACCAGCCGCGAGAACGGGAAGATGAGGAAGATCGTCATGCCGAGCACGAGATGGACCAGATAGGGCCAGTTCAGCCCCTGAAGGGTCTGCGCATCGACCGGCTGCACCGTCAGGATGCCCTGCGCCCAATGCGACAGCACCAGCATGACCGAGGCGTCGTGGTGGCTCAAGGAATAGGGCAGCGTCACCAGGCCGAGCACGAGCTGGACCCAGAGGATCGCCAGCACGCCGAGGTCCATATAGGTTGAGGTCTGGCGGATGCGCGCGTCGAACAGCCGCCGGTGCAGGAGCAGCGACAGGCCGACGAAGCAGATTACCCCCGCCACGCCACCGGCCACGATCGCGATGAACTGCTTCTGCTCGGGCGTGATCACCAGCGTGTAGAGCGCGGTGGGAGTCAGAAGCCCGACCGTGTGACCCATCAGCAGGAAGAGAATGCCGATGTGGAAGAGGTTGGAGCCCAGCGAGAGCTGCTTCTTGCGCAGCATCTGACTGGACGACGCCTTCCAGGTGTACTGCTCGCGGTCGAACCGGATGATCGAGCCGAAGATGAAGGCCGACAGGCAGACGTAAGGATACCAGACGAAGAGGATGTGAAAGATCGTGTCGCGCATGGTCTTCAGGCTCCCGTGCGGGTCGTGATGCCGGAATGGGTGACGGTCATACGGGGGCCGGCTCCCGGAACGGGTTCGAGCCCTGGCGCAGGTCGGCGCGCCTGGCGCAGCTTGGCCGACAGCGTGTCCTTGCCGCAGTCCTCGGCGGCGGCGCCGGGGCCGAACAGGACCTCCTCCTCGGCCCACGCCGCGTCGAGCGCCTCGAGATCGTCTGGCTCCGGGTCGGGCTCGGCGAGCAGTCGTTCGATCATCGCAGCGTCTGGCCGGGCTTGGCTCAGCCTCGCAAGAGCGGAGAACACCGCCTCATAGGGCGAACTGCGCTTGCGCAGACGCTCGCGCAGCGCTGCGAAGACGTGTCCCGGCTGGCCGATCAGCTCGATCGCCTCGGCGGCCGTCCGGGTTGCGGCGAATTCGAGGAAGAGCGGCAGGAAATCCGGCAGCTCGGTCACGGTCGGCGTGTAGCCGCCGTCTTCGTAGACCTTGATCAGATCGACCATGGCCTGGCCGCGATCGCGGCTCTCGCCATGGACATGCTCGAAGAGATGTAGCGAGAGCGCCCGCGTTCGATCGAACAGCAGGATGTAGCGCTCCTGCATGTCCATCAGGTCGCCGGCGGCGATGTCGTCGATCAGCAGCGCCAGAGCCCGACGCTCCGCCCGCGGCAGCACCGCCTCGCGCTCGAGCACGCCGATCAGCTCGTCGCGGGCGTCGAGGAGTTCCTCGGTCGGGTAGGACAGGAGCGCGGAGAGGACCTTCAGCGTCTTCATCTCAGAGCGCTCCCATCTTGGGCTTGTCGTTCTTGAGCTTGATGCCGCCGAACAGATTGACCTTGTCGTCGCTCGGCAGGCAGCCATCGCCGAAGGAGAAGCCGCAACTTCCGCGAAGTTCGTAGGCGTCCTGCGTCACCTCACGATGGGTCGTCGGGATGACGAAGCGGTCCTCGTAATTGGCGATCGCCATGATGTGGTACATCTGCTCGATCTGCGCGCCGGTGAGGCCGACGCGCCGGGCGATGGCCTCGTCGAGGACGCCATCGACCGTCTTGGCGCGCATGTAGGCGCGCATTGCCAGCATCCGCTCCAGCCCGGTCGCGATCGGGGCCTCGTCGCCGGCCGTCAGCAGATTGGCGAGGTATTTGAGCGGAATGCGCAGCGATTTGACGTCGGGCATGCCGCCATCGACGCCCATCTTGCCGGCTTCCGCCGCCGCCGTGATCGGGGAGAGCGGCGGCACGTACCAGACCATCGGCAGGGTGCGGTATTCCGGGTGCAGCGGGAAGGCGACCTTCCATTCCATCGCCATC
Source organism: Hyphomicrobiales bacterium (assembly GCA_003241815.1). Lineage (GTDB taxonomy): Bacteria > Pseudomonadota > Alphaproteobacteria > Rhizobiales > Beijerinckiaceae > Allobosea. Next base: position 26,224 of record QBLV01000034.1, on the reverse strand, counting down.
TTCCAGATCGGCGACTGGCGCGCAGCCTCGAGCCAGGCTTCGGAGATGCCGTCAGCGCGCGCCTGGGCGATCACCGCGGGATCGTTGGGATCCATGAAGATCTTGAGCTGCGCCTCGTAGAGGTCCTGGTCGGATGCGGTCGAGGCCGCCTCTTCGATCCCGTCGGCGTCATAGAGCATCACGCCGAGATAGCGGATGCGACCAACGCAGGTTTCCGAGCAGACCGTCGGTTGGCCGGCCTCGATGCGGGGGTAGCAGAAGATGCACTTCTCGGACTTGCCCGACGACCAGTTGAAATAAATCTTCTTGTAGGGGCAGCCCGAGACGCACATGCGCCAGCCACGGCACTTGTCCTGATCGATCAGGACGATGCCGTCCTCCTCGCGCTTGTAGATCGCGCCCGAGGGGCAGGCGGCGGCGCAGGTCGGGTTGAGGCAGTGCTCACACAGCCTCGGCAGGTACATCATGAAGGTGTTTTCGAACTGGCCGTACATCTCCTTCTGGATGCCCTCGAAATTGGCGTCCCTGGAGCGCTTGGCGAATTCACCGCCGAGGATCTCCTCCCAGTTCGGCCCCCATTCGATCTTCTCCATGCGCTCGCCGGTGATCAGCGAACGTGGGCGCGCCGTCGGGAAGGCCTCGAGCTCGGGCGCCTTCTGGAGGTGCTCGTAGTCGAAGGTGAACGGCTCATAGTAGTCGTCGATCTCGGGCATGTTCGGATTAGCGAAGATGTTCGCCAGGATCCGCCATTTGCCGCCGATCTTCGGTTCGATCTTGCCGTTCGATTTGCGGCGCCAGCCGCCCTTCCACTTGTCCTGGTTTTCCCAGTCCTTTGGGTAGCCGATGCCGGGCTTGGTCTCGACGTTGTTGAACCATGCGTATTCCATGCCTTCCCGGTTCGTCCAAACGTTCTTGCAGGTCACCGAACAGGTGTGGCAGCCGATGCATTTGTCGAGATTCAGCACCATGCCGATCTGAGCGCGGATTTTCATCGTCGTGATCCTTTTCACTCTGCGGCTTGGGCGGGGACGGGGGCGCGCAACGCATCGGCATGGGGCCGTTCGAGCCAGTCGACGGTCTTGAGCTTGCGGATGACCACGAACTCGTCGCGGTTGGTGCCGATCGTGCCGTAGTAGTTGAAGTCGTAGGCGAGCTGCGCGTAGCCGCCGATCATGTGCGTCGGGTTGATGACGATGCGCGTGACCGAATTGTGGATGCCGCCGCGATTGCCGGTCATCTCCGAGCCCGGCACGTTCACGATCTTCTCCTGCGCGTGGTACATGAAGAGCGTGCCGTCCTTCATGCGCTGGGACACCACCGCGCGGGCTACCAGCGCGCCGTTGCTGTTGAAGGCCTCGACCCAGTCGTTGTCGACGATGCCGGCGCGTTTCGCGTCAGTTTCGCTGAGCCACACGATCGGCCCGCCGCGCGACAACGTCAGCATCATCAGGTTGTCGGTGTAGGTGGAGTGGATGCCCCATTTCTGGTGCGGCGTGATGAAGTTGAGGACGATCTGCTTTTCGCCGTTGGGCTTCTGGTCGATCACCGGGGCAACCGCGCGCAGGTCGAGCGGCGGACGGTAGACGCACAGCCCCGCGCCGAAGGCGCGCATCCAGAGATGGTCCTGGTAGAGCTGCTGGCGGCCCGTCAGCGTGCGCCACGGGATCAGCTCGTGGACGTTGGTGTAGCCGGCATTGTAGCAGACCTTCTCGCTCTCCAGCCCCGACCAGGTCGGCGCCGAGATGATCTTGCGCGGCTGGGCGACGACGTCGCGGAAGCGGATCTTCTCGTCTTCCTTGGGCAGTGCCAGATGGGTGTGTTCGCGGCCGGTCGCCTTGCCCAGCGCGGCCCAGGCCTTGACCGCGACCTCGCCATTGGTCTCCGGCGCCAGCATCAGGATCATCTCGGCGGCGTCGATATCGGTGACGATCTTGGCGAGGCCCTTGTTGGCGCCGTCGAGATGCACGCCGTTCAGCGCCTTGAGATGTTCGACCTCATGGCCGGTCTTCCAGGCCATGCCCTTGATGCCATTGCCGATCGTGTCCATCAGCGGGCCGAGCGCGGTGAAGCGCGCATAGAGGTTGGGGTAGTCGCGCTCGACCATCGTCACCACCGGCATGGTCTTGCCGGGGATCGGCTCGCACTCGCCCTTCTTCCAGTCCTTGGGGTCGAAAGCCTGGGCGATCTCGTTGGGGCTGTCGTGCTTGATCGGGTTGAGGACCACGTCTTTCTCGACGCCGAGCACTTCGGGCGCGACCTTGGAGAAGGCCTTGGCCAGACCCTTGTAGATTTCCCAGTCCGAGCGCGCCTCCCAGGCCGGGTCTACCGCGCCGGTCAACGGATGGATGAAGGGGTGCATGTCAGAGGTGTTGAGGTCGTTCTTCTCGTACCAGGTGGCGGTGGGCAGGACGATGTCGGAGTAGACGCAGGTGGTCGACATCCGGAAGTCGAGCGTGACCAGAAGGTCGAGCTTTCCCTCAGGCGCATGCTCGTGCCAGACGGCTTCCGTCGAACGCGCACGGCCCTCCGGGCCCAGGTCCTTGCCCAGCACGCCATGGGTGGTTCCGAGCAGGTGCTTGAGGAAATACTCGTGGCCCTTGCCCGACGAGCCCAGCAGGTTGGAGCGCCAGACGAAGAGGTTGCGAGGCCAGTTGACCGGGTTGTCGGGGTCCTCGCAGGACAGCTTCAGCGAGCCGTCCTTCAGCGATTTCGCGACGTAGTCCTTGGCCTCCATGCCGGCCGCCGCAGCGTCCTTGGCAACCTGAAGGGGGTTGGTTTCGAGCTGCGGCGCCGACGGCAGCCAACCCATCCGCTCGGCGCGGATGTTGTAGTCGATCAGCGTGCCGTCCCATGGACCCGCGGGCGCCGTGGGAGAGACGAGATCGGCGATCCGCACGGTCTCATAGCGCCACTGGTCGGTGTGGGCGTAGAAGGCCGAGGTCGAGTTCTGCTGGCGCGGCGGACGGCCCCAGTCGAGTGCGAAGGCGAGCGGCGCCCAGCCGGCCTGCGGGCGCAGTTTTTCCTGCCCGACATAATGAGCCCAGCCACCGCCCGACTGTCCGACGCAGCCGCACATCACCAGCATGTTGATGACGCCGCGGTAGTTCATGTCGGCGTGGTACCAGTGGTTCATCGCCGCCCCGATGATGATCATCGAGCGGCCTTTGGTCTTCTCGGCGTTGGTCGCGAACTCGCGGGCGACCTGGATGATCTTGTCGCGCGAGACGCCGGTGATCTTTTCGGCCCAGGCTGGGGTGTAGGGCGTGTCGTCATCCAGCGATGACGCGACATTGTCGCCGCCATAGCTGCAGTCGACGCCGTAGTTGGCGAGGAAGAGGTCGTGGACGGAAGCGACGAGCGTCTCGCCCTCCACCAGCGCCAGGCGCTTCACCGGGACCAGACGCTTCAGCACGCTGCCATGGTCGGTCGAAGCGAAGTGCTCGTGCTCGATATTGCCGAAATAGGGGAAGGCGACGTCGGCGAGCTCATCCCTGATCTCGGCCAGCGACAGCCGGAGCTTCGTCGGGGCGCCGGCGGCGTCCTTCTCCTCGAGGTTCCACTTGCCGCTCTCACCCCAGCGGAAGCCGATCGTGCCGCCGGGCGCGACGATCTTGCCGGTGGTCTCGTCGAAGGCGACGGTCTTCCATTCGGGGTTGTTGGCCTCGCCGAGGCCGGCATCGAAATCGGAGGCCCGGATGAAGCGGTCAGGGACGAGGTTGTCGCCCTGCTTCACCAGCTTTACCAGCATCGGCATGTCGCTGTACTGGCGGACATAATCCCGGAAATAAGGCACCTGGCGATCGATGTGGTATTCCTTCAGGATGACGTGGCCCATCGCCATCGCCAGCGCCGAGTCCGTGCCCTGCTTCACGCTCAGCCAGATGTCGCCGAACTTGGCGGCTTCCGAGTAGTCGGGGCAGATCACCGCGCTCTTCATGCCCTTATAGCGCGCCTCGGTATAGAAATGCGCGTCAGGCGTGCGAGTCTGCGGGACGTTGGAGCCCCAAAGGATGATGAAGCCGGCATTGTACCAGTCGGCCGATTCCGGCACGTCGGTCTGCTCGCCCCAGGTCTGTGGCGAGGCCGGCGGCAGGTCGCAGTACCAGTCGTAGAAGGACATGCAGACACCGCCCATCAGCGACAGGTAGCGGGAGCCCGCGGCATAGGAGACCATCGACATGGCCGGGATCGGCGAGAAGCCGAACACCCGGTCGGGGCCGTAGGTCTTGGCCGTATAGGCGTTGGCGGTGGCGATGATCTCCGTGGCTTCGTCCCAGCCGGCCCGCACGAAACCGCCATGGCCGCGCTTGCTGGTATAGGCCGCACGCTTCTCCGGGTTCTCGACGATGCTCTTCCAGGCCGCGACCGGCGTCAGCGTGGCGCGGGCCTCGCGCCAGAGCTTGAGCAGCCGAGCCCTGATCAGCGGGTATTTCACCCGGTTGCCGGAGTAGAGGTACCAGCTATAGGACGCCCCGCGCGAGCAGCCGCGCGGCTCATGGTTGGGCAGATCGGGCCGGGTCCGCGGATAGTCGGTCTGCTGCGTCTCCCAGGTGACGATGCCGCCCTTGACGTAGATCTTCCAGGAGCAGGAGCCGGTGCAGTTGGCGCCATGTGTGGAGCGCACGATCTTGTCGTGCTGCCAGCGCTTCCGGTAGCCTTCCTCCCAGCTCCGGTCTTCGCTGGTCATGACGCCGTGGCCATTGGAGAATGGCTCGGAAACCTTGTTGAAGAAGGTCAGTCGGTCGAGAAAATGGCTCATTGCGGTCCCCTCGAGGGAAATCGGAAGCGGAGGGCGAAGATCATTCAGCCGGTGTCGGGAGCGGCCTGGCGGGCGTAGCCGACACGCCATGCTCGGTGTCGAAGAGAAGGCCGCCGCGGCGGGTGTAGAACCACCAGGTGATGGCGATGCAGCTCAGGTAGAACCCGAGGAAACCGTAGAGAGCGGCCCCTGCCCCTCCCGTCATCGCGATTGAGGTGCCGAAGCTCTTGGGGATGAAGAAGGCGCCATAGGCTGCGATCGCCGAGGTGAAGCCAATGATCGCGGCGGCTTCCTTGTCGGACTGCTTGACGCGCTCCGGCTGGCTCATCTGGGGTTCGAGGCGAGCCACCTCGAGCCGCATGATCGCCGGGATCATCTGGAAGGTGGAGGCGTTGCCGATCCCGGTCGCGGCGAAGAGGAAGAGGAAGCTCGCGAAGAAGGCCGGGAAGTCCCTTGGATCGCCCTTCATGCCGATGGCGTAGAGCACACCGCCGACGCCGAGGCTCATCGCGATGAACACCCAGAAGGTGATCCGCCCGCCGCCGATGCGGTCGCAGGCCTTGCCCGAAGCCGCCCGCGACACGGCGCCGACCAGCGGGCCGAGGAAGGCGTATTGCAGCGCGTTGATCTCGGGAAAGAGGATCTTCGCCAGCAACGGGAAGGCCGCGGAGAAGCCGATGAAGGAGCCGAAGGTGCCAGTGTAGAGCCAGCACATGATCCAGTTATGGGGGCGCCGGAAGATCACCGCCTGATCGGCGAAGGAGGCCTTCATCGTCGCGATGTCGTTCATGCCAAACCAGGCCGCGAAGGCGGAGGCGACGATGAATGGCACGAAGACGAAGCCGGCGTTCTGCAGCCAGAGTGTCGAGGTGACGCCGGC
>QBLV01000034.1:12489-20470 GCA_003241815.1 Hyphomicrobiales bacterium | reverse complement strand
CGCCCCTCCGAGAGCCCCGAAGACGCCGGCGGTGATCGCCAGCGGCACCACGAACTGGACAACGCTGACGCCGAGGTTGCCCAGGCCCGCATTGATGGCCAGCGCGTTGCCCTTCTCCGCCTTGGGGAAGAAGAAGGAGATGTTGGCCATCGACGAGGCGAAGTTGCCTCCGCCGAAACCGCAGAGCAGCGCCAGGCCGAGGAAGATCCAGTAAGGCGTCTCAGGGTTCTGGACGGCGAAGCCCATGCCGAGCGCAGGGATCAAAAGCGACCAGGTCGCCAGCGTCGTCCAGAGCCGGCCACCGAAGATCGCGGGCATGAAGCTGTAGAAGATGCGCAGCGTCGCGCCCGAGAGCCCGGGCAGCGAGGCGAGCCAGAAGAGTTGCTCGTTGGTGAAGGCGAAGCCGACGCTCGGCAGCTTGGCTACGACGACCGACCAGACCATCCAGACCGCGAAGGACAAGAGCAGGCAGGGCACCGAGATCCAGAGGTTCCGCCGAGCGACGGCCTTGCCCGTCTCGTCCCAGAATGCCTTGTTCTCGGGACGCCAATCCTCGATCGCGCCCGTGGCGGCGAGCGCACCCGCCTGGGCCGCGCCGTGGATGGGCTGCATCTCGGGCAGTTCCGGCAGGTTCTGAACCGGCACGCCGGCCATTGCCGCGGCCTTTTCCATCTGGCGGACGGCCAGATGCATCCAGACCAGCGAGACCGCGGCGATCACGAACAGCAGCCAGAAGCAGCTCTGCCAGACGCCCGTGAGGTCGTTCAGCGCACCGAAGGCGATCGGCATGACGAAGCCGCCCAGGCCGCCGACGAGGCCAACGACACCGCCCACCGCACCCACGCGATCAGGGTAATAGACCGGGATGTGCTTGTAGACCGCGGCCTTGCCCAGGCTCATGAAGAAGCCGAGCACAAAGGCGACCGCCATGAAGCCCAGGAGGCCCATTCGCGTCGAGAAGGCGATCGGCCCGCGGATGCCCTCGATCACATATTGCGTCGGCGGATAGGCCAGGACGAATGTGCAGACGACCGCGACCAGGAAGGTCCAGTACATGACCGTCCGTGCACCGTATTTGTCGGAGAGATGCCCGCCATAGGCGCGGAAGATCGAGGCTGGGATCGAGTACATCGCGCCGACCATACCGGCCGCGGCAATGTCCAGGCCGTAGACGCCGATCAGGTAGCGAGGCAGCCACAGGGCCAACGCGACGAAGCCGCCGAAGACGAAGAAATAGTAAAGCGAGAAGCGCCAGACTTGGATGTTCTTCAGGGGCTCCATCATCGCCGAGAGTGGCTCGGGCTTCTGGCCGGAGGCGCGGCGCCGGGCTAGGTCGGGATCGTCCTTGGTGAACAGAAAGAAGATCACGGCGGTGATCGCGAGCGCGATGGCCCAAACCAGAGCGACCGTCTTCCAGCCATAGGCGATCATGATGACGGGGGCGGCGAATTTGGTGACGGCCGCACCGACATTGCCGGCGCCGAAGATTCCAAGCGCCGTGCCCTGCTTCTCCTTGGGATACCACTTCACCACATAGGCGACGCCGACCGAGAATGATCCACCGGCGATGCCGACGCCAAGCGCCGCGATCAGGAACGTCGTGTAGTCATAGGCGAAGGTGAGCAGCCCGGTCATCACAGCCGCGGACAGCATGGTGATCGTGTAGACGGCCCGGCCGCCATACTGGTCGGACCAGATGCCCAGAAGCAGGCGAATGAGCGAGCCGGTCAGGATCGGCGTGCCGACCAACAGGCCGAACTGGGTCTCGGATAGCCCGAGGTCCTTTTTGATCTGGATGCCGATGATCGCGAAGATCGTCCAGACCGCGAAGCAGACTGTGAAAGCAATGGTCGAAAGCCAGAGCGCCCGGCCCTGCTCCGATGGTGAGACCGCTACACTGCTCATGTCTACCCCCGCGCTCAATCAAGACGGGGCAGGTGTCGTTCTCACAGAGTCTTTTCTCTTTGATGCAAATCAAACATGGAGACGGCCTATAACCTTTCAAGACCGCAATATGTTTTAGTCATTCATCATATACCGATCCTCAATCACTAGGGTTTAACTTTCCGGTATTGCGCTTGACATATATCAAGAAAATAATTGCGCAGGTAGCTATAAGTGTGCGCGAGGGGGGGACCATGCGTCACGACGAAATCGAGGAAATGCGAACCCTCCCGCTGTTCGTCGGCGTTGCCTCGACGCACGTCGAATCGATGCTGCGCGCCTCGTTCCTGCAGCGGTTTCCGGCGCATGTCGAACTGGCGAGGGAAGGCGATCCAGCCGATTTCCTGCACGTCATCATCGACGGACAGATCGAGATGTACTCCGCCTATCGCGATCGCGAGACGACGATTTCGGTGATCGGACCCGGCCACAGCTTCATCGTGGCCGCCGTCATTCTCGATCGCGTCTATCTGAAATCGGCCCGCGCACTTCTGCCGTCGCGCGTGTTGCTGATCCCGGCTGAGGCGGTGCGACGCTCGTTCGGCGAGGACGCCGCCTTCTCCCGCGCGCTCGCGCTCGAGTTGGCTGGTGCCTATCGCGGCGTCGTCAGGGAGCTGAAGAACCAGAAACTGCGATCGAGCCTGGAGCGGCTTGCGAACTGGATCCTGACGCATGATTCCGAGAGCGGTGGGACAACACGCTTCGAGTTGCCCTTCGACAAGAAGGTCCTGGCCTCCCGCCTAGGGATGGCGCCCGAGGTTCTATCTCGCTCGATCGCGGCCCTGGTCCCCTACGGCGTGAAAGTCTCGGGACGGGTCGTCGAGATCGGCGACATGGGTGCTTTGAACGGTCTCGCCCATCCATCTCCCACGATCGATGGCACGGTCAGCTGACGATCGACCCTGACCGGCCTGGTCGGTCTTCAGCCGCCGGTCACGCTCATATGGCGCCCGACGGCGGGCTTTTCGCGCCGCCGGTCGATGACGAAGTCATGCCCCTTGGGCTTCCGCGAGATCGCCTCGTCCATGGCCCGGTGCAGAGCCGCGTCGTCGGCCGAGGCCCGGATCGGTGCGCGCAGATCGGCGGCGTCCTCCTGGCCGAGGCACATATAGAGCGTGCCGGTGCAGGTCAGCCGCACGCGGTTGCAGCTCTCGCAGAAATTATGCGTCATCGGCGTAATGAAGCCGATAAGCCCGCCGGTTTCCTTCACCCGCACATATCGCGCCGGTCCGCCGGTCCGGTAGGGGTCCTCGACGAGGTTGTATTTGTCCATCAGCCGAGCCCGCACGACCGAGAGCGGCAGGAACTGGTCGATCCGGCCGGGCTCGATCTCGCCCAGCGGCATGACCTCGATCAGGGTCAGGTCCATCCCGAGCCCATGCGACCAGGTCATCAGACTCTCGATCTCGTCCTCGTTGACACCCTTCAGTGCCACCGCATTGATCTTGACCCGCATCCCGGCCTTGCGCGCCGCCTCGATGCCGCCGAGCACCTTGCCGAGATCGCCCCAGCGGGTGATCTTGCGGAACTTGTCGGGATCGAGCGTGTCGAGCGAGACGTTGATACGGCGCACGCCATGATCGGCTAGTTCCTGCGCATAACGGTCGAGCAGCGAGCCATTGGTGGTCAGTGTCACCTCTTCCAGCGCGCCGGAGGCGAGATGGCGCGACAGCGAGCGGAACAGGCTCATCACATCGCGGCGAACCAGCGGCTCGCCGCCGGTGAGGCGGAGTTTGCGGGTGCCGCGCGCGACGAAGGCCGAAGCGACACGGTCGATTTCCTCCAGCGTCAGCAGGTCGCGCTTGGGCAGGAAGGTCATGTCTTCGGACATGCAGTAGACGCAGCGGAAATCGCAGCGATCCGTCACCGAGATGCGCAGATAGGAGATGTCGCGGCCGAACGGATCCGTCAGCACGGGCCGCGTGATAGGCGCGATTGGGTCAAACCGCATGGCTTGGGGAATCCTCAGCCCTGAAAGGTACCCGAGAACGGGTGAAACCGGATCAGATCGCCAGGACGGAGATCTGCGCATTCGGCGGCGATCTCGGCGAGCCCGTCCGCGAGGGCGAGTGGGCGAAGCTGTGCTGCACTCCCCTTGCCGATGATCTCCACCCTGACCTCCTGTCCCTTGTCGGACACGAGCCGCGCAGGGACAAATTCCGTACGACCGGGGCGCCGCGCAAACCCCGCCGCGATGGCCAACGGATAGCCTATATGCGGGCGATGAGGCCGTCCCTGCAGAGCCCCCACCATGGCTTGTCCCAGGATGAGCCAGGACACGAGGCTTGCAACCGGATTGCCGGGGAGCCCCAGATACGCAGCCGGTCCGATGCTGCCCACGATCGCCGGTTTGGCTGGCTTGAGGGCGATCTTCAGCACCCGGCCGCTTCCTCCCGCATGTCTCAAGGCAGCAAGGCTATGGTCCTCTTCGCCGACCGAAGCCCCTCCCGTGCTGATCACGAGATCAGAACGCTCCGAAAGCATCCGAAGCCGTTCTGCAATCTCCGCACGCGAGTCTGGTGCCCGGCCACCGTCGATCGCGTCGTGCCCCGCTTGGCCAAGTAGCGACAGAAGCATTGGGCGGTTCGAGTCATAGACCGCTGCGCCGCTCAGCATGGCGCCCGCATCTTGCAGTTCATCACCGGTGGAAAGAACGGCTATGCGCAGCCTGGACATGACCGCAACGGTTTCTGCGCCCTGAGCGGAGAGCAAGGCGACATGGCGAGGATCAAGCCTGATGCCGGGCTTCAGGAGCGGTTCGAGGGGCTCGATATCCTCGCCCTGATGACGGACGTTGTCGCCGGCAGTCATTCGGCGCGTCAGGACAATCGAAGTATCGTCTCGTTCGACATGCTCCTGCATCACGACGGCGTCCGCGCCCTCCGGCATCGGAGCGCCCGTGAAAATCCGGGCAGCTTCCCCGGCCGATAATCGCCGGCCGCAGCGCCCAGCGGGCACACGATCCACGATCATGAGACGCGTGCCTTCAGTGAGGCCTGATGCCGCGACCAGGGCATAGCCGTCCATCGCCGATTGAGTGAAGGGAGGCGAAGCGATGCGCGCCACGCAAGTCTCGGCCAGTATCCGTCCCGCGGACTGGTTCAGTCGCACGGTTTCCCCCCGCGAAAGCGGCCTGGCGCACGCGATCGCGGCTCCGCAGGCCTCAGCGATGGACATGAGCGAGTTGCGGGAGACCTGGTCGACGACCGCGTCCATGGGGTCTCCCTTTCAAGTGGGTGGGGTCATTGACGCACGGTGACTGAAGGATCGATCCGGGGCCGTATGATCCAGCCGCAGCTGAACCATCCTTGCACCTAGGCAAAGATCAAAATTGTTGAACGACCGCAGAGGCTGCTGCAGGAAGCGGGCCCTAAGGCCACAATCTTCGAGTTCGTTCTGCAAGTCTTTGACCAAAGTCAAACAGGAGAACTGCATCTCTGTCTTAGGCGTCACCGTAGGTTTGCGGCCGTATCGTGACATGTTGATCGAATTCGCATTGCAGCAGCGCTTGCGTTCGTCCCCTCGGCACAACGCTCAGCAGGCTCGTCGCGAGCGCCAGAATCAGAACCCGATCGCCAAATCGACAATGCGCCAGGTAACCGGCCAGGCGAAGAGCCGCGTCGATCCGGGGCGCCGATGCGCGAGGCGCGCGTCGGCAATGCCTTCCCATGAAGTGACGCTCGCGGCTCGGCGGCAAGGCAGACAGCCGGCCTGATGCACGATTCCTAACCGCGCCCGGCCAGCGGACGCCCCCAGCCTGGCTCGCCGACAATGCGACCGGCATCCATGACGACATGACCGCGGACCAGTGTCATGACGGCTGCACCCGTGGTCGCCATGCCTTCGAAAGGCGTGACATTGCCGATCGAATGCAGCTCCGCGGCCTTAATCGTACTTGTCGCGGCCATGTCGATGAGGACGATGTCGGCGTCTGTTCCGGGCAGAAGCGAGCCTTTGCGCGGATAAAGGCCGAAGGCGCGCGCCGGTGCCTCGCAGGCCATACGGACATAGTCTGGCAACCCAATTCGCCCCTGCGCGACCTGCGTCAGCATCAGCCGCATCGAGGTCTCAACGCCGGGAAAGCCCGGGGCTGTCCGCCAGATCGAAGCCTGCCGCTTCTCGTCCGGCAGATACGGAGCGTGGTCGGTCGAGATCATGTCGATCAACCCCGACGACAGCGCGTCGAAGAGCGGCCCAGCATGACCGGCCCCGCGCACCGGCGGCTTGACGCGCAAGGCATTGCCGCCGACGCGCTCGGCATCGTCCGTGCTCAGGAGCAGGTAATGCGGGCAGGTCTCGGCCGTGAGATCGACGCCGCGCCGCTTGGCATCCGCGATCAGCGGCAGGGAATGGCGGCAGCTTTCATGGGCGATATGAACCTTGCATCCGGTCCATTCGCTGAACAGCGCGATGCGCGAGACCGCCTCGACGGTGGCGATATCAGCATGCTGTTCCAGATGGGCTTCGAGGTCGTCGCGCCCGGCCGCCCGCAGCCTGGCCTCGCGCCAGCGCAGGATGCCGGTGTTCTCCGCATGGACGGTCAGGCGCAGGCCGAGTTTCGCGATCTCCGCCATGGCGTCCAGCACCGCACCGTCATTGGGGCACGGCACCAGGGGGTTGTCGCTGCCGAGATAAAGCTTGAAAGCCGACGCCCCGGCGCGGGCCATCGGCGCGAGATCGGCGATATTGTCCTCGCCAAGATAGCCATAGACACCGAAATCGATCAGCGCCTGCGACGACGCCAGCGCGATCTTCTGCGTCACGGCCTGCGCGGTGGCAGTCGGCGGGTTGGTGTTGGGCATGTCCAACACGGTCGTAACGCCACCGATGGCGGCGGCCGCCGTCGCGCTGGCCCAGGTCTCCTTGTGCGAAAAACCGGGCTCGCGGAAATGCACATGAACGTCGATCGCGCCCGGGATGACGTGGTGGCCGCCGGCATCGATCACGCGGCGCGCCTGCGGCATCGCGTCGTCGGTGCCGATCGCGAGGATGCGGCCGCCATCGATCGCGACCGCGCCCGGCGCCATGCCGTCGGGCGTGACCAGGATGCCGTTGGCGATGACCAGATCGACCATGTCTGCCTCAGTGCTCATCAGGGAGCCTCACGGGCGATCGCCTCGGCGACCGCGAAGAGATCGGCATTGCGACGCCGCAAGCTGGCGACCATGTCCTCGATCTCCGACAGCGCGCCCTCCGCATCGAAGGCCGTGACCTTGCCGCCCTCGACCAGGATGCGGCCGTCGACCATGGTCAGCGCCACAGCCGCGCCGGTTTCGGCGAAGACGATCTGGCTGACGGGGTCGTTGACCGGGCGCCACCAGGGTGCGTCCAGCCGATACAAGACGAGATCGGCGAGCATGCCGGGTGCCAGCGCGCCGATCGTGCCCTCCAGCCGCATTGCCTTTGCCCCTCCTTCCGTCGCCATACGAAGCGTATCGCGGGCGCTGACCCAGTGCCGATGATCAGGCAGATCGGCGCGGTGCAGAAGCGCGGCGCCGCGCATCGCCTCCTGCATGATCAGGTTGTCGTTGGCGCCGGAACCGTCGGTGCCGAGCGCGATGGGGATGCCGGCCGCAAGCATCTCGGGGGTCCGCATCCGCCCCGTGCCGAGCCGCGCATTGCTTTCCGGGTTGTGGACCGCCACCACCTGCCTTGCCGCCATCAGGTCGATGTCGGCGTCGTCGAGCCAGATGCTGTGGGCGCAGGACCAGCGCTCGGACAGGATGCCGAGGCTTTCGAGATGGGCGACCGTCGTCGTGCCGTAGCGGCGCGCGGCGATATCGGCCTGCGCCTTGGTTTCCAGCAGATGGGTGTGGATGCCGAGATCGTGGCTCTGCGCGAGGTCGGCGCAGAACAGCAGCGCCTCGTCGCTGCAACGGTCGGGGTTGGAGGGTGCAGGAAAGGCCTGGAGCCTGCCGGCATGGCCATGCCAGCGCGCGACGATGTCGGGCATCTGCTCGCGCAGTTCGGCGAGGGGATGGGGTTTCAGGATTTCGACCTCGCGCACGGCTGCCGCGAGTTGCGGCGGCCAGGCGAT
>QBLV01000034.1:0-12479 GCA_003241815.1 Hyphomicrobiales bacterium | reverse complement strand
AGGCGATGCCGCGCGGCAGGATGTCGCCGAATTCGCCGTCGAAGAAGCGCATCGCCAGCGTCGCGCGCATGCCGGTCTCGGCCCAGGCCGCCATCACCGAATCCATATCCGCCATGCTGAAGCGCTGGCCGGGAAAGTGATCGATCACAGCCGTGGTGCCGCTCGCCAGCATCTGCGCGGCACAGAGCAGCACCGCGAGCCGGATTTCGTCGGGCGTCCGGCGCGAGGTGTGGGCCTGGGTCAGCCACATGAAGGCCGGATGGCTGAGGCGATCGCCGAAGCCCGACATCGTGCCCGATTGCGAGTGCATATGGGCGTTGACGAGGCCGGGCACCGCGAGATGGCCTTTTGCCTCGATGACGCGGCCGGCGCGCGTGGCACTCTCGGGGGCGACAGTGCCGATGCTTTCGATCCGGTTGCCGCGGATGAGGATGTCGGCGCGAGGCAGCACCGTGTCGTCCGCATCGAGCGTCATCACCATCGCATTGCGGATCAGGATGCTGTCGTCAGACATGACCACCCTTACCCCCATCCGCGCCCGCGAGATCGACGATCTGGCCGAGGCCGCGCTGCTCCGCGATCTCGACCAGATGCTGCGCCAGCACGACGTCCTGGATCGCAAGACCCATCGACTTGAAGACAAGGACGTCGCTGCCGGGCGACAGCGGCAAAGGCCCCTCGCCGCAGGTGCCGATCTCCGCACGCATCTGGTCGGGCCTGAGCGCGCCACTCGCCAGCGCGAGGCGGATGTCGCCGGCCTTCTCCGTCACGCCTGCACGGGCGTCGAGATAGATGTCGGCGCGGACCATCAGGGCGTCGTCCGCCTCGCGGGCGCCTGGCCGGTTGGCTCCGCCGAGCACGATGCAGGCGCCGGGTTTGACGGCCGCGCCGGGGAAGACGGGCGCCTCGGAGGTGGTCACGGTGACGATGATGTCGGCTGCCGCAGCGGCGTCCTGCGCCGAGACGGAGGCCACTTCGACGCCGGCGAACTCCGACCAGCTTCGCACGGTGCCGGCCAGCGCCGCGACCCGGCCGGGGTCGCGGCCGACGAGCATGACGCGATCGAGCGAAGGCCGCACCGCCTTCATGTATCGCACCGCCATCGGAGCGCTCTTGCCGGCGCCGAAGACCGCGAGCGTTGTCGCATCGGGCCTGGCCAGACGGTTCGCTCCCGCAGCGAAGCCCGCGGCGGTGCGGTGATCGTTGAAGGCGCGCGCCGCGATCAGCGCGCGCGGCTCGGCGCGGCGCCAGTCCCAGAGCGTGAGCAGGCTGTTCCACCGGCGCGGCGCATCCAGGCCGCCCGGATAAGCGTGGACGTTGCTCTTCACCGCCAGATGGTCGGGCCCGTTCGCGCCGACCAGCATCAGGCAGCCGGCTTTCGGATCGTCGCGGCGCAGGTCGCCGCGAAGCGGCGCGGGCACGCTCCCTTTCGCCTGAAGGCAGTAGGCCTCCCAGGCGAGCGCGATCGCATCCGGGATCACGGTCAGGCTCTCGACATCGGCCTCGCTCAGGACGCGCATGAGGTCAGCAGCAGCCGAGCCGGGAGAGGTAGTGGTTGCGCACCGCGCTCTCCAGCGGCGGCAGGGCGGCGACCAACCCGGCGCGTTCCGCGATGCCACTGCGATAGATGCCGCGCAATTCATCGTGGACGGCGTCGAGATCGACGCCCTGCACCCGGCCATGGCTGACCACGTTACGGCCGGCAACGATCAACTCGCGGATATGGCGGCGATTGGCGCGCGCGAACATCAGCTCGAGCGGATCCACCGGCATCAGCGCGTCCTCGTCCAGCGCAGCACGATCGAGGATCAAAAGATCGGCCGCCTGCCCTTCCGCGAGTTGCCCCCCAGTAGGCGCGCCGAGTGCGATGCGGCCGTTCTCCAGCGCCATGGCAAGCACGTCGCGGGGAGCCAGGTCCGTGTCAAAGCCCCAGCCGCCATGCAGCGACCAGAGCAGGCGCAGTTCGCGCAGCGCATCGTCATCCTCGTCGAAGGCCTGACCATCGACACCGAGCGCGACCTTGCAGCCGCGCTTGACCATCTCCGCGACCGGCGCGAGGCCCGAGCGCAAGGCGAGGTTCGAGGAGGTGTTGGTCGCGATGACGCAACCGGCTTCCGCGATCATCTCCAGCTCGTCGGGCCGTGCCCAGACGCAATGCGCCAGCGTCAGGCGCGGGGACAGCAGCCCTATCGCCTTCCAGTGCTTTACAAGGCCGTCCGGATAAGTCCGGTCGGCCCAGTCGCGCTGATACTTCGTCTCGAAGAGATGGGTGGTGACGCGCCGGCCGGTCCGGGCCGAGGCCTCGGCGATCGCCTGCCAGAGCGCATCCGAACCCCATTGCGGGCCGTTGGGAGCATATTGCACATCGACCATCGGGCCCGCGATCGCTTCGGCCACCGCATCGACACGCGCGATCTGCTCGGCGACGGGGAGCATCGGCGCGAGATAGCGCGCCTCGATCTCGGCGCGGGAGACGGGGTCGAGTTCGTCGAGGACAGGTGCGTGATCGCCATAGACCAGCGGGTTCTGATCGCGCATGCCGACGCCGAAAGCGATGCGGACGCCGATGTCGCGCGCGGCGCGGGCCATCGCGGCGGCCTCGGTGGGAAGATCGGTCAGCCCCATCGGCCGGACATGGTGGATCATCACCGCGCCCTGCCCGCCCAGCGCGGCACGGCCCAGCGGCGCCAGCGTCGCGAGATAGGGATCGACGGGGGCAAACAAGGCCAGCCGGTGCAGCCATTGTTCCAGCGGCCTGGCGAAGCCGCCGACCGAACTGGTGCGGATCGGGCGGGCATGATCATGCGCGTTGACCAGCGCCGGCAGCACGACGATGTCGTCCTGCGGCGGGCTCGTGGCGGCAGCGACGGCAGCGATCGTGCCGCCGTCGAGGGTGAACGTGGTGTCGCTCAGGCTACGATTGACGTCGAAGGCGTGGCCGGCGGTGATCTGGCGCATCATGAGACTCTATGCAGGTGGATCGGCACGGCGTCGCGTGGTGTCGAACGTCATGCTCGGGCTTGACCGAGCATCTCGGAAACCAGCGCCTTCTGCGTCACGAGATTCTCGGGTCGGCGCTGCGCACCGCGCGAGAATGACGCGTCAGCCTCAGCTCTTCGGCGCCGTCAGCTTGCGCTCGGCCAGCGGCGGCAGGAAGGATCGGTTGAAAACCTCTTCGACCTTCGGCGTGCTCTTCAGCTCGAAAGCCTCGCGGATCTGGGTGATCGCCTTGGCCATACGCTCGTCGGAGACGTCGCCGGCGCCGAGCTTTTGCGTCTCGGGGGTGAACATGTGTGCTTTGTAGGTGAATTCGATGCGCTTGGCCTCGATCTCGGCGTTTACGGTGGGCTCGACGCGGTTCATCACCTTGCCGCCTTCGGTCGGATTGGCGGTCAGTTCAATCATGGCCTTGTTGATCGCCTTCACCAGGCCAGCAACAGCCTTCGGATTTTCCTTGGCGAGCTTCTGCGAGACCATGACGCCGTTCGAATAGGATTCGATGCCGAGGTCTGAGTACATGATGAACTTGTAGTCCTTGTCGGGGTTTTGCTTCATCCCGATCAAGTTCATGTAAGAGGTCACGGTGAAGACGAAGCCGCCATCGACCTGGCCCTGCACCATCATCATCTCTTGTACGGACGGCGCGATGTTGACGATCTCCACTTTGCTGGCGTCGATGCCGTTGAGCTTGGCGAAGATCGGGAACAGGCGTTGCGTCGCCGAGCCGGCGGGCGAGGTCAGCTTCTTGCCCTCGAGGTCCTTCAGCGTCTTGATCGGCCCGTCGGCCTTGTGGATGATCGCGAAGGGCGCCTTGTTGTAGATCATGTAGACCATCACCGGCTGCTCGCCGGGCTTGTTCACGGCCTGCTGGATGATCGCATTCATGTCGCCGAAGCCGGCATCATAGGCACCGCCCATGATGCGCGTCACGGTCGCGGCCGAACCGTCGCCCTGGTCGATGGTGACGTCGAGTCCCTCGGCAGCGAAATAGCCTTTCTCCTTGGCGTAGAAGTACCAGGAGTGGACGCCCTGGAACTTCCAGTCGAGCGTGAAGCGAATCTTGGTGGGGGCCTGTGCGGAAGCAGGGGCGGCGAGCCCCATGGTCGCAGTGATGGCGGCGGCAAGCGTGGCTTTGAGAAACTGACGGCGCATGGGGGCTCCTTCGGGAAGGGGATGGCGAATAGGTCAGGCGGAGGCGAGATCGGTTTTGCGGTGGGCCCAGCCGGTGACGCGCCGTTCGATCAGCGAGAACAGGACGTAGAGGGCGACACCCAGGCCGGCGAGGACGAACAATCCGGCGAAGACGAGCGGCACGTTGAAGCTCGACGAGGCGATCATCATCATGTTGCCGATGCCGCGGTTCGAGGCGACGGTCTCGGCCACCACCGAGCCGACGAATGCGAGCGTGATCGCGACCTTCAGTGCGGCGAAGAAATAGGGCATCGCGCGCGGCAGGCTGACATTCCAGAGGATGTCCCATTTCGACGCCTTGAGCGTCTTCATCACGTCCTCGAGCTCGGGCTCGACGGTGGCGATGCCGGTCGCAACGTTCACCACGATCGGGAAGATGCAGATGATCATCGCGGTGAGGATGGCCGGCACGGTGCCGGCGCCGTACCAGAGCACGAAGATCGGCACGACCGCGACCTTGGGGATCGACGAAAAGCCGACCAGCAGGGGATAGGCGGTGTCGTAGGCGAGCTTGGACGAACCGATCAGGATGCCCAGCAGGAGGCCGATCACGACGCCTATGCTGAAGCCGACCAGCGTCGTGTAGAGCGTCTGCCAGGTGTGCGGCCAGATCGCCGGCCAGTACTGGACCAGCGCCTGGACGATCTGCGTCGGGCGCGGCAGCAGGATGTCCGAGATGCCCGCCATCAGGCAAAACAGCTCCCAGAACACGAAGACGCCGATGATGAGCGCGGTCGAGGCGCCCTTCTCGCGGATGATCTCGCCGATCCGTTCCATGCTCGCGCTCCTCAGACCGGTTTCGGGGGGTGGCTGACGATGCCGGTGCCGCCGCGTGCGCCGACGATCATCGCCCGCAGGCGCTGGTTCAGCGCCACGAAATCGGGCTCGAAGGTCATGTCGATCGTGCGCGGACGGGCTATCGCGACGGGTGAATCGTCGAGGATGCGGCCCGGCCGCGCGCTCATCACGCAGATCCGGTCGGCGAGATAGGCGGCCTCCTTGAGATCATGCGTGACCAGAAGCACTGTCAGCTTCTTGGAGAGCCAGAGGTCCTGCATGATCGCCCAGAGCTCCTCGCGGGTGAACTGGTCGAGGGCCCCGAAAGGCTCGTCCAGCAGCAGGAGGTCGGGATCGTGGATCAAAGCGCGGCAGAGATTGGCGCGCTGCATCATGCCGCCGGATAGCTGCCAGGGATATTTGTCGCCGAAGCCGCCGAGCCCGACCTGGTCGAGCAGGGCCTCGACGCGGTCGCGGTACTCGGTCTTGCGCTTGGAGCGGTAGCCCTGCCGGAAGGGAGGCACGATCTTCAGCGGCAGCATGACGTTGTCGCGGATGTTGAGCCAGGGCAGCAACGTCGGATTTTGGTAGGCCATGCCGATGCGGATCGGCGTCGCGCCGATCTCGCGGCCGGCGACGAAGACATGTCCCGTCGAAGGGGCCAGCAGTTCGCCGACCATCTTGAGGATCGTCGACTTGCCGCAGCCCGAGGGCCCGACCAGCGCGACGAACTCCCCCTCCGCGACCTTGAGCGAGGTCGGTGCGAGCGCCTGAACCGCCTTGGCGCCACGGCCATAGGTGATCGAGGCCTCCTCGAACTCGATGAAGGTCGGCAAGGGCGTCGCAGTGCCCGGTCTGATGTCGGCAACGGCGGCGTTCACGGCCCGGCTCCCTCTGCGGCTGTGGCAGGCGCCTGCAAACAGGCGGCCAGGGTCTGATCGGCATTGCGAATGGTGGGTTTCGGCATGGCCTGGATCGACGTGACCTGCCGGCCCCAGCCGCTGGTCTCGGGTACTAGCTTGCGGTCCCGCTGAACGAAGCGGCCACGCACCAGCGTGTGAACGGGAATGCCGGTGACGGAGACGCCCTCGAAGGGCGTGATCTTGCCGCGCGAGTGCAGCGCTTCCGCGCTTATCGTCTCGGTCCTGTTCATATCGACGACGGCGATGTCGGCTTCGGCCCCTGCCTCGATGCGGCCCTTGTGCGGCCAGAGCCCGAAGGACTTCGCCGGGTTCTCGGCCGAGATACGGACGTAATGCTCCAGCGTCATGCGGCCTTTCGAGACCTCGTTCAGCATCAGCGGCATCTGCGTTTCGACGCCGGGGAAGCCGCAATCAGCCTCCCAGATCACGTCCTTCGTCTTCTCCTCGGGCGTATGAGGCGCATGGTCGGTCGCGATCATGTCGACGACGCCAGACTGCAGCGCCGCCCAGATGGCCTCGGAGTCGAAGGCCTCGCGCACAGGTGGGTTCACTCGGATGATCGAGCCCAGCCGCGCGTAGTCGCGCGAGTCGAGCAGGAGATAGCAGGGGCAGGTTTCGCCGGTGATCTCGACGCCACGCGCCTTTGCTGCCGCCAGCGGGCGCAGTTCGGCGGCCGAGGAGATGTGCAGGATGTGAACCCGCGCGCCGGTCCACTCGGCCAGTTCCGCGGCGCGGCTGACCGCCTCGGAGGCGACGATGGCCGGACGCGCCGCGATATGGGCCAGCGGGTCGTTACGACCGGCTTCCATGAGCCGCTTTTGGCGCCAGGCCATGATCGAAGCCGTCTCGGCATGCAGCGAGGTGCGCAGGCCCGAGGGCGCGATGATCTCGAAGCCCTCCAGCATCGCCCCCGTCGAAGGCGAGGGCAGGTTGCCGAAGGTGTTGCCCATGAAGCATTTGAAGGCGTTGACGCCCCCGTCGATCAGGCCCTGAAGCTCGTCGATGTTGTCTTCCGCCAGCAAGCCGTAGATGCCGTAGTCGACATGGGCCTTGGATGCTGCCTCCTGTTTCTGGCGCAGTTCCACGACCGAGCGCGTCGGCGGGTTGGTGTTGGGCATTTCGAAAACGGTGGTGGTGCCGCCCATCGCGGCCGCCGCGCTGCCGGTGCGCCAGTCTTCCTTGTGGGTGTAGCCGGGCTCACGGAAATGCACGTGAACGTCGATCGCGCCCGGCAGCAGGAACTGGCCCGCAACATCGACCGTTTCGCGCGCCGCGGGCATCGCCGCCGGCTCGCCGATCAACGCGATCAGCCCGTCCTTGATGGCGACGTCGGCGCGGTATCGCGTCTTTCCCGTGACGATCGTGCCGCCTGAAAGGACGAGGTCGGCGATGAAGGGCGTGTCGCTCATCGGCGCGCTCACAGCATGGCCCAGCCGCCATCGACCGGCAGGTCGACCCCGGTGATCTGGCGAGAGACGTCGGAGGCAAGGAAAAGGCAGGCATTGGCCACGTCCTCATCGGTCGAGACGCGCTTCAGCGCATAATCGGCGGCATGCTTTTCGAACGCTGCCTCTTCCGAGATCCCGAGGCGCTTGGCCATTTCGGGGACGACCTTGCCGCGGAAGCGCGGCCCGTCGACCATGCCCGGCGCAACGCAGTTGACGTTGATGCCATAGGGGCCGGCTTCGAGCGCGAAGCTCTTGGTGATGCCGCGCAGGCCCCATTTTGAGGCGGAATAGGCCATGCGCCCTGCCCGGCCGCGCATGCCGAAGGTGCCGCCGACATTGACGATCTTGCCGCCCTTCTGCGCGATCATCGTCGGCAGGCAGGCGCGCATCGTGTTGAAGCAGCCGCGCATGTTGAGGTCGACGATCTCGTCGAACTCTTCTTCGGTCGTCTCCCAGCCGGTCTTGCCGATCGGCCCCGAACCGCCGGCGACGTTGACGAGGATGTCGATGCGCCCGCCGAATTCGGCCAGCGTCTGCGCGATGGCGGCCTCGCAGTCGGCCCCCCTGGTGATGTCGCAGGCGATGACAATGGCCTGCGACCCGTTCGCGCGGACCTCAGCGGCGACCGGCTCGATCGCGGCGGTGTCGCGGCCGATCAAGGCGAGCTTGCAGCCCTCGGCGGAGAAAGCCCGGGTGACGGCTGCGCCCATGCCCTTGGCCGGGCCGGTGATGACCGCGATGCGGCCGGTGAGGTTCAGATCCATCGTCAATCTCTTGTTCTCGTAGGCGGTCGTCATTCTCTCAGCCGTCATCCGTGACGACGGCTAAGGTGAATTCAGGTTCAGCCCAGCTTGGTGACGCGGTCGGCCAAAGGCGGCAGGAAGGCGCGGTTGAAGATCTCGTCGGGGGCGGGCACGCGCGGCAGGCTGTCGGCCTCGACGACGATGGCGATCGACTTTTTAAAGCGGGCGTCGTCGATGTCGCCGATGCCGATCTTGGCCACCTCGGGATGGCTCATCTCGGAGGCCAGCGTCGCGACCAGGCGCTCCTTCTCGACAACCTTGTTGATCAGCGGCTCGCGTTTGGCGACGGCCTCGATCGCGGCGTCGTTGTCCTTCAGCGTGTCCTTGAGGCCGCGGTTGATCGCGCGCAGCAGGCCTTTCAACGCGCCTGGATTCTCGGTCGCGAGCTTGCGCGAGGCGATCATGGCATTGGAATAGAGGTCCATGCCGTAGTCGCCGAAGTTGATGAAGCGGAAGTCTTTGTTCGGGTCGATGCCGACGAGCTTGGCCGAGAAGGCGATGGTGTTCACAAAGCCGAAGACGCCGTCGACCTGGCCGCGCTGCAGCATCTGCTCGCGCAGACTAGGCTGCATATTGGTGATGTTCACCTTCGAGGCGTCGATGCCGGCGAGCTTGGCGAAGGCCGGGAAGAGCTTCAACGCGCCATCATTGGCCGGGCCGCCGAGCGTGCGGCCCTCAAAATCCTTGGGGGTCTTGATCGGCCCGTCGGCCTTGACTGCGATGGTGAAGGGCGGGCGGTTGTAGAGCGCGGCGATCGCCAGCGGCGTCGCGGCTCCGGGCTGGGCCCGGGCTGCGAGCTGGATCAGCGCGTTGATGTCACCGAAGCCAATATCATAGGAACCCGAAGCGACCGCGCCAACCGCAGCGCCTGAGCCGTTGCCCTGGTCCATGACGATCTCCAGGCCTTCCTCGCGGAAATAGCCGCGGTCGTCGGCGAGAAAGAACCAGCCCTGCGGCCCCTGATAGCGCCAGTTCAGGATCATCTTGAGCTTCGTCGGGCTCTGCGCGAGCGCCGGGCGCGGCAGGGCCGAGGCGAGCGCGGCGGCGCCGACGGCAAGGCCGAAATCGCGTCTGCTGATCGCGTGCGTCATCTACGCTCTCCCATCGCGGCCCCGTGCCGCAGCCATGGGAAAATCCTAAGGGAGCTTGACCGGTGCCGTCTTGTGCTGACTTCGTGCAAGATCGGTTCGAAAAATGCACCGCTCGGGAATACGCGCCATGAGGCATCTTCGCCTGCTCACTTACATCGACGAGGTCGCGCGCGTCGGGTCGATCCGCAAGGCGGCCGAACGCCTCAACATCACGGCCTCCGCCCTGAACCGGCGGGTGCAGGACGTCGAGGAGGAACTTGGCACCAAGATCTTCGAGCGTCTGCCGCGCGGGGTGCGGCTGAACGCGGCCGGCGAACTGCTGATCAGACACATCCGCAGCCAGCTCGCCGATATGGGCCGGGTGCGCTCGCAGATCGAGGACCTCTCGGGCTTCCGGCGGGGCACCGTCTCGATCGCCTGCAGCCATGCCCTGGCGCATGACTTCCTCCCCGTCGAGATCGCCTCCTATCGACAGGCGTTTCCCCTCGTCGAGTTCGACGTGCGCGTCGCCAGCCATGGCGAGGCGCTGCGGGCGCTGGCGGGTTACGAGGTCGATCTGGCTTTGATCTTCCGGCTCGACAACAGCATCGGCTTCCAGATCATCGCTTCCGCCGAGCAGCGTCTCGTCGCCATCATGCGTGCGGATCATCCGCTCGCGCGGGAAGGCAGCATCCGCTTGCGGGACTGCAGCAGCTACCCGCTGGCGCTTCCCGACCGCAGCTATGGCGGGAGACAATTGCTCGACCAGGCCGTCGCCAGGAGCTCGTTCAAGCTCGCCCCGGTGATCGAATCGAATTCCTTCGAGTTCCTCCGCAACTATGTAAGGCTCGAGGACGCCATCACCTTCCAGATCGAGATCGGTGCGCCCGCGAGCCTGAAACATCGCGACGGGCTGATCTCGCGCGCCATCGACGACCGCGACATTCAGCCGGCCCGCTTCGCGATGGGCCAACTGCATGGCCGACCGCTGCCGGTTGCGGCGGCTAAATTCGCCGAGCAGCTCGCCGCGCGCCTCGAGACGGGCCGGTCTAGAGCCATTTCGGAACGGTGACGCGCTCGAATTCCGCAAGCCCGTCCAGCAAGGTGGCGGACTCGGGCGAAACCACGATCCCCTTCCGGTGGGCGGGTGGCAGGAAGCCCTGTTCGATCATATGATCGACGAAACCCATGAAGGGCTGATAATAGCCGGAAACGTCATAGAGGCCGGCAGGTTTGTCGAGCTCACCGAGCTGATTCATGGTCCAGGCTTCCATGAATTCCTCAAGCGTGCCGATGCCACCCGGCATCGCGATGAAGGCGTCGGCAAGCGTCGCCATACGCTCTTTGCGTTGTCGGAGAGTGGGCACGATCTCGGACCGGGTGAGGCCAGGGTGAAGGTGGCCGAGACCGGCAAGACGCTGGGTGATGATGCCATGCGCTTGCCCTCCTGCTGCCAGGACGGCATCAGCGACGATACCCATCAGGCCCTTATGCGTGCCGCCGAAGACGAGCGTGATACCGCGCCGACCGATATCGGTGCCGAGCGTTCGTGCGGCGTGCTGGTAGGTTTCTCCGAGGCCGGTGTTGGAGCCGCAGAACAGGGCAACGGAGGTAATCGAG
The DNA here is from genome assembly GCA_003241815.1 of Hyphomicrobiales bacterium. Taxonomy (GTDB): domain Bacteria; phylum Pseudomonadota; class Alphaproteobacteria; order Rhizobiales; family Beijerinckiaceae; genus Allobosea. The sequence continues at coordinate 1,647 of QBLV01000034.1, read as the reverse complement.
CGCGTCATGGCCTTAGAAACTGATCTATTGCCCGAATTGCAAGCTCGTCCTCACGACCTTCGGCGATCGTGAGCATGGACAATTGACCATATGCAAGGCGCATCGAGCCCGGCATGGAGGAATTGCTAACCACCACACAATGGCCGCGACCTGAGACCCTTTCCTGCTCCGCCCTTTGGGAGAGTCGCTAATTTCGTTGAGCTGCCCCCGATTTGGGGGCAGCGCGAGATGGACCCTGCCGGAGTTATGAGCTGCCGTTTTCGCGCATCCTTGCAAACGGAAAGTCCTCCAAACCCAATACGCCGTCGGCTCGTGATCGACTGGCGGTTTTTGGGGGAGCGGTCCGAGGCGGTGCAATAGGCGACCGCAGCACGATTGGACGCGTCTCCCCTGCCGGTCTCAGCTCTTCATTGAGCCAGGTCATGGTCCGATCGGGCTCGAGCTTTTTGGTGCCGACGACCCCGAGGTGTTCGGTGAACACATCCGAGTTGGCTAAACTCGAGCAGCGCGCTGCCCGGAACGGATGACGATCATGACAGTGGGGTTGGGCCCTCCTCCTCAGCCTCGCCAGGTTAGGCGCAGGGCCTTGAGTTTCCACATGGCGAGAACACCGAGAAAAGGTCCGATCGCGAGCAGAGCGAAGGCATGGCTCCATCCCGTATAGGGTAGGAGCCAAGGCAGAGTTTGAATGGCTGCGATCGTGATCAGGAAGCCGATGCAGGTCTGAATCGTCAACATGGTTCCCGTCAATCGACGTGGCGCGACCTCGATGGCAAGCGCCGAGAACTGCGCGGAGTCGGCGACGACGGTAAAGCCCCAGACCAAGGCTATCGCAACGGCCAATGCCGGTGCGACACTCGCCAACGGGCCGATTGCGAGAGCGCACAGGCCGCTTGCGAGCATGGCAACGGCAGCCGTCTCGCAACGACCAAACCGATCCGCCGCAAGGCCTGCGAGCACCGCGCCAGGGAGCCCGGCGGCGATGATCAGGAAGACGAGCATGCTGGCTTTTGCGCCCTGAAGATTAATGGGACCGTGCTGAAGAAACGCTCCGATCCAGGCCCACATGGCGTAGAGTTCCCACATATGGCCGAGATAACCGAGGTTAGCGAGGCGCAGCTGAGGCGACCGGCAGGCCTCCCCCATATCCGCGAGCCGAAACTTGGTGGGCACGAACTGCGCCGCACCTTCGCGAAAGGCCAGAATGAGAGCGCCCGCCGCCAGACACAGACTGCCGGCGATGAGATAAACGGTCGTCCATGGCAGCGTGCCGATCAACCCATTGACGAGATGGGGCGATGCAGAGCCCAGAGACAGGCTGCCCACGAGGATCCCGACGAGGAGGCCCAGATCGCCCTTGGCCCAGGTGGCCGCCATCTTCATGCCGACCGGGTAGACCGCCGCCATGGCAGAGCCCGCAACGGCCCGCAAACCGATTGTGGCCCAACCCGTCGGCTCGACGAACGGCAACAGCAGCGTGGCGGCGCCCGCCATGCCGCACCCGGCTGCAAACAGACGCTTCGGTTGGATCCGATCGGCCAAGCCCAAAGTGGCGCTTGCGAGCGTGCCGATGACAAACCCTGCCTGGACCGCCGACGTCAGGAGGCCTCCCTGCGCGCTCGTCATCAGCCCATTGCTGATCAAATC
>QBLV01000033.1:25722-32091 GCA_003241815.1 Hyphomicrobiales bacterium | reverse complement strand
GCCTATCTGTCGCTGTTCACCTTCGCCATGCTGATGCTGGTGACGGCCGACAACCTGCTGCAGATGTTCTTCGGCTGGGAGGGGGTGGGTCTCGCCTCCTATCTGCTGATCGGCTTCTGGTACCAGAAACCCTCGGCCTGCGCGGCCGCGATGAAGGCCTTCATCGTCAACCGCGTCGGCGATTTCGGCTTCCTGCTCGGCATCTTCCTGGTCTTCGTGCTGACGGGCGCCGTCGCCTTCGACTCAATCTTCCCGCAGATCGCGGGCCTCACCGAGCGCACATTCCGCTTCCTCGGCTACGACTGGAACGCGCTCACGCTGACCGCGCTGCTCCTGTTCATGGGCGCGATGGGCAAGTCGGCGCAGTTCCTGCTGCACACCTGGCTGCCGGACGCGATGGAAGGCCCGACCCCGGTTTCGGCACTGATCCACGCTGCGACCATGGTCACCGCCGGCGTCTTCATGGTCGCGCGGCTCTCGCCGATCTTCGAATATGCGCCGGTCGCGCTGACCGTCGTGATCGTCATCGGGGCGACGACGGCCTTCTTCGCCGCGACGATCGGGCTGGTCCAAAACGACATCAAGCGGGTCATCGCCTATTCGACCTGCTCGCAGCTCGGCTACATGTTCGTCGCGCTCGGCGTCGGCGCCTATTCCTCGGGCATCTTCCACCTCTTCACCCACGCCTTCTTCAAGGCGCTGCTGTTCCTGGGCGCGGGCTCGGTCATCCATGCGATGCATCACGAGCAGGACATGCGGAACATGGGCGGATTGCGGAAGCACATTCCGCTGACGGCCGCCGCCATGACCATCGGCACGCTGGCCCTGACCGGCTTCCCGCTCTTCGCCGGCTACTTCTCCAAGGACGCGATCATCGAAAGCGCCTATGCGGCTGTGGCGCATAAGGGCTTTGCGGCGTCCTATGCCTATGTGCTGCTGGTGGTCGCCGCCTGCATGACGTCGTTTTATTCCTGGCGCCTCTACTTCATGACCTTTGAGGGCAAGCCGCGCTGGGGTGCCGATGCTCACGCGTCTCATGACCACGCCGCGCATGGCCACGACGATCACGCTCACGGCGCCCATGGTCATGACGACCACCACGGCCATGATCACAAGCCCCATGAGAGCCCGCTGGTGATGCTGATCCCGCTCGCCGTGCTCTCGCTCGGCGCTATCGCGGCCGGCTTCGCCTTCAAGGGCGTTTTCATCGGCGACGGCTATGACGGTTTCTGGAAGGGTGCGCTCTTCACGGGCAAGGACAACCACATCCTGCACGAGATGCACGAGGTGCCGAAATGGGTGATCTGGTCGCCCTTCGTCTCCATGCTGATCGGCTTTGTGCTGGCGCTCTACATGTACGTGCTGCGGCCGGATGTGCCGGGCAAGCTCGCGGCCGCCAACCCGGCCCTCTACAAGTTCCTGCTCAACAAGTGGTACTTCGACGAGATCTACGACTTCCTCTTCGTGAAGCCGGCGATGTGGGTGGGCAAGTTCCTCTGGAAGAAGGGGGATGGCTTCGTCATCGACGGCATGGGCCCCGATGGCATCTCGGCTCGCGTCGTGGACGTGACCAACCGGGTCGTCCGGCTCCAGACCGGCTATGTCTATCACTACGCCTTCGCCATGCTGATCGGCGTCGCAGGCTTCGTGACCTGGTATCTCGTGGCGCGCGGGTGAGATGATGTTCGGCTTCGGTATCCTCACCGGTCTTCTGATCCTGCCGCTGGTCGGCGCCGCCTTCATCCTGGCGCAGCGCGGGGACGAGGCTTCGGTCAATTCCAACGCACGCTATGCGGCGCTGGCCGCGACGGTCGCGACCTTCGTGCTGGCCTGCGTCGCCTGGGCGCAGTTCGACCCCGCCAGTCCCGGCTTCCAGATGGTCGAGACCCACGCCTGGGTCTCGGACGCGATCAGGTTCAAGCTCGGCGTCGACGGCTTCTCCTTCCCCTTCGTGGTGCTGACCGCCTTCCTGATGCCGTTCTGCATCCTGGCGTCGTGGACCTCGATCACGAAGCGGGTGCGCGAATACATGGTCGCGTTCCTGATCCTCGAGACGCTGATGATCGGCGTCTTCGTGGCGCTCGACCTCGTGCTGTTCTACCTGTTCTTCGAGGGTGGCCTGATCCCGATGTTTCTGATCATCGGCATCTGGGGCGGCAAAAGGCGCGTCTACGCCTCCTACAAGTTCTTCCTCTACACGCTGCTCGGCTCGGTGCTGCTGCTGCTCGCCCTGATGGCGATGTACTGGCATGCCGGCACGACCGACATTCCGACGCTGCTGGCGCACAAATTCCCGTCCGGCATGCAGACCTGGCTCTGGCTGGCCTTCTTCGCCTCCTTCGCGGTGAAGATGCCGATGTGGCCCGTCCACACCTGGCTGCCGGACGCGCATGTCGAGGCGCCCACCGCAGGCTCGGTCGTACTGGCCGCGATCATGCTGAAGATGGGCGGCTACGGCTTCATCCGCTTCTCGATCCCGATGTTCCCGGAGGCGTCGGAGTACTTCGCCTCCTTCGTCTTCGCGCTGTCGGTCATCGCCATCGTCTACACCTCGCTGGTGGCGCTGATGCAGGAGGACATCAAGAAGCTGATCGCCTATTCCTCCGTGGCCCATATGGGCTTCGTCACGATGGGGCTGTTCACGCTGACGACGCAGGGCATCCAGGGCGCGATGTTCCAGATGGTTAGCCACGGGCTGGTCTCGGGCGCGCTCTTCCTCTGCGTCGGCGTGATCTATGACCGGATGCACACCCGCGAGATCGCCGCCTATGGAGGGCTGGTCAACCGCATGCCGGTCTACGCGGTCATCTTCATGATCTTCACCATGGCCAATGTCGGCCTGCCCGGCACGGCCGGTTTCGTCGGCGAGTTCCTGACTCTGATGGGCGCCTTCAAGGCCAACCCCTGGGTCGCCTTCATCGCCTGCTCGGGCGTCATCCTGTCGGCGGCCTATGCGCTCTGGCTCTATCGCCGCGTGATGTTCGGCGAGCTGGTCAAGCCCGAACTCAAGACCATTCTGGACCTCAATCCGCGTGAGATGGTCATCCTCGCTCCGCTCGTGGTGCTGACGATCTGGTACGGCATTCGCCCCGGCACGATCCTCGACGCCTTTGCCGCGCCGACCGAAGCGCTCATCAAGAATTATCAGGCCGCACTCACCGCCGCGAAAACGGCGATGCTGGCCGTTCAGTAAGGTCTTTCAGGATGGCTCTGCCCGCTCTCGGCCCGGCGCTTCCGGAAATCATCCTCGCCCTCGGCGCCATTGTGATGGTGCTCGTCGGCGCGATCCGGGGCGAACGCGCGACGCGCCTGCTCGAAGGCGGGGCTCTCGCCCTGTTCGCGCTGGCGCTCGTTCTGGTGCTCTCGGGCACCGGAAAGGTGACGACCTTCAACGACGGCTTCATCGTCGACAGCTTCGCCCGCTTCTTCAAGGTGCTGACGCTGCTCGGTGCCGCCGCCGCGATCCTGCTCTCGGCGGATTCTCTGCGCCGGGACGGCTCGATGCGGTTCGAGTTCCCGATCCTGATCGTGCTGTCGACGGTCGGCATGATGATGATGATTTCGGCGAACGATCTCATCAGCCTTTATGTCGGCCTCGAACTGCAGTCGCTGGCGCTCTACGTCGTCGCCGCCTTCGACCGCGACAATCCCAAGTCGACAGAGGCCGGCCTGAAATATTTCGTCCTGGGCGCGCTCTCCTCGGGCATGCTGCTTTACGGGGCCTCGCTGACCTATGGCTTCACCGGCACGGTGACCTATCCCGGCATCGCGGCTGCCGTTCAGCACGGCCACCCCGGCATCGGGCTGATCTTCGGAATCGTCTTCATCGCGGCCGGCGTCGCCTTCAAGATCTCCGCCGTGCCGTTCCACATGTGGACGCCCGACGTCTATGAGGGCGCGCCGACCCCGGTGGCGGCCTTCTTCGCCTCGGCCCCCAAGATGGCCGCGATGGCGATGGTCGTGCGGATCTTCGTCGGGGCCTTTCCCGGTGCGCTGCATGAGTGGCAGCAGATCGTCATCTTCATCGCGATCGCCTCGATGGCGCTGGGCGCCTTCGCGGCGATCGGCCAGAGCAACATCAAACGGCTGCTCGCCTACTCCTCGATCGCGAATATGGGCTACGCGCTGGTCGGCCTCGCCGCCGGTACGGCGAGCGGCGTCCAAGGCGTGCTGGTCTATATGGCGATCTATCTGGCGACGACGCTGGGCGCCTTCGCCTGCGTGCTTCTGATGCGCCGCGACGGCAAGGCGGTCGAGGACATCTCCGAACTCGCCGGCCTCTCGCGCACCAACCCGTGGATGGCGTTCGCGCTCTCCATGATGATGTTTTCGCTGGCCGGGATCCCGCCGCTGGCCGGGTTCTGGGCGAAGTTCTACGTCTTCCTCGCCGCCATCGATGCCAAGCTCTATGTGCTGGCGGTCATCGGCGTCGTGACCAGCGTGGTGGGCGCCTACTACTATCTGCGCCTGGTCAAGGTGATGTATTTCGACGACGCCAAGCCCGCGTTCGAGAAGGGCGATATCGGCGTGCGCGCCGTGCTCCTGGTCTCCGCGCTCTTCGTGCTGGCGCTCTCCCTGCTGCCGGCCCCGCTGCTGAACTCGGCGGGGGCAGCGGCGAAGTCGCTGTTTTGATCATGGACGTCATGCTCGGGCTTGACCCGAGCAGCTCCTCCAAGAGATTCCCGGGTCTCCGCTTCGCTGCGCCCGAGAATGACGGCCCGTTCAATGCTCGGTGAAGCCGCCCGCGCTGCGGGCTACCGGCTGATCGTCCGCGACGAGGTCGCCTCGACGATGGAAGAAGCGCGCCGCGCGCTTCACCAGGGGGATCCCGGCAGGCTCTGGATCGTCGCCCGCAGCCAGAATGCAGGGCGCGGCCGCCACGGCCGGCAATGGGGCTCGCCGCCGGGCAACCTCTACGCCAGCCTCCTGCTCGTTGCGCCCTGCGAGCCGGCGCTCGCGCCCCAGCTCGGCTTCGTCGCGGGGCTGGCGCTTCACGACGCCGCCACGCGCGTCAGCGGCGGGGCGCTGCCGGGGCTGAAGCTGAAATGGCCCAACGACCTTCTGATCGATCGGGCCAAAACCGCAGGATTGCTGCTCGAAGGCGAAAGCCGGGGAGGGGCGTTCAGTGTGATCATCGGACTTGGCGTCAACATCGCCTCATGTCCAGCCGACACTCCCTATCCCGCTACCTTCCTGCAGCAGCGCCAAGCGCAGGCGAGCATCGAGGCGGTTCTGACCGCGCTCAGCGATGCCTGGCTCGCCCGCTTCGATGCCTGGTCGCGGCCCGGCGGGTTCGGGACGACGCGCACCGCTTGGCTGGAACGCGCCGCTTTCCTCGGAGAGGACATCACGATCAGGTTGTCGGAGGGACCGCTCACCGGCCGCTTCGCCGGTCTCGACACCAGCGGCCGCCTGGAGCTCGACACCGCCGTCGGTCGGCGTGTCATCGATGCGGGCGATCTCTATTTCGGATCATCTGCCTGAGAGTGTCTGCCGATAGCACCCGCTCCGGTCTGGAGGCCGCGTGGCGAGCGTGCTAGGGCTCCCATCAACATCTTGCCGCGCTGTCGCGCCGCCTCTCGTCCAAGTCAGGATCACCCGTGTCGCGCTCCCAAGATCAGCTCGTTTTCGTTCCTCTCGGCGGCCTCGGCGAGATCGGCATGAACGCCGCCCTCTACGGCTTCGGGCCCGAGGGGCGGCGCAAATGGATCCTGGTCGATTGCGGCTTGTCCTTCGCCGGCCCCGAAGTCCCCGGCGTCGATATTATGCTGCCGGACCTGCGCTACATCATCGAGGAGCGCGCGAACCTGCTGGGCATAGTGATCACCCACGCGCATGAAGACCATATCGGCGCGCTCGCCGCGCTCTGGCCGTCCCTGCGGGCGCCGGTCTATTGCACCAAGTTCGCCGCTGGCCTGCTGGCCACGCGCCGGCTCTCGGAGCCGGGCGCGCCCAAGGTGCCGATGAACATCATCGCGCAGGGAGGCAGCTTCAAGCTCGGTCCCTTCGAGATCGAGTTCGTGCCGGTTGCCCATTCGATCCCGGAATCGAACGCGCTCGCCATCCGCACCCCGGTTGGTCTCGTCGTCCATACCGGCGACTGGAAGATCGATCCGACTCCGCAGGTCGGCCTGCCCACCGACGAGAAGCGCCTGCGTGAACTCGGCGACGAGGGCGTTCTGGCGCTGATTTGCGATTCGACCAACGTCATGCGCGACGGCACATCTCCGAGCGAGGCCGAGGTCGCAGCCAAGATCAAGGAGCTGGTCCATTCGGCGCCCGGCCGCGTCGCCGTGACCACCTTCGCCTCCAACGTCGCCCGTCTGCGCGCCGTCGCAGAAGCGGCGATGGCCGACCAGCGCGAGGTCG